>PLYB01000065.1 GCA_003151655.1 Gallionellaceae bacterium | reverse complement strand
CGCTATAGCCGAACAACCGTTCCGCTGCAGCGTTCCAGCTCACAATGTTACCCGCACCCGCACCCGCACCCGCACCCGTGATGATGGCATCGTTGGCCGACTCTGTAACCGCACGGAAATGCCGCTCGCTTTCCTCTAATTTAGCTTGCACATTCTTGTGTGCGCTAATGTCCAAGCCGTAGATACGGATGAGGTCAATCTCGGGTACGTAAAGAATATGCAGCTCATAAATTGTCTGCCCGACTGCGACTTCACGGATAACGCCTGCCTGTTGCTCGCTTTGCGCAAGCTGGTTAAATTCTGACAAGCCATGCAACAACGGGTGCGACCATCCCAACAAGTTCAGCTCGGGAAATAGTTTCTCGGCTACCGGATTGGCATAGGTCACCTCGCCCGAGGGGGTGACTTCGATCACCTGGTTCGGATTCAATCTGGAGAGTGAGGCTAAATGGAGTATCTCCGCTTGTGCCTGCTGGCGCTCGACGCCATGCGTGATGATCCGCAGCAAGTCATCCATCTGGTAGGGCTTGAGCAGATAGGAGTACGCTCCCTGTCTGGTGGCTTCGATGGCGCTGTCCATCGAAGCGTTCCCGGTCAGGATAATCGCCTCGGTCAACGGCGAGATTGCCTTGATGCGCGCCATCACTTCGAGGCCGGGAATATCAGGTAGCCCCAAGTCGATCAACGCCAGACTGAACCTGTCTCGTTCTGCCGCCGCAATAGCCTCCGCGCCGTTGGCGGCGACAGCTATTTCATAGCCCTTGATTCTCAGAATATCGCCAAGCGTTTTTCTGAGATTCGGGTCGTCGTCAACTACCAGTATTTTGGATTTCTGTTTCATTTTTAAATCACCTAAAAACGACTATTTTTCCACGAAAAACACCTAAAAACAGTTGTCCACGAAAGACACGAAAAGCACGAAAATAATTCAAAAGATTCCATACTGAAAATTGATACCCAATGGATGAATCATTGCACCTACGGTTTTTTTTCGTGCCTTTCGTGTCTTTCGTGGACAAATTGTTTTTCATTAATCGAAACCCGGATCACCCCGCTTGCCAATTCATCAACTCTTCCGCCGGCATCGGGCGGGCGATGCCGTATCCTTGTCCTAGCTCGCAGCCCATGTCGAGCAACGCCCGGTAATGTTCCTCTGTCTCGATGCCTTCGGCCACGGTCTGGCGGTCAAATGCGCGCGCCAAGGCGATGATGCCATGCACGATGGCCATGTCACCCTTGTCTTCCAGCATGTCGCGCACGAAGGACTGGTCTATCTTGAGCACGTCCACCGGCAGGCCGCTCAGGTAGGTCAGCGAGGAGTAGCCGGTACCGAAATCGTCCAGTGCAAATCCTACGCCGAACTTGCGGCATGTCTCAATGATTTCGCGCACGATGACGATATCATTGAGTGCCGCCGTTTCCAGAATTTCGATCTGGAGTTTGCCCACCGGTATGTCGGGGTAATGTGCGAGCTGTTGCCGCAGCTTTTCCTCGAAGCCGGGAGATTCCAGATGATGGGCCGAGATGTTGATGCTCACCTCAAGATCCAGCCCTGCGTGATGCCAGCGGTTGATCTGGACGAGTGCGCTGGCGATCACCCATTCGCCGATTTCGATGTCGAGTTCGGTATTCTCGATGGGGAGCAGAAACTCCGCAGGCAGCAGCAGGCCGCGTTCCGGATGCCGCCAGCGGATTAGTGCTTCTGCCCCCACCAACAGTCTGCTGCGCAAGTTAATCTTGGGCTGGTAGTGCAGCTCGAACTGACCGTGCTTCAGCCCGTGGCGGATGCTTGTCAGGAATTCGTGCTGGTCGCGGGCGCGACGATCCAGCGCGGGATCGTAAATATGGAAGCGGTTTTTGCCCGATTGTTTGGCCGTGTACATGGCTTGATCGGCGTGGCGCATCAGCGTGTCCGGGTCTTCATCGTCCAGCGGATAAATACTGACTCCAATGCTGGCGCTCAGTGTGGGGGACTGATCCTTGACGGGGATAGGTTGGGCTATCGCCGCGAGCAGGCGTTCGATGGTTGCCACGCATTCTTCGCCTTTCTCCAGCCCCAGCAGCAGCACCACGAACTCGTCTCCGCCCAAACGGGCGACGGTGTCCCCGCCGCGTATGGTGTTAGCGATGCGCTTGGCTACCTCGATCAATACCTGATCGCCCTCCTCGTGTCCCAAGGTGTCGTTGATGAGCTTGAAGCCGTCGAGATCAAGATAGCAGACCGCCATCATGTTTTGTTCGCGCGCAGTCTGGGCGATAGCCTGCTTCATGCGGTCGGCCAGTAACACCCGGTTAGGGATATTGGTCAGCGGGTCGTAATGCGCGATGCGGCTCAACTCGAACTCGTGTGCCTTGAGGTAACTGATGTCGGAAAACACCCCGACATAGCGTTGTACCCTGCCAGCGTCGTCGCAGATGCTTGAAACCGAGAGTAGCTCCGCATAAATCTCGCCGGATTTGCGCCGGTTCCAAATTTCGCCGCGCCACACCTTTTTCTGTTGCAAAGATTGCCACATCGCGGCATAAAACGCCTTGTCCTGACGCCCCGAATTCAACAGCCTGGGGTTCTTGCCGATCACCTCCGCGCGGGTATAGCCGGTGATCTGGGTGAAGGCCGGGTTGACATCCAGAAAAACGTTGTTGGCATCGGTGATCACGATGCCTTCCTGGCTGTTCTCGAATACGCTGGCCGTGATGCGCAAGTTTTCATCCGCCCGTTTGCGCTCGGTGATGTCGCGGAAGATACCGATGGCGTGCCACTGTTCCCCGATCTGTAACGACGCGAGCGACACTTCCACTGGGAACGTTTCGCCGCCTTTACGCAATGCGATAACCTCGGACACTTTGCCGATGATCGGCCCGGTTCCCGTCTGCAGAAAATGCGGGAATCCGTGTTTAAATGCAAGCTGTGCCTCGGGTGGCGTAATCAGCGGATGCAGTTCCTGCCCGATTGCTTCGGCTGCGCTATAACCGAACAGATGCTCGGCGGCCGCATTCCAAGCGGTTATGCGCTCATGCGCTCCCATCATGATGATAGCGTCCTGCGCCGATTCGGTGATCTTGCGGAATTTCTCTTCACTTTCGCGCAGTGCGCGCTGGGTTTTATTGGTCTCAATCAGATCAAACACCAGATCGGCCAATTGGGCAACGATCTCGACATCCGCCTCATCATAGTCTGATGGCTTGTTGCCCACGCCGATCAGCGCCACGATCTGGTTATTACGCAGGATGGGGACGCTGACAAATCTGTCCACCACTGCATGCCCTTGCGGCATGCCTTTCTTGCTGGCTAGATGGGGGTAGTCGTTCTGAATCACCGCTGCTTTATTTCTGATGGCATCAGCCCACACACCGGCCAGATTCACCGGGTAATGTTGTCCTGCACCTTCGGCGGTACACATATTTTGCAGGGTATTGCTTGACCAAGCTTGCAGTGAAATTGTGTCCTGATCTTTTTCCACATAGTGAAAAAATCCGATGCGGCTGCCCGTCAACTCTTCGGCAATATCCAGCGTGGCCTGCATCAAATGCAAGTGATCGACCTGCGCGGCCATATCGATCAGCTTCAAGCGAAAGTGCAGCATGGTTTCCTGGCGCTTGCGTTTGCTTACATCGCTCCACACGCCGACCAGCAAGCGTTTACCCGGCAAGTCCAACATGCGGGAATTGACTTCGACATCCAGCAAGTCGCCATTTTTGCAGCGGTGACGGTTCTCTATCGTCATCCCGCCCGCTTCATCCACCTGCCGTACCACGTCAAGCAATTCTGCTTCATTCAAAATTGCCTGGGTATCGGCCAGGCGCAATTGCAGAAATTCATCGTGTGTATAGCCAAGCATGCGGCACGCGGCGGGATTGGCCTCGACAAAACGCAAGGTCTCGGGGTCGATCAGTTCGATGCCGATGGAGGTCTGATTGAAAATGGCACTGAACAACGCCTCGCGCTCCACCAGTTGCCATTCCAAACGCTGGCGCTCGACACCATGCCTGATTTTTTGCAGCAAGTCGTCCATGTGGTAGGGCTTGAGCAAGTAGGAATATGCTCCCCGCTCGGTGGCCTCGATGGCAGTGTCCATCGAAGCGTGCCCGGTGAGGATGATCGCCTCGGTCAACGGCGAGATCGCCTTGATGCGCGCCATCACCTCAAACCCGCCCATGTCCGGCAGCATCAAATCGATCAGCGTCAGACTGAACGAAGCCTGTTCCGCCGCCGCAATAGCCTCCGCGCCGTTGGCGGCGACAGCTATTTCATAGCCCTTGACTCTCAGGATATCGGCAAGCGTCTTCCTGAGATTCGGATCGTCATCAACTACCAGTATTTTTGATTTCTGTTTCATTTAAAAAAATCCATTGTCCACGAAAGGCTACACAACAAAAACATTCTGTCCACGAAAAACACGAAAGGCACGAAAAAAACCGTAGGACGAAGATTGCATTCGCTCGGCGCCTCACCCATTCGGGTGTCCAGCCAAAAGCTCATCGGGGGGTATTTCGCAGCATGTAGTTTTTGACTTTATTTCGTGCCTTTCGTGTTTTTCGTGGACAACTGCTTTTCCAGGTTTACAAATCATGATGCCACCAGTAAATTCTTTAATTTCCCAACCCGGATTTCTTCGAGCAGGCGGAACAATTCATCTGTTTCAAACGGTTTGTACAGACAAGTATAAGCACCGACTTTGCGCGCCTGCTCGATCGAATCCCTCATTTCCTGACGGTGACCGGTCATCATCAGCACCGGCTTGCCGGGATACTTGGCCCGAATATCCTTCAGCACATCCACGCCGTTCAGCGTCCCCAGCTTGAGATCGAGCAGCACGACAGCCAGCTCGTAGTTATTCTCCAGATGTTCCATCACTCCTTGAGCTTCACTTTCTGTTTCGACCTGAAATCCGCGCAGGGTCAAAAGATCCTTCAGCGCTTGGCAAAACATGGGGTCGTCGTCCACTACCAGAATACTCTCCTCCTTGCGTAGCAGGGCAAGAAAGGAAAGGATCATCGGGAAATTGAGCGGCTTGCTCAGGATGGCATAGGCACCAGCGCGTTTCGCTTCCTCCATGAGGTCGTCGGTCGCGTAGGCACTGACCAGCACGACAGGCAGCGCAGGCACGATCTCCTTCATCCGTTTCAGCGCCTCGACACCGGTGATACCGGGCATCTTGATATCCATCAGCACGCAATCCGGCGGATCGGATTTTACCTTCTCCACCCCTTCCTCGCCCGAGTAAGCGGCGATGGGTTCATACCCCTTTATTTTCAAGATGTCGCAAGTCGTCTTCACAATACGGTGATCGTCGTCCACTACCAGTATTTTCATTTATTGACTCCCGTTCTTTTTATTTGTTCAAAGTGCCAATCGTCCCGCCTACAACATACAAGCTATCCAAGAAAAACAACAAAAACATTCTGTCCACGAAAAACACGAAAAGCACGAAAAAAACCGTAGGTGCAATGATTCATCCATTGGGTATCAATTTTCAGTATGGAATCTTTTGAATTATTTTCGTGCCTTTCGTGTTTTTCGTGGACAAATTTTCTTTTTCGATTCACAGCACAATCCTTTCAACTGTACCTTTCGGATGGCAACCGAAATTGACTAGCAAGCCAAGGCGCATTCCTGTCGATTTCAGGTAGTTCATTACTTGCGCCTTATGTTCTCCCGTTGTGACAGCAAGTGCTTTAAGTTCAACAATAATGGATTCATGGCAAATAAAGTCTGGGATGTAGGTTTGTCGCAAAGGCTCGCCCTTGTAACAAAGTCTCAGTTCTTGGTGCGCTACAAATGGAATCCCTCGTTTTGACAACTCCATTCCCAGACACTCCTGATAGACCGCCTCCAGAAAACCACATCCCATTTCCCGATACACTTCAAACACGGCTCCTTGAATCTGATAACACTCATCTCGGTACAAAATTTCCCCATCCATTTTTCCGTACCTTTCGTTAATCCAAAAAAACGGTAATTAATTCGTCCACGAAAAACTAAACAACACAAACATTCTGTCCACGAAAGACACGAAAAGCACGAAATAAAACCGTAGACCGTAGATTGCATTCGCTCGATGCCTCACCCATTCTGGTGTCCTGCCAAAAGTTCTTCGGAGGGCTATATTTCGCAGCATGTAGTTTTTTGCATTTTTTCGTGCCTTTCGTGTCTTTCGTGGACAATGTTTTTGACCTGTACGTAATGCAACATCAGAACCTAACCGCCGCTTGGCAACGTCACGCTAAACATGCTGCCCTTGCCTAATTCACTTTGCACTGCCACGCTGCCGCCGTTAACCTGCGTCAGGTTCTTCACCACTACTAAACCCAGCCCGACGCGGCGTGCCTTGGTGGTGAACATCGGCTGGAACAATTTGGCCTGCTGTTCCGGCGCAATGCCGCTGCCGTTGTCCTTGATGCTGAGCGTTACGGTTTTTGCCGCCGGGTCTGCGTCCGCGCTTATTTCCAGTTCGCCCCCCTGCGGCATCGCCTCTATACCGTTGCTGATCAGATTCCACAACACTTGATGAATTTGCAGCGGGTCAACCCGGATGGAAAGCATTGGCGGAATGTTCGCGCGGACGCTGACGGAGGAGGGCACATCGCACTTGCGCAAGGTGCGCTGCAGCAACTCGGCAACCACCACAATTTCCGGGTGCGGCGGCTTGGTGCGCACGGCATCCAGCAGGTCGGAGACGATGCGTTCCGCATCCGCAATCTCGTCCTTGATGATGCCCAGATATTCCTTGGTGGGATCGTCCGCATCGGTCAGCACGGTCTGGAGAAAGTACACCGCGTTGTTCATCACGCCCAGCGGATTGCGCAGTTCGTGCCCCACCGTGTCCGCGATTTGTCCGAGCAGTGCCAGCTTTTCCTTGCGCACCAGTTCTTCCTGCGCCGCCAGCAGTTGTTGCGTGCGCTGCTGAACTTTCGCCTCCAGTTCTTCGCTCAACCTGCGAATTGCATCCTCTGCCACCTTGCGCCGCGCCACTTCTTCACGGATCTCGTCGAGCATCGCGTTCACGAACACCACCAGAAACAGGCCATCCAAAAAGGGAGTGACCACACCCGCAAACTCCAGCTCGGCGTTGAAACGGCCATCCCACAACCAGTCGATGGTTAGCACAATCATCACCGAAACCAACACCGCCACGAGCAGAAGCAGCACGGCAAAGCGCAGCGAACTCAGCTTGAGCAGCCGGTAAACTGCTTGTTTCATGACTCGTTTCAAAAAGGGCTGCTGATTTTTTGGCATGATAATTTCCTATTCTCTGCCGCTGGCATCTTGTAGGTCGGGTTTCAACCCGACGGGGTTAGCGACATGTCGGGTTAAAACCCGACCTACGTCATCTGCTGGCAGCGTTACCGTAAAGGTTGTTCCATTCCCAATCTCACTCTCGACTGTCACCGTGCCACCATTCGCCTCGGTCAGGTTCTTCACCACCACCAGCCCCAGCCCGATGCCGCGCGCCTTGGTGGTGAACAAAGGCTGGAACAGTTGGCCCAAATGTTCCGGTGTCATGCCGCTGCCGCTGTCCTGCACCTTGACGCTAACGGTTCCGTCTTGCCTATTTTCATCTGCCCGGATTTCCAGCATGCCGCCTTCTGTCATGGCTTCCACGCCGTTGCTGATGAGGTTGCGTAACACCTGATGGATTTGCTGCGCATCCACACGAAGAGCCGGAAGCGTTGCGGGGATGTCCAGCTTCACCGTGACAGAGGGCGGTAGCGTAAGCTTGCCCAGCGTCTGCCCGATCAATTCCGCAACCCCCACCGCTTGCGGACGTGGCGGCTGGGTTCGCACCGCATCCAGCAGGTCGGACACGATGCGCTCGGAACCGGCGATTTCGTACTTGATGATGTTCAGGTATTCCTTGACGGTGCTATCCGCATCGGCCAGCACCGTCTGCAGGTAGTATACGGCGTTGTTCATCACGCCCAACGGGTTGCGCAATTCGTGCCCCACGCTGCCCGCCACCTGTCCCAATACCGCCAGTTTTTCCTTGCGCCCCAGTTCTTCCTGCGCCTGCACCAATTGCTTGGTGCGCTCCTGAACTTTCGCTTCAAGTGCTTCATTCAGCTCGTGGATTTTTTCTTCCACCAGCTTGCGCTCGGTGATGTCACGCACGACACACAGTCCATAGGGATTGTCGAGGTTGGCACTGCCAATACTGATCTCTACGGCGAAGGTGCTTCCATCCTTGCGTCGGTGGGTGCTTTCGAAGCGCGCGGCTCCCGTCTTTTGTATCTGCTCACCAATCATTTTTCTTGCATCCTGATCGAATGAGGGATCAATATCGAAAATGCTCATGGATAGTAGTTCTTCCCGACTGTAGCCCAAGTCGCGGCATGCTTTTTCATTCACATCAAGAAATCGTAGCGTGATGGGATCAAGCGTCTCAATCGCGTCGCTGGAACTGTCCAACAGTTTTCGGAACAGGCTAAGCTCAACATTTGTCTTGCGCAAAATCTCTTCCGCCTGCTTGCGCCCGGTGATGTCAGTGAATGTGGAAACGTAATTGGCGACGATGCCGTTTTGATTTTTCACTGCGGTGATATTGAGAGATGTCTGGTAAGTTTCGCCATTCTTGCGCCGGTTGTGGATTTCGCCCGCCCATGCGCCCATGTCATTGAGGGTCTCCCACATCGTCGCGAAGAATTTTGCATCATGGAGGCCGGAGCCGAGTATGCGCGTGTTCTTGCCAATGACTTCTTCAGCAGTGTAACCGGTGATGTCGGTGAAGGAATTGTTCACCCGAATTATCACGTTATTGGCATCGGTGACTAGTATGCCTTCCTGAGACTCGAAGGCGACAGCGGCGATATTTAGTTGCTCACTGAGTTTGATCGTCAATTTGCGCATGAACAGTGAAGCGCGCGTGACAAGAATAGCGGCTACTAAAATAGTAATCGCATGCGATTCCCACGAGGTCAGTGAGCCCTTGAAAATAAATTCCTTCGTGAACTCATACGCGGCCATGAGCAATGCCGAAGAGCAGAAGATGAAGAGCAATTGAAGCTCGGGTCTTATCTTGTAAAAAGTGCTGATCAGAATGCCATTTTGAGCTTCAAAGGTGGCGGCAACGAGGCGCAGATCGACCTGTGCCTGCTTGCGGCTCAGGATAGCGATGGCGAAGATCCAGGCGAGCAGCGCAAGCAACAGATAGGCAAGGACAAGCAATGCTCTGGCACCGGTCTTGTTGTAGAAGGCCGCGTCCGAGATTGCGGCATGCGGAGTAAAGGACATGATTTTCCAGTAGTATTCTTGCGGCAGTAATTCTTTCTGGCTGGATCCACGTATCGAGTCGGAACCCGTGGAAGATCGCTGCCCTAAAAGCAGCGGATGGACTGTGCTATAGATGAACAAACCTTTTGCTGTCAGCAGTGTTCCCTCCTCGCCCGTGGAGAGGGTGCGCCACTCGTCGGCAAAATCGTGCCCGAAGGTGTGGTCGCTCTTGCCCAGCATGAAGCCCCACTCATCCGCATGGTTGGAACTGCCCAGCCAATAGCCGTCGCGATTGAGCAGCATGGCGCGATGGTCGCCTCCTCCTTGCATCGCCTTGTGAAAGTTCAGGAGCAGATCGTTCCCAAAATAATTGAACAGGAGTATGCCTTTCTTGTGGCCTGCGCTATCGAAAACCGGGGTGCCGAAGCGGATCGTCGGCTTGTATGGAATTTCCAGGTGATTTTCTTCAACGTTCAAGTCCAGTGGAGAAACATAGATTTCGCCCCGGTTCAGCCTGAACGCGTCATTGAAGAAATAACGCTTTGATTTGTTCTGGAACTTCTCGTGCGGAACGATGGCGGGCTTGCCATCGTTATAATTGATACGGATCACTTCCTGGCCGCTGGCATCCAGATAGCGCACCTTGTCGTAGTGACGTTTTTCCTTGGACAGCACTAAAAAGAAATTGGCCAATTCATCGCGCTGCATCGGACTGCCGCTGTCCAAATAATGCTGTAGCACAGGCAGGTTGGCGACAACGCGCAGATCGGAATTAACCCCCTCGAAGTCTTGCTTCATTAGCGATTTGGCAAGATCGATTTCGTTATTCTCACGCACCTTTATTATTTCCATACGACTTTGTTCGTCGAGTCGTCCGCTCGACAATAGAATGCCGGAAAGAACAATAACGATGGGCAGATAAATTAGTGCAAAGCGTTTGAGCAACGCTTTAGTGCTGACCTCAGCAGGGATTAGCGGCATACCGCCCCCATTAACACAAAACAACGTAGGTCGGGATTCATCCCGACGCTTTTCCTTTGAGCTGTGAACCCCGTCGGGTTGAAACCCGACCTACGAAAACCACCATTTTGGTTCCGGCTCTCCTGGCTTGGGTTCATATCACACCCCCTGTTTCATCCGCTGCCGGAAGCGTGACGGTAAACACGCTGCCCTTTCCCGCTACGCTCTCCACTTGCACCGTGCCGCTGTTTGCCTCGGTCAGGTTCTTCACCACCACCAGCCCCAGTCCGATGCCGCGAGCCTTGGTGGTGAACAGTGGCTGAAACAGCTTGGGCAATACATCCGGCGCGATGCCGCTGCCGCTATCCTGCACCTTGATGCTAACGGTTCCGTTTTTCGTGTTCTCAAGCGCACTGATTTCCAGCGTACCGCCTTCCGGCATGGCTTCGATGGCGTTGCTGATGAGGTTGCGCAACACCTGATGGATTTGCATGGCATCTATCCGCAGAGCAGGAAGTGTCTTGGAGAAATCCAGCTTGACGGACACGGCAGGTGGCAGCGTGAGTTTGCCCAAAGTCTGCCCGACTAATTTCGCAACGCCCACCGCTTCCGAACGCGGCGGCTGGGTGCGCACGGCATCCAGCAAGTCGGACACGATGCGCTCGGAACCGGCGATTTCATCCTTGATGATATTCAGGTATTCCTTGACCCCGCTATCCGCATCGGCAAGCACTGTTTGCAGGTAGTACACCGCGTTGTTCATCACGCCCAACGGGTTGCGCAGTTCGTGTCCCACGCTGCCCGCCACTTGACCCAGCACCGCCAGTTTTTCCTTGCGCAGCAGTTCTTCCTGCGCTCCCCTCAGTTGTTGTGTGCGTTCCTGCACCTTGGTTTCCAGTTCTTCGTTCAACTTGCGGATTTTTTCTTCCGCCAGTTTGCGTTCGGTGATGTCGCGTGCCGTAGCTTGCAGCACTGCTTTGCCGTCCAGTTTCATGGCGGTCAGCAACACCTCGGCGGGAAACTCGCTGCCGTCGAGCCGACAATGCATCCATTCGAACCGGTTGCTACCATCCTTGAAAGCTGCGGCGATGAGTTCCTTGGACAGACTCATCGAATCTCTGCCACCGGGCTGGGTGGGAGGGGAAAGCTGGCCAGGATGTTTGCCAATGATTTCGTCGTGCGAGCTACCGCCAAACATCCGCACGGCGGCCTCGTTGCAGTCAATGAAGCCTTTCTCATTGTTCAGAAAAATCGCATCGGAAGACGATTCGAACACGGTTTTGAATTTCACTGCCATGTTATTCAGCGCCTCTTCCGCCCGCTTGCGCTCGGTGATGTCAACAAAGGTCGCGAGCAGGTTGCCGCCGAAGGTGAAGCCCCCTATCTCGGTAATGAGTTCCGCGCCACTCTTGCTGGTCACTTTGTATCCGGCAAGTTCAATATCTGTTCCCTCTTTTGCCGCTTTAGCCGCAGCAATGCCCCAACTCTCCATAACCCGCTGCCGGTAGACTTCATCCGGGTAGGCGCGTTGCCACCAGTCCTGAATGGTCGGTACATCGTCGGTGGTATAGCCGAAGATCTGGGTAAAGCGGTGGTTAAAATAAGTGATGATGCCATCCTGGTTGACCACACCCAAGGCAACGGGAACCCCCATAAAAAACTGCATGAATTTTTGTTCGCTCGCGCGCAGCCCTTCCTCAAGTTGCCTGTCCTTGGTGATGTCCTCTATTTGGGAAACGAAATGGATGGGATTGCCATGCGCGTCAAGTATCAGCGAAACGCTCAGACGTATCCATACGAGGTGACCATCCTTGTGGAAATAGCGCTTTTCCATCTGGTAGTGCTCTATCTTTCCGGCCAGCAGTTGTGCCACTAAATCAAGGTCGGATTGAAGATCGTCGGGATGGGTGATGTCCTGAAAAGTTTTTTCCAGCAATTCCGGCTCCGTATAACCGACAATCTGGCACAGCGCGTGATTGGCCTTAAGCCAACGTCCATCCAAGCCTACCAGCCCCATGCCGATGGCTGCGTACCGAAAGGACTTGCGGAAACGCTCTTCGCTCTCGGCCAGCTCTGCGCTATGGTGTACCAGCAACAACTTGGTTGCCTTGAGTTCCTTTGCCGTGCGGTCAAACATCTGCCGCAGCCTTTCCGCCTGATGCAGTCCGTCCTCCAGCAGCTTGTTCTTGCGTTCAAGCGCCTCGATCTGTTGTAGCAAATCAGATTGGCTGTCATCTGCCATGATTGCTCTCCATGTCCGCATAAATGATGTCGGTGCCGCAGCGCAGGTTACACAGATAATCGAGCGCGGCGGCCACATGCTGCGGCCCCAGAATCGAACCGTGCTGCGGCAGGATGCCGTCGATGGCGAGATGCTCGATGCGCCTGACGAAGCCTCGGGCGGCAAGATTGGAAGCCATGTAGTCCAGATGGAACAGGTTCATTTTCGGGATGTGTTCCGCGAATGAATCCACCGCCAGCGTCCAGTCCAGGTCCAGCGCAGCCCAGATATCCCCGGAAAACAGGTAGCGCGACTGGGTATCGTAGGTTACGAAAGCACCGGGAAAATGCAGGAAGGGGGCTTCGACGAAATTCAGGCTGGCACCGGAGGGAAGGGTATACACCGGGTTTGCCGTCACGTCGTAATATGGGTAGCCCGAGCGGCCATAGTGCGGCAGTAACACTTGGGTGCGCGGCGAGGTAAACACCCGCATGGCCGGATTGACATCGAGCCAGTCTGTCATGGAGGCGGCCACATCCGGGTCTTGATGGCAGAGCACCATGCCGCTGACTTTTTCCGGCGGCAGAATTTGCGCGACCCGCTGCCTCACTTGGGCAAAATACTGCTTGCCGCCGGGATCAACCAGAATCGCTTCATGCTGATCCACGATCAGATAAGTATTGCAGCGGAAAGCGGTTGCGTCCGTATTTCCCAGCCAATAAATGCCGTGGCCATTTTCGCTATAAAGCGGGGTCGGATACTTCAGATTCATGGCACCGGCAAGATCATTGGCGGTAATTGCGTTCATATCAAATCCTCTGATAAACGATCATCGTAGGTCGGACCGCTTCGACAGGCTCAGGACAGGCTTCAGTCCGACATGTCGTTAATCCAGACCTACGTGCTGATGAACAATCCATGTTCATTGCGCACCCGCTTCCGCGCTGGGGTAACGCGCGGGCTGTCCGGTCTTAAGCAGCAGTCCGTTCACTTCATGCTTGAGTTCAAGGATGCGCGCCTCCCGGCCCAGCGTGGCATTTTGCCAGCGGCGCAGTTCGTCGAGCTGTTGGTTAAGTTGTGACTCCGCCAGTCTGCGCTTGGTGAGGTCTTCGAACGCGACGATATTTCTGTTCCCTATGGAGGAGAGAGAAAGCCGGATATACCGGATTGAGCCGTCTTTGCAGTTGACCTTGGTTTCCATGGGCTCGATGTCGCTGTGGCTTTGGATGGCCTTGCTAACGTTTGCTATCCATTCGGCCTTAACTTCTTCCCGGTATTTTTCATCCGGGTAGGCAAGCGGCCACCAGTGGCGCACATCGGGAACATCTTGCATGGTATAGCCGAACAGCTTGGTGAATTTCTGGTTCATCATCAAAATCTTTTCGTCAGCATCCACTCCGACATCCACAATCATGGCGATGGGGGAGTGCTCGACGAGAATTCGGAGTTCTGCCTCGCGTTGCTGTAGTGCGTCTTCTGCCTGCTTGCGTTCGGAGATATCGTCGAACATGGCGACAAAATATCCCTTCTGCGGACTGTAAACTTTAATGGAAAACCAAATACCCAATGCTTCCACATGAGTCTCAAATTTCGCCGGTTGACCGGTCAATGCAGCCCTACCATAGATTTCAAATAATTCTGGGTTGGTGGCGCGTATGCCGGGGATGGCCTCGGTGACTTTTTTACCGGTCACATTCTTTAGTCCGGTGATTTTTTCGAATGATTTGTTGACGTTGAGATAGATAAAATCCAGCGGCGTGTCATGCTCAAATAGCATTTTGCAATAGGCATAGCCTTCCAGCATATTTTCGAACAGGGAACGATAACGTAGTTCACTTTCCCTCAACTGATCCTCGGCAAGCTTATGTTCGGTGATGTTCTGAGCCGCGCCAATAATGCCGACAATCTGATTGTTTTCATCTCGCAAAGGCGCTTTAGAAGTTCGCACCCAGAATATCTTGCCGTCGGCAGTCGGTAGCTGTTCTTCGTAACTCAGTTTGGACTCGCCTGACTCCATTACCTCTTTATCGTCGGCGCGATACATTCCGGCAAGATCTTTCCATCCCAAATCAAAATCGGTTTTACCAATCAATTCGTCAGGGCTTAAGTATCCCGCATCTTTTGCACACTCAGTATTGCAGCCAAGGAAGCGTGAATCGCGATCCTTCCAGAATACAAGGCCAGGCACATTTTCCACGATTGTTTGGAGAAATTTATTCGACTTCTGAAACTCCGCTTCCGCCCGTTTGCGCTCATTCACAGCGAAGTTAAGGCGAAATATAACGCCTAGAAAAATTAGTAAACTGCCGAGGCAGTTAACGGCAATGATGGTATACGAGAGCCGTGCCACGCTTTTTGATTCTTGCCGCAATTCATTGATATGCTGCTGATACTCGTTTTCAATTTGATCAAATGTACCGTGGATGCTGTCCAACAGGCCATCACCATTGGTTTGTGTCTTGCTGCGAGCGGCACTGCTCATGCCGGTTCGCAGGGTATCCATGAATTTTTGTGACCACTGCTGAAACGATTTAATATCCGTCTCAAGCCGGGATATCTGTTGTTGATAGGGGTCGCCTGCGATAAGTCGGCGAAACGTATCCATTCTTTTGTTGTAATCGGCAATGTCATCAAGATAGGCATTTAGAAACCCTTGATCGCCGGTAATGATGTAGCCACGGGTGTGAGCTTCTGCCTCGGTAAGTTCAAGCTGAATTTCCACGATACTGCGCAGCAATTCTTCGCTGTACACGATCTGGCGATTCAACTCTTTCGCCATGAATTCGCTGCGGGTGCTGTTGAGACCGACAAATACCAGCAGTACCATGCCGCAGGCAAACGCCGCCGAGGTGCGTCCGCTGAGCGACCACGGCAAGATATCTTGCCGCCAGCTAACGGCAATGACGGATGTGCCCAGTATGGCGAACAATATGGCCGAGTGCATCGCCATGATGGAGAGACCAAACCAGCCGTACGGGCCGAGCTCCGGCGTTAAATACGACTGCATCGCCGCCAGCGCGAGAGCCACCACCAGCAGGCTGCAACTCACCGAGGTGAGTATGCGTAAGCGGGTTTTGCGCGCGCCGCTGGTGAGCCACAATGCCACTGCCAGTAAAATAAAACACAAGATCGTCTCCGGTGCCATCCGTCCCGGATTCGACGTGCCCACTGTGGCTGCGGGTTCCACAAATAACCATTGGTCAATGCCTGGATTCCAAGAGAAAACATATTCACACAGGGTCAATATACTGAGCAGGCCAACCATCAAGCTGGCGAAGCTGGCAAGGCGAAGAAAGTAAGGAGCGTGTCGGGGATTGAAAACTGCGGCTGGGCGAGCGGTCAGCAATAGTGCAACTCCCGTCAGGATAAAACAGACAGCAGAGTTTGCCTTCATGGAAACCCAATCTGGTGAAATGCTCTTGAGCACGGCAATATCGAATGCCCATCCGGTCAATACGACGCATCCCACTGCAACAGACAGCAACGCAGTCAGCGGTGCTAGCTTGGTTGAGTGGACAGTAGGGGGGGCGGCATCAGTGGACATGAGCGAACTCCTTTATGCTTCCGCACTGGGGTAACGGGGCAACGAATTGGACAAAGCGGCGGTACGGTAGTCTGTTGCGCTCCACCTTGAGTATCGTGGCAGCAGTAAGGTTGATTTCGTTTATCAAGCCCTCGTGATCGAGGTTGAGATAACCGACCGGGGAGAATTCATAAAGATCCACGTGGCGGTCACGCGATTCTTCCAGTGCGACCTGTGCCTGTCGCAATTGCTCGTTCTGCATTTCCAGTTCGATTTGATGTACTTGGAGTTCGTGCAGGAGTTCAGCGGCAGGGAGCGGTTCCAGCTTGGGCGCGTGAGCGAGTTGCGCCTCGGCTGCTTGCCGCAATTGTTTGGAGTTTTTTCCGTTTCTTTTCATGGCCATGATCCCCCTGAGAGGGATTATTGCATGCGGCATCTCCCGTTGTATGCTTATCGTTGCCATGAAGGACTTGGCTGGTAGTTATGGAGTTGCCGCTATTTTGACTGAGCGGGAGCTTTTAAAACATAGGTGTTTGTCCTATGGCGTTAAAGCATGCCAAATCTGATTCAATTTTCCTGAAATTAGCATGGCTTGTTGTAGGAGCTAGATTCATCTAGCGATTGAAGCGTCCATCGCTAGATGAATCTAGCTCCTACAGAAAAATGGAATATTTGTTGGTATCGGAAATTGAAATTACAAGTTAGCGATACTGCCGCCATGTTGTTGTGCCACTTTATGTGCGGCTGAAATAATGTGCTCGTTCAGCTTTTCATTCACGTCGCCTGCGATGGGGATGTTGCTCAATGTTTTGTCGGCGAATGCCAGTAACTCATTCTTGCGGATTTGAGCTTCGCCAGCTTGCGAGGCGGCGGCCTGAAAGTACAGCATGCCGTTGCGTTGGGTGACGGCGAGCAAATAGAAATCCTGTCCATGCGCCTTGACTTCCGCATCGCGTACTTCAAAGCATAGTGTCGAACTATTGGCTGCCAGCTCTGCGGGATTGCCGAGTTGTTTGGCGATGTCTTCAATCAGCGGTTGCGCCAGATTGAGTTGCGGTGCGAGGGTGATGTGATATTGCCCGAGGCGATTGATAACCATCGGGTTGGCCAGCGGCGGAGTGCGTCCGGGTTTGACCACAAAGATGACGAATAACAGCGCCAGGGTGACGAGAGTCAGTTCAATCATGCGTGCCGCCCCAATAGTTCAAATTACACATACCATACCTCAAGTGAAACAAAATATTTTTGTAAAAATCTGGCGTTATGCTAGCACGGCGGCAATTCGTTTACAGTTTGCATTGCGGCTAACATTTCCATATAATTGGAAACGTGGAAATGACGGCGGGTGGTTTTGATGAAGATAAATGTTGCAGTCGATGCTTTGGCAGCTCTGGCGCAGGAGTCCAGATTAGCGATCTTTCGCTTGCTGGTGCAAATAGGGAAAGAGGGGCTGGCAGCCGGGGCGTTGGCGGAAAAGCTGGGCATTCCGTCTGCCACGATGTCGTTTCATTTGAAGACGCTGACGCACGCCAAGCTTGTCAAGTCGCGCACGGAGGGGCGCTTTGTGATCTACAGCGCCAACTTTATCGAAATGGACAAGCTCATTGCTTATCTCACCGAGCATTGCTGCGCGGGTGATGCAACACAGTGCGCACCGGTAAAGAAATGTTGATCCCAATAATCCATTAAATGTAGGTCGGGTTTCAACCCGACGGGGTTCATGGCTCAAAGGAAAAGCGTCGGGTTAAAACCCGACCTACGAAAACCACTTTTGGGGTTCCGGTTCGTCTGGTTTAAGTTAAAAAGGAAAATAAAAATGAGCGAAAAACAATACAACGTGCTGGTGTTATGTACCGGCAATTCCGCCCGCAGCATCTTGGGCGAGGTGCTGTTCAATCATCTAGGTAAGGGCAAATTCAAGGCCTACAGCGCGGGCAGCAAGCCTGCCGGAAAAGTGAATCCCGGCGCGCTGGAATGGTTGCAGCAGCAGGGCCACAGCACCGAAGGATTGCGCAGTAAAAGCTGGGATGAATTTGCTGCACCCGGCGCACCGGAATTCGATTTTATCTTCACCGTGTGCGACAACGCGGCGGGTGAAGCTTGCCCGTTGTGGCTGGGACATCCTGCCACAGCGCATTGGGGTATTCCTGATCCGGCGCATGTGGAAGGTGATGAAGCGCGGCGTGCTGCTTTCAAGAAGGCGGCTGATCAATTGGCGCGCCGCATTCAATTGTTCCTGAGTTTACCCATCGAAAAATTGGACAAGCTCACGCTGAAAGAGAAACTTGCCGAGATTGGGCGTATTCAAGACTGAAGGAGTGACCATGAAGAAGCTACAAATATTTGATCCGGCGTTGTGTTGCAGTACGGGCGTATGCGGAACTGAAGTCGATCAGGCGTTGGTAGGCTTCAGCGCGGATGTTGATTGGCTAAAGCGATCGGGCGGACAGATCGAACGTTTTAATCTGGCACAACAACCGATGGCATTTGTTGAAAGTATGGTTGTTAAATCATTTCTGGAGCGATCCGGTGCTGAATGTTTGCCGCTGATTTTGGTTGATGGCGAGATTGCCTTGGCTGGACGTTATCCAAGCCGTAAAGAATTGGCTCGCCTGTCGGGTGTGCCTGAATTTGTCGGCGAGGTTGTCGAGTCTGACGGTTGCTGTTCCGGCAATAAATGCTGCTAAGAACACCAGTGCGTAGGATGGGTGGAGCACGCGATACCCATCGTTTGAATTGTTGGAGCCCGTCTTGAGTTTATCGAAGGACTTAAAACCTGCGACACCGTGTATGGGCAATAGGGTTCACTTATGAAGTTTCTCACCCAACCGCCGCGTTTCCTGTTCTTCACCGGCAAAGGCGGAGTAGGCAAAACCTCTCTGGCCTGCGCCACCGCTGTGCGCTTGGCGGATGACGGCAGGCGGGTGCTGTTGGTGAGCACCGACCCAGCTTCCAACGTGGGGCAGGTGTTCGGTATCAGCATCGGCAACATCGTCACGCGCATTCCGGCGGTGGAGAGATTATCAGCATTGGAGATTGACCCGCAGGCCGCCGCGCAAGCTTATCGTGACCGCATCGTCGGGCCGGTGCGCGGTGTGTTGCCGGATGCTGTGGTTAAAAGTATCGAAGAGCAACTTTCCGGCGCCTGCACCACCGAGATTGCCGCGTTCGACGAATTCACCGAGTTGTTGACTGACGCAAATCTGCTCGAACAATTTGACCATATCATCTTCGATACCGCACCCACCGGACACACCCTGCGTCTGTTGAAACTACCGGCCGCGTGGAGTGGGTTCATGGACCAGAGCACGACCGGTANNCGATACCGCACCCAC
Organism: Gallionellaceae bacterium; assembly: GCA_003151655.1. Lineage (GTDB taxonomy): Bacteria > Pseudomonadota > Gammaproteobacteria > Burkholderiales > Gallionellaceae > PALSA-1006. The sequence goes on along the minus strand of PLYB01000065.1, from coordinate 1,455 downwards.
CGGACACACCATACGTTTGCTGCAACTGCCGGGGGCGTGGAGCGGATTTCTGGAGGACAACCCGGAAGGCGCATCTTGCCTCGGCCCTTTAGCCGGGTTGGAAAAACAGCGCCAGCGCTACAGCGATGCGGTCGCGGTATTGGCCGATTCACGTCGTACGCGGTTGGTGTTGGTGGCGCGTGCGCAACGTTCCACTTTGCAGGAAGCAGCGCGCACCAGCGAAGAATTAGCGCATATCGGTTTGACGCATCAGTACCTGGTAGTGAATGGTTGTATGCCGGAGAGCGAGACGAACGATCCGGTGGCGCTGGCGATCTTCCGCCGTGAGCAAAATGCTCTTGCCGACATGCCCGAAGTGTTGTGCGCATTGCCGCTGGATAAACGCAGCTTGTTGCCTTTTAATCTGGTCGGTATCGATGCTCTGCGTGCGCTGCTGAGTGACGCACCTATCAATGGGCCGAGCACCATGCAGCATCGCGATGTCGAGTTACCCGATCTGAGTACCTTGATCGACGAGTTTGAAAAAGCCGGGCACGGTTTGATTATGTTGATGGGCAAAGGCGGCGTGGGCAAGACCACGATGGCGGCAGCGATTGCTGTCGAACTGGCTGCGCGCGGGCATGTCGTACAGCTCACTACTTCCGATCCCGCAGCGCATCTGGCAGAAACACTGCATGGTGAGATGGAGAATCTGACACTGAGTCGCATCGACCCGCGCGCGGAAACCGAGCGCTACCGTCAGCACGTCCTCGACACCCAAGGCAAAAGTCTGGACGCGCAGGGTCGCGCTTTGCTGGAAGAGGATTTGCGCTCGCCCTGCACCGAAGAGATTGCTGTATTCCAAGCATTCTCGCGCGCCATCCGCGAGGCGAATCACGCCTTCGTGGTAATGGATACCGCGCCGACCGGACACACGCTGTTGTTGCTCGATGCCACCGGTGCTTACCACCGCGAAGTCGCGCGCAATATGAAAGACAAAACGCATTTCACCACTCCGATGATGCAGCTCCAGAATCAGCAGCACACCCGCATACTCATCGTGACGCTGGCCGAAACTACACCCGTGCTTGAGGCGGCGAATCTGCAACAAGACTTGCGCCGCGCGGGCATCGAGCCGTGGGCGTGGATCGTCAATCAAAGTCTCGCGGCTGCGCATCCGGCATCACCGTTGCTGGCACAGCGCGCGGCACATGAATGGGCGCAGCTCGAAGCGGTGCAACAACAATATGCGCAACGTATCGCCGTGGTGCCGGTGCAGGCGGATGAGCCGGTCGGGATCGTGGCGCTGCGCAAGTTGGCTAAACCGGTATGAGAAATTATCGGTTAAGTCGTTTCATTTTCTGACAAGACTGCTGCAATTTTATTTTGCGAAATTGTTGGTGTAGTGTAAATGCAAAAGTGCAAAAGCAATTTTTGATGCTGGCTGGTTTCGCTCCTCCCCTGACAAGGGGAGGC
>PLYB01000305.1 GCA_003151655.1 Gallionellaceae bacterium | reverse complement strand
TTTTCCTGCGAGCCGCACAGGTTGCACGGAATAATGGGGAACTCCATGCCGCGTGCGTAGCGGGCGATGTCTTTCTCGGCACAATACGCCAGCGGACGGATGACGATGTGGTCACCCTTATCGGTGACCAGCTTGGGCGGCATGGCTTTGAGTTTGCCACCGAAGAACATATTGAGGAATAGTGTTTCCACCATGTCATCGCGGTGGTGTCCCAGTGCGATCTTGTTCGCCCCCAGATCGCCCGCTACCTTGTAAATAATGCCGCGCCGCAAACGCGAGCACAGCGAGCAGGTAGTTTTTCCTTCGGGGATTTTGGCTTTGACGATGGAATAAGTATCCTGCGTTTCGATGTGAAAATCCACGCCGATTTTTTTTAAATACTCGGGCAGCACATCAGCAGGAAAGCCCGGCTGCTTTTGATCCAGATTCATCGCGACGATCTTAAAATCTATCGGTGCGCGTTTGCGCAGGGTGAGCAGAATATCCAGTAACGTGTAGGAATCCTTGCCGCCGCTCAGGCACACCATCACCGTATCGCCTTCTTCGATCATGTTGAAATCGCCGATGGCTTTGCCGACCTGATGCTCCAACCGCCCTTTGAGGCGATTGAAATTGCTGGAGTGATGTTCGAAGTGGACGGGTTGAATGATGTCGTTCATAATTAATGAAAAATCAAAATCCACCACAGAGGCACAGAGACACAGAGAAAATCAAATACGCTTTGATGATTACCGATGCCAATTGTTCAAGCTTCGGTGCATGATGATTTGTAGTTCTCTGTGTCTCTGTGCCTCTGTGGTGAGGGTTTATATGTTGATACTACGCCCGCCGTCCACGGAGATAACTTGTCCGGTAATATAGGGTGCATCTGCGATTAAAAACTTTACGGTACGCGCAATATCGTCTGGCTCGCCTTCGCGCTTGAGCAGGGTGTGGGCCACAATTTTGCGGCGGAGTTCCTCATCCTGCCACTCCGCATCTTCCGGCCAACTGATCACGCCGGGCGCGACGGCGTTGACGCGGACTTGTGGTGCCATTTCCTGCGCTAGGCTCTTGGTCAATGCGACCAGCCCGGCCTTGGCGGCACTGTAGAGCAGATGGCCATGCATCGGACGATCCGCATGAATATCGGCAATGTTCACGATGGTGCCGTGACGGCGACGCAACTCCGCTGCCGCCGCTTGCGCCAGAAACAACGGCGCTTTCAGATTGGTGCCCAACAGATCGTTCCATTGCTGCTCGTTCAAATCAGCTAACGGCGTGGCATAAAAACTGGAGGCATTATTGACAAGCGCATCCAGATGCCCGAAGCACTTTATCGACTCTTCGATCAGCGCCCTCAACGCCACGACATCCAGCAAATCAGCCTGCACGCAGAATGCGGAATTTTCTCGCTGCTCGTTCAGTTCGGCACGCAAAGCCAGTGCTTCATACAGCGAGCTGCGATAGTGAATCACGATGTTTGCGCCGGCCGCGTGCAAGCGGCGGCAGATCGCCGCGCCAACGCGTTTTGCTCCTCCGGTCACTAACACCACTTTGCCTTGCATCGCCCTCTCCACTACACTTGGAATCTTCGCGGATTATACCTGACCATGACCACATCTCTGCCCCAACCCTCAGCGGAAGCTCTTGCCCACAGTGCCCGGCTAAGCGAGCTCATCCGCCATGATATTGCCGCACAAGGCGGCTGGATACCTTTTGCGCGCTTTATGGAACTGGCGCTGTACGCGCCTGGCTTGGGCTATTACAGCGCCGGTGCGCGTAAATTCGGCCAGGACGGCGACTTCATCACCGCGCCGGAACTCTCGTCATTATTCGGGCGCACGCTGGCGCGGCAATTGATCGAGGTGATGCAAGCCAGCAGCCCGCACATCCTTGAACTCGGGGCGGGCAGCGGCAAGCTCGCGCTGGATATTCTAGGTGAATTGGAGAAACTGGGCGCACTGCCGGAAAGTTATTCGATACTGGAAATCAGCGCCGATCTGCGCGAACGCCAGCAAACTTTAATCCGCGAAAAACTACCCCATCTTGCTGCACGCGTACATTGGCTGGACGCGCTGCCGAAGAAGATTTCCGGTGTAGTTATCGGCAACGAAGTGTTGGATGCGCTGCCAGTGCATTTGCTGTGCTGGAAAACCTCCCCCACCCTAGCCCTCCCCCCGGGGGAGAGGGGACAAGTTGTGATGGAACGTGGCGTAGCAGTTGCTGACGAGCGTTTCGTCTGGCAAGACCGATTGCCTGAAAATGCAGAACTGCTCACCATCGCACAAAACATCAATGTGCCTGATCCTTATCTAAGCGAAATCTCTCTCGCCGCACGCGGACTAATGTCCAGCCTGTGCGAACGCATGGACAAGGGTGCATTTATATTCATCGACTACGGTTTCGGCGCGCGCGAGTATTACCACCCGCAACGCTCGAAGGGCACGTTGATGTGCCACTACCGCCACCATGCACACGACGATCCTTTTTATCTGCCCGGTTTGCAGGACATCACCGCACACGTCGATTTCACCGCCATTGCGGAAGCCGCCATCGACCACGGCGCGCACTTTCTGGGCTACACCTCGCAGGCGCATTTTCTGCTCAACAACGGCGTAATGAATTTTCTCAGCGAGGTCTCGCCGGACGATATTAAAGCCTATGCACCGCTTTCCGCTCAGCTGCAAAAACTCACCAGTCCCGCCGAAATGGGCGAACTGTTCAAAGTCATTGCACTGGGAAAAGGCTTGGAACAACCACTGGCAGGCTTCCTGCGCGGCGATCTATCGAGGCTGTTGTGAGCGAAAGCAGCAATGTACTCATCGGTTGTTTTCCTCCGGTTGGCGATAGCAAGGCTACGGTGCTGATTCTGGGTAGCATGCCGGGAAAAGAATCGCTCAAACAAAACCGCTACTACGCCCACACGCAGAATGCTTTCTGGAAAATCATGGGCGAACTCGTCGGTGCGCATCCGCAGTTGCCTTATGCAGAACGGTTACTAAAGTTGACCGATGCCCACATCGCGCTGTGGGATGTGCTGGCTTCCTGTGAACGCGAAACCAGTCTGGATACGCATATCCGTAACGAGCAGGCAAACGACTTTGCCGCTTTCTTTGTGCAGCACCCGCGCGTCACCCACGTATTTTTTAACGGCAGCAAGGCCGAGCAAAGTTTTAACAAATTCGTATTGGGAAAACAAAAGCTACCGCCGCTGACTTTCCAACGCCTGCCATCAACCAGCCCGGCTCATGCCGGAATGCGTTATGCAGATAAGCTGCAAGCTTGGGGAGTAGTTAGTAATTATTGAACCTCTTGAAAGCAGTCACCCGCGAAAAACGACTGCCAAGACACTGTCGCCTTTCAAATTCTCCGTAGCCGAAATTCAACGTTCAATTTTAGGGGTAGTCCGCTTCAGCTTTGCCCTGCTCCCATATAGGGTTGTGAGCCTCGTTTGATAATTTTGATGGCAACTTGGTGGGCCAGTTATAGTTGCCTATAGCCGTGACTATGTGGCTCCATTCAGTAAGGCGGTCAATGTCTTTCTTTGGCCGATGCGGAACATTTGGAGCACAGTCCCAAAAGCCATCCCCGGGTTCTTTGGTTTCTTGAAGAAAAACGAGAGCTGACAATGCAGGAGCGCCAACAGAAGCCAATAGTTTGTTGAGTTCACCAAGGGTGGGCGTCCCAGCTTCCATGCGGCTCAAACCACTCGTCGGTTCGTGCATGGTAGTCGTGTGACAACTGTGTGTAGATTTGTGGCCTCGCATTTCCCACAGTTGCCCAGTGGCAAAGTACAGCATAGACGTGCCCGACATTTGGTTTCATTTCATTCCTTCCTCAGCAGGATTGGGTGGGCAGCATGCGCGATGATGACGCCTAACGTGAGGTAGGGGCGGGCAGATTCTCGCCCGCCTCTCTTGACCGTTGGATGCCATTGGGCTGTGCCTGCGCAAATGCCTCCTCAGGAGAGAAGCCTTCCATGATTAGCTCCACGATCAATTCGCGAAATTCCCGTACATAAACAGGCAAAGTGCTTTTGTTGTTTTTGTAATGCTCCGCCATTAGTTCGAGAGCCTTTGGTTCCTTAACCTTCTTTCGTGGCTTAATCGCGGATTCGGCATGCTGCACGAAACCATCAAAGTCCGTGGAGACCTCGCTCCAGTCACGCGCGAAGACCTTCTCGCGGGTAGCCTTCGGGTCAAAGTGTTGCGTGAAGCCGATACCACACTCGCCCTGCTCCTTGTTGATGATGAGCGAGGTGAGATCAGGCAAATCACGCTCTGATGTGAAGATGCGAACTACATCAAGTCGACGCCCAGCGGAAACCGCAATCGCTTTTTGAACGACCGACTTGTCTGGGTACATGATTTTTGCTTGCTCGACGAGTTCACCATAGGTCAAGCAATGCTTGTGCTTGGCAAGATCAATGAGGATTGGGTAGTACGCTGAGGCGAGTTGAACGTCCGTTAGGGTGATGTTTGCGTAAAAACTCTCAGTCTGAATAGGCATCTGCTGGACTTTCGTAAAGGGCAACCGGTAGCAAAGACATTTAACTTATTCCCCTCGCTCTTGGCGCGTGAGGCAACGCGATTTGCGGGTTTGATTAAGGTATCTCGCCGGTTTTGTTTTTCTGAGGCGTAATACCCCGTGGTCTTGCCACGGGGTAGCCAAAGGGCGAGCGGAGGAATTTATTTACAAATCATTCTTACTTGCGTTACCTTTTTGAGCCTCTTTCACCGCTCTAAGTGAAGAACCCGCATCGTGGTAACTTAAAGAAATATATTTTGAATTATTATAATTAAATATTTGAAGCTCGACAGAATTGTTAGCAAAGAAATAACTTGCTTTTCCAGATTTAACTTTGTTCACATTAGCCATATCTACATCACTAGGTGAAGAAACGAGAGTGTATTTTTCTTGCAGGTTTTTAACCAATGACACCAGCTTTTCTTGAGTAAAAACTCCCAACGACATTGAAATTGTCTGAAGTTGAAGTTGATCATTAAAATTAAGAATAATGGATGTTGGCTCACCAGATAGTTCGATCGAACACGAAAGCACTTGTGATAGCAATGCCTCTTTATTGCTCTTTTGATTCAATTCGGATTGCAATTTTATTAATTGCTCTTTATCAGCTTTTTGTTCCGGCGACATATCATTGTCATTAAGAATATTATTTTCAACAGAGTGAATTGTGTCCTGGAGGTTATTTTTTTCGTCCGCTTCTTTTTGTGCAATAAGCCCGTCATAATCCTTCGTACACTCTGGTAATTTTGCAACCGCAGACGGTTTCATTCCAAACTTAAATGACTTATACCCATCCACCTTCACGCTTGCTGTGGTTACTGGTATAACTGAAGCTACTGGCTGATTCGATGAGGTAGGTGAGGTAGTTGGTTCATCTTTTTTTCCACATCCAGAAATTGAAATCAGTATGGCTATTAAGCTTGCGGTAGCAGACATACGTTTAAAAAATACGATTTTGCTTAGCTGCATTTTAATTCCCTTTCTAAATAAATGATTGAATCTGGCAATGACTTAAACTCTTTATCAAAGAGTTACACTTTAGCGTTACAAAATCTGCAAACTTTGGCCTCTTTCAAAATGAGCTCGGCACAAGAAGGACATTTCTTACTGTTGTCCTGAATGATTTCCTTTTTTCTTTTTTGCGAAAGAATGAACATATCAATTGCCATAATTACATTCATTACTAACCATACTTGACCTGCCATAATTGCAGGTGTTGTTAGATATGCACCAATGATGATCGCTGAGCCGGCAATTCCAATTAACCACTTCCCCATATACAAATAGCCAAGTCCTGGAATAAACAAATTCAAGCCAATAGCTAGCGGCAAACTTTTTTCTTTGATGGCGTCCATGATTTCCCCTTTTAGATTTATATCGTCCCAGTCAATCTTTTGATCTTGCGCTTGTTGGGCTTTGTTTCAAGCGCGTCTGATCAGCGGCATCGACACAGCTGGTGTTGTAGCCGTGTCTAATTTGTTGGCAAGCATCTAATTTTTAATTACGAGTAATTGATTTTTTACCGAGCTAGCAATATTTTGCGGACGCAACATGCCACAAATTTAACTATTGGTCAAACAAATACATACAGACTGTTAATGTCAATGAATACTACCCTTGCGGCATGGGAATCACGACAGAACAAGAACGCGCTGCGTTTAGCCAACGATTGGCACTTGCCTTGGGGCAGGCGGAAATGCTGCCATGCACCTCGGCTAGGCTTGCCAGTGAATTTAACCGAATACATTCTGGCGCGCCCATTACGCTACATGCGGCGCGCAAGTGGCTGATTGGGGAATCCATTCCGACACAAGAAAAGCTTAAAGTACTTGCGACCTGGTTGGGGGTGTCGGCGGTGTGGTTACGATACGGAGATGAAATTGAAAACACGATGCCGAAGAAATCTCTTCGTGTGGATGAAAAAACGCAGCGTGATTTGAACGAAAAAGTGGCTCGCTTAAATCGGCATCACCGACACATTGTGATTGGTATGGTAGATATGCTATTGAAGTTGCAACAAAAACAGAACGGCGTTTAAAATGCCGTTTTGCTTGACCTAGAAACCGAAAGCAAGAGCTTATTACGAACTTCTGCCCGAGTCGCTTACCAAACTACGTTTCCATTTCAACACCCGAAAAATTTAACCTCTGCGTGGTTAGATTTACACCAACTCTTTTATCAGATCAGGATGTTTATCCAGCAGCTTGAATAAATTGATGACTGCGGCCACTAGCTTGGCTTGTCCGCGCTCATAGCGAGAAAA
>PLYB01000332.1 GCA_003151655.1 Gallionellaceae bacterium | reverse complement strand
TGCAGCAGGTTTGCGGGGTGCGCTGAGCTACATGCCTGTCTCCCTGATCGGCACCAGGCTGCGTGATGTATTCACCTCGCATCTCACCCGCGTGCGCACAATCCGCATCGGCTTGCCGCAGCAGGTGCAGCTCACCGCAGGGCGCGGCTTGGGCGGCGGAACAACCACCTGTTTGATCAGTTGCACCAGCTTGACCAGACGGCTGTTGGGGTGCAGAAAGCCGAAATTGCGCGCCCGCCTGAAACCCTTCGGGAGAATATGCAGCAGGATCAGACTCAGGAACGCCACGCCGCTCAAAGTGCGGGTTTCCATCTTGCGGGTTTCGCTGCTCTGATAGCGGAACGTGACGTTGCCATCGCGGTTTGACACGATGTTTTTCTCGGGCAACACCCCTCGATACAAATATCGTCCCAGATACACCAATGCTTTCTGACCGGACCCCACCGCCTTGCAATCGGCGACCCACTCTTCGGGATAGCTATCGGGCAGTTTTAACCCCGCCTGTTTGATGCCGCCCAGCATCTTGGCGCGGAAGACTTTGGCCAGCGCTTTGTGGTCGAACAGGTAGCCCGAATTCTTGTTACGCCACAACCGCAGTCCGGCATCAAACGCGACCGACGGCATCACCAGATGCACATGGGGGTGAAAATCCAGACGGCGGTTGTGCGTGTGCAACACCGTCACCGCGCCCGTAGTGCCACGTAGCCGTTTGTCGTTCTGGCTGAAGGTGTTCACCGTGGCCCAAGCGTTGCGGATGATGAGTTCGTACAGCTCGCGTTGATGTCCCCACACCAGCGAACGGAATTGTGCGGGCAAAGTGAACGTGACCATGAAATACTCGCCCGGCACCAGTTTCTGCAACTGCTTGTCGATCCAGCGCTGCGACTCATAAGCCTGACACTGCGGGCAGTGCCGGTTGCCGCAGGAATGCGGTAGCCAGCTTGATTCGTCGCAACTGTCGCAGGACAGCAGCATCTTGGGTGCATCGGCGCTGCGGCACATCTGAAATGCGCTCAACGCCTTGAGATGGCTGGGCAGCAGTTCGTGACCGCATTGTTCGATCAGCGCGGGCGCATATTGGGACACAATATCGGCGAGGCGCATCATACAACCCTGTTCCAGCCTACCTTGATCCGGTTCATCAGATTATTGATGTACTCTTCGGCAAATTCTTTGCGCTGTTCGGTAAGATGGGTGTAACGGCTGGTGGTGATCACCGAATGGTGGCCGAGAATCTTTTGCACTTCGAGCAGGTCGACGCCCGCTTCGATCAGATGGGTTGCATAGGAATGGCGAAGGCAATGCGGCGTAATTCTTTTTTTAAGCCAATATCCGCCGTGACTTGGCGCAACGCCTGTTGCACGCCGCCGCGATCCATGTGCGTCGTCGCACCCGATGCGCCCCCGAGTCCTTTCTGGCGGCTGGGAAATAACAGCACCGGGTTGCGGTGCACTTTCCAGAACTCGCGCAACACATCCAGCGTATGTTCAGGCAGCGGCACCAGGCGGTCCCGGTTACCCTTGGCATCCCCGCATCCTGTCCGCATCGATATCGCCAACCTGCAACTGTAGCCCTTCCCCCAGGCGCAAGCCCATGCTGTATAGGATAAAAAAGAACACCCGATAGCTGAGCACCCGCGTGGCATCCACGATGCGCTGCATCTGCTCCACCGTCACGATGTCCGGCAGGCGCGACACCTTGGGTGCTTTGGTCAATTCCGCACCGGGCCACGGTTTGTCCAGCACATAGGCGTAATAAAACTTCAGCCCATATAAGTCATGCTTGAGTGTGCTCCACGACAGCTCATTCAGAATCTGCGCGAAATAATCAGTCAACTGATCTTTGTTCAAATCATCTATGCGGTAGTCGAAATGCGCGGCTGCCCGGCGCACACCGTGGCTGTATGATTCAATCGTCTTGGGCTGCATGCCGCGCAGCTTCAAACGCTTGAGTAGGCTCTCATAATGCCGCGCAAATGGTTGTGGAAATTCGTGTGTCATAACATCCTCCTCGTGCTAAAGTACAAAAAAATCCCTTGCGGGGCCGAGGAGAATTATGGCTTTGAATAAAATCGATGGGAATCATTTCTCCGCGATAGCGGCTTCGTCCAACTTGTGCTTCAAGTAATCGCCTGCGCTGTTTACTGAGATAAAAATGGTGCTCTTCGAGCGAGTTTCAATCACGAGATATGAAAAATCAATATAGCTCAATCTGTAAAATCACCTGATTGATCGTGTAAAAAATTCGCATAAGAATACACGGGGTCTTGTAAGTATTGGGGAGGCAAATCAAACAGAGCCCAGAAATAATTCTCTCGACCTTGGCAAAGCTGAGGGGGCAGACAATAAGATAGCCAATCTTGACCGATCGTATTCCTGTACACCCCGTCAGTATCCGAAAAGAAGGGAACTAACCGCAACTCCCGCAAGGCGTTGAGCAATTCGGGAGGGGCATCTTGGTCCTGCGCAATCTCAAGCTGAGTAATTAAACTACTCGCGGTTTGTATCACCATCAGGGTTGCTTTGCCGTGAACGTCAAAGAAAAGAATACCAGCCGGATTCGGGAATAAATAGAATTCCACAAAGCGGTAGCGGCTAGAGAGTTGTTCAACGAGCGCTCCCATGGCGGAATCGGTTAAAAATGAGTAAGAGTGACGTGAAAGCAAGTCCTTTAGCGTGCTTGTCTGCACATTAAAAAAAGCTTTCTGTAATTTGACTATTTCTGTTTCCAGACGACTCGGGGCATTGGGGTCACTTTTTTTGATGAAGCAATCTATCAATTTGCGATTAAATGCGTCGATGGCAATACTGTCGTCAGCCTGACCAGTTAAGAGGATTTTTTTGCATGGCAGTTCTTGAATCGCATGGCAAAACTCCACCCCATTCATCTGCGGCATCGCATAATCAATCACCAGTACTGCCGGAATTTCAAAACGTTGTCGATTCAGGACTAGATGGTAAATTCGATTTAGATCAATTGAGGCGCTGCGCCGCTCGAAAGAGTCGCTCTGCTCATCGTAACCAACGTGGATAAGATCATTTTCATTTTGAGAGAAATGAAAATGAGCGTGTTGCAGCCAATTGATGGCCGCCTGCGGGTTGTGAAACTTTTTGAGAGCCAGCTGCGGATTCAGCTGGAATGCAAGACTGTCGAGGAAGCTCTGGCTATCGTCTATCAAAACTGACAAAGCAGGATGTTGATAAACCGATAATAGATTGTCCATTTTTACTTGGGAAGCGTTTAGCCCCCACCTGTTTTGTAGGTTGAAGAATGTTTTACGTTGAAGGGTATTTTACATAGAATGCCTGTTGGCTGCATTCGGGAATGTTAGATGGAAAAGAAGTTACAAGCAGAATACGAAACCGCACTTAGAGAAGTTCGCTTTGCAGCGAGTCGTGCGGCGGCATACACTGCTATTGCACTTATTTTGCTTGGTGTCGGATTGGATTATGCTCTATATCCGAATATGCAGCTTTTATTTGCATCAGTCCGTGTTGGCGTTTCTATTCTCATCTACATCGTCATTCTTGCGATGGAATCAGAATGGGGTAAAGCCAATATTCAATCGCTATCCTTTGCCTGGTTGTTACTCCCGCAGATCATGATTTCGTGGATGATAGGCACAACTGACGGAGCCCCTTCCATCTACTATGCGGGTCTAAACTTTGCGATGTACGCGACAGGCATAGTATTGGCATTCGATATTTGGAAAAATATTATCTTTAGCTGCGTCACTGCTTTACTTTACGTTGTTGCCTGCGCTTATCACCCTGAGAGTTTGGTGTTACATGGTGCATTTCTCGTCAACATATTATTTTTGATAATGGCCGGAGTACTCAGCGCCGTGTATACCCAGTACAATGAAAAAGCACGTTTTTCACTGTACCGTTTGCAAGCTGAGGTTGCTGAAAAGAATACCCAACTTGAAGAGACCAACAAAAGCCTTGCCGAAATAAAGGGGCAAATGCTCCAACAAGAAAAGATGGCCGCAATCGGCACACTCTCGGCGGGACTGATACATGAAGTTAACAATCCCGTTAATTATTGCCTGATGGCAATGAACATTGCGATGGATGATCCTGTCGCCAAGACCAGCGCATCGCTCAACGAGTGCTTGGAGGATGCCAAACAGGGAATGCAGCGAGTTCAGCAGATCGTTTCAGATTTAAAAACATTCGCTTATCGAAATAGTGAAACCGGCGCTAACGGAAACGGTTTTGTTTTTGATGAGGTTGTTGATTCTGCTATTCGGCTGGTGGGATACGAAATCAAGGGCATCATCGTCACGCGCGATATACCCGCCGATGCAATGGTGCGAGGGGACCAGGCCGCGATCATTGGCGTGTTGGTTAATCTGTTCAGCAACGCGGCAATGGCAGTGCTTGCGGCTCATCGTTCAGAGTTNNATCGATCCATTTGTCTGCGGAATGGGAGGGAGGCAGGCTGCGAGTCATCGTACGGGATAACGGCCCCGGTATCCCGCCTGAAAATCTCGCGCGTGTATTCGAACCGTTTTTTACCACGCGTGCAGTCGGACAAGGTCTCGGGCTTGGGCTGAGCATCAGCTATAGCGTGATAAAACGTCATGGCGGCACTTTGCATGCCGAGAGCGAGCTTGGCGAATGGACGAAGATGGTTTTTGATTTACCGGGGGCGGTATGATGGTGGATAGTGTAATGAGCGAAGCGAAAAAATTACGCATTGTTTTTCGGATTATTTGAAATGACCGCAGCGATGGACAGTTTTGAGCAAGAGGTCTCCACTATTCTGTATGTGGATGATGAGGAAATGGCCCGGAAGTATTTCGCCCGCTCTATTGGGGCGGACTATGAAGTGTTGACGGCTGCGGATGCCGACACAGCGATCAAGCTATTACAGGACAAAGATAATCAGATTGGCATACTGGTCACTGATTATCGAATGCCGGGCCGCGATGGTGGAGACCTGCTACGTCAGGTCGCACGCGAATTTCCAAATGTTATCCGTATCCTCGTTACTGCTTACGCCGACCGTGAAGTGCTTCTTGATACGGTGAACTCTGGTGAAGTATTTCGAATCATTGAAAAGCCACTGGATTTTGACGAAGTTAAGCAAACTTTATTGCGGGCTTGTGAACGTTCCCGGGAACGTAGTGCAAGGCAGCAGAAACTAATGGCGATAGACGAGACGCTCGCATTTATTGCGCACGAACTTAACACGCCGCTTGCGGCAATCTGCAATTTTGCACGAGGTGTGCAGAGCAGGGTCGAAAATTCCAGTGTGTCACCGCAACAACAAAACGAGATTGCTAAAGCCGCGCTGGCCATAAACGACAATGCCAGATATTGCCTTTCGCTACTTTCAACCTTTGTCGAATCTGTGCATGGAGCCGGTGCGGTACATTCCCAGCGTACCAGCACAACGGCACAACAAATGATTTTAGACTTGCTTGATACTTATCCGCTGACATCGGCTCAGCGAGTGATGATTCGCGTTGACGTACAGAAGAATTTCAGGATTACGGCATTGCCGAATTGTGTTGCGCTGGTACTGTCATCGATATTAAGTAATTCCTTGCTTGCTATTCAAAACCAGCCATCGCCGGAGATTTTATTCACGGTGCTGGTAGAGGGGCAACCGCAGATTCGCATTACTGATAATGGCTCCGGTATTCCCCCGGAAATTTTGGATCGATTGCTGGTTGATCCGGTGACTACTCACGCAGATACCGGGGGGAATGGGTGGGGATTAATTTTTTGTAAACGTATTATGCAATCGTTCAATGGCAACATTTCGATTCACTCATTACCCGGCTCGCAGACTACCGTCACATTGGCTTTCCCAATTATAAAAACCAAATCTTAAGCTATCGAGTTGGTACAGACAAAGTTACAGGTCGAGCTTCCCCGCGTCACAAAAACAATCCCCATCAAATCACCAGCGTGCCCGTTCTGCGCAAATATCGAAGAATTGTTTTTAATATAATCAGCCGGTTACATAATACCTATCTGTTCTGATAGCTTGTTATAAACAACGTCTTTGCGATAATCCGTTAGCAATTGCAAAATCCACGACCAGTTAGATTAAACGTTTATATTCGGTAAGGAGACCATGTGATTATTTTCTTAGATATTGATGGGGTAATTCATCCAATTGCGACATCATTTATTCCTGAGCCTTTTACATCTATTGCCCGGCTGGAGTCGATCTTAATTGATTTCCCCGACTGTCGGATCGTGATCAGTTCTGGCTTGAGGGAACAGTACACTCTAAGTTGTTTAAAAAAATTTCTTTCAGCGGAAATCGCCGCTCATGTTATCGGTGTAACGCCGGTGATACAGCTAGCCATCCCATTCAGGCGGCAATGTGAAATTGAGCAATATCTTGCCAAGTCTATGGATAGCTCAAGCGATTGGATTGCATTGGATGATGATGCCAGACACTTTTATAAAAACCACCCGAATTTGATTTTGTGCAGCCCGATGACCGGTCTCGACGAAAGTATTGAGAAGAAAATACGCAGCAAGCTGTCCTCTTCAAACCGGAATATCACAAATCAATACCAAATGATTGGCAACACCGATAGTAGTCGTAGCCGTATTTCTATCTGACATGTATGCGTAACTTGCGCATGTAGGTCAGATGGAAATTTCAACCTTTGATTTACATTTGATCGGGGAAATTGCGTGAATAAAACCGTATTGCTTGCGCTTGGCTGGCTATTAACCTCGTCAGCACTTGGTGAGACTCCTCATTCATGTCCACAAACAATGGCTGGAAGAAAATTCTGCCTTTCAGGGGAAATGATGCTTTGTAATAAAGAGTTTGATCCGAAAATAAATGATTTTGTGTATGAATGGCACGCTATAAACGATACTGGACAAACTTTTGATGTTTTTAGTCCCTACTACAAAAAATTATCCGGGTACACACCATTGGCTTGCTCGACCTCGAAAAATGAAGTGGTGCATTAGAGTAACACGTATCTAACATCTACGTTACATGAGAATGTTTCTGCGCGCCAGGGCAGCAAGAGATAAACTTGTTCACGTGCATGCCCTGACATGCTATTTAAGATTTTTATACAGCTCCGACATTTCCTCTTCGAACTCCGAAAACTTTTTGTCGAGAACTTTACTGGCTGAAGTCTTATCTTTCTGCGAAAGGAACGAGTATTTAATGCTGTTATAGGCGTATTCTTTTATGCGCGCGTACGAGGGATGATAGCGGGATGCAAGCAGCATATATTCGTTGGAAAGGTTGTTGCGCGAGACCCCTGAGTCGTCTGTTGAAATAACCAGCGGCACACCGTAACTGGAATAGATAAGGTAGGGGTGTTCATTTTTCGCAACGCCCAGAATAAACTGATTGCTGGTCAGATTTATTTCGATGGTCGCATTTTTCTTCAGCGTCTCCAGCAGCTTCGTGGAATTTTGTTCATAGGGCAGATCGACACCGTGTCCTATCCTTTGGGCGTGTGCGATTTCGAGAGCCTGGGTGATGTGGAACAGCAGGTCTTTCGGCTCGACCATCCCCAGCGTTAACTCACCGGCATGGAGCGCGCGGTTAACATCCGGGTATTGTTTGTGCAGATAGCCAAACATCTGCATGTGCAAGGTGTAATCGTTCAGGGCGACGATGTTGTTTTCGGGAGCAACAATGTTCACTCCCACGATCAGCGGCGATTTGCTCGATGCCATGAAGCCGGCATAAAGATTGGTGAAGACTTGCAGCGGATCGGCCACCCTCGATGCGTAAGTCTGATAGCGCATCGTGAAAACGTCATTGTCGATGCCTTGGTGAACGGTGGTCACCATTGAGACGAAATTATCGACTGCGCTATGAAAGTCTTTATTGGCATCAAGAGTGGATCTTATTTGCGCGAGTAGCTTGTCGGTTTCCTCGGGCGATTGGGCGGCTCTCAACTGGGCGCTGAGTTTGAGCGCTTCTTCCTGTTTGAAATAATCCGCGCTTTTGACAGGAACGCTGGAAAGCATGGTCTCGATATAGCTGACGTTCTCCTTGAGAGCCCGCTGCTTGATGATATTGAGCCCGTCATTCATATACTCGTTGGAGACCGTGCCGAAATAACCGAAAGTACTAAAGAAGTTGCTGTCGGGGGGCGGCTGATCGTGAAAGTGATTGCGATAGTCCATGTCCGACCAGAGCGTTAACAGTTTTCGGTAAAGCGTGTTGTTGGCAATAAGCTGCTGCACGGTGAGCGATGCACAATTTCCGCTTTCCTGTACGGTGACAATTTTTAGTGTGCATGGGTTGATCCACCAGCCCTTTTTAGCCACCCAGTCCAGATAAGTCTCGGCGTAGATGGTGCCCGTATAATGGTTGTGGAGATCCCCGCCCTTGGGCATTTTGGTAAAGAACAGGTTGAGCTTGGCAATATTGGGTTCGCCGCCGCTAAACATACTCTCGTAGAGTGCTGAAGTCTGGTGTTGCTTATCTTCTGGACTGCATGAACAGCCAGTAACAAAAACAAGCAGTACGATGATGAATATTTGTTTATGGATCGCCATGATCAACTCCATTATTTTTTTCATTAAGATTGTGTCGGCCAGCCCACCACGAAGTCGCCCGCATCGGTGACCTCATAGAATATTTCGGAAAAACTGCCATCCTTGTTCAAGGTTAATATCG
>PLYB01000211.1 GCA_003151655.1 Gallionellaceae bacterium | reverse complement strand
ATCGCGCTGCGTTGCGCGCGCGACGGGGCGAAGGTGGTCATCATTGGCAAGACTGCCGAGCCGCATCCAAAATTGTCAGGCACCATTCACTCGGTTGCAGAAGAGGTGCGGCAGGCGGGTGGGCAAGCGTTGCCAATTCAACTGGATGTGCGCGACGAGCAGGCCATTGCTGCCGCTGTCGCGCAGGCCGCTGCGCATTTCGGCGGCATTGACGTGCTGCTCAACAATGCCAGCGCGATCAGCCTGGCACCTACTTTGCAAACATCGGCCAAGCGTCTCGATTTGATGTGGGATGTGAATATGCGCGCAACCTTTTTGACTACGCAAGCTTGTATCCCGCATCTCAAACAGGCTGCCAATCCGCATATTCTCACCATGTCGCCACCGCTTAATATGGATGCAAAATGGTTTGCACCGCATGTCGCGTACACCATTTCAAAATACGGCATGAGTATGTGTATGCTGGGCATGGCGCAGGAGTTTGCCGCAGATGGCATTGCCTGCAACTGTCTGTGGCCTCGCACCACGATTGCCACTGCCGCCATCGAAAATAACTTCCCCGAAGCGGTACTGAATGCTTCACGTTACCCGGCCATTATGGCCGATGCCGCATATGCCATTCTGTTGCGCGATAGCAAAATATGCAATGGCAACTTCTTTATCGACGAAGAGGTGTTGCGTGCCGATGGGGTAACGGATTTTGAGCGCTATGCGGTGAAACCGGGAGCCGCGTTATACAACGACTTGTTTTTATAGGAGCTAGATTCGTGCTTTTGTAGGTCGGGTTTCCCTCGAAGAGGTTCTTGTACCCTTTAGGGTGAACCCGACAAGTCAGGCTAAAGCCCGACCTACGGTAAGTTTCAGCATGCAAAGCACCGCAACTAGTATAGTTTAACTTTTCAGTGTGCTGATTAAAAAAATAGGTAGTGGAAATTATGACTGAAAGCCATCGTATCGCCATCACGCCGGAACAGGCCGTCACCCTGCACGGCTTATTGATCGAGCGGGTGAAGCACACGCCGCATGCGGTTGCGTATCGCTACTTCGATACTCATCGCAACGCATGGGCATCCTTCACGTGGATAGAGGTGCGCGAGCAAGTTGCCCGCTGGCAGGCCGCATTGCTGAAAGAACAATTGGAGTCCGGTGATCGCGTTGCCGTGATGATGCGCAATTGCCCGGAATGGATATTTTTCGATCAGGCGGCGCTGTCGCTGGGCTTGGTCGTCGTGCCGCTGTATACCGTTGACCGGGCTGAGAATGTGGCCTACATCGTGCATGACTCGAATATAAAAGTGTTGTTGATCGAGACGCAGGAACAGTGGTCGGAGTTAAGCGCGGTGCGCGCTCAAATGACTTCGGTGCAACGTTTTGTCAGTTTGAATAACATCGCGCAGAATGTTGATGCAAGGCTGCAAAGCACCGAAGGCTGGTTGCCATCATTCGCGCAATTGCAGGCGACTGCTCTTACCGATCCCCATCAACTTGCCACCATTGTTTATACCTCGGGTACGACCGGTAAACCCAAGGGCGTGATGCTGAGCCATCTGAATATTTTATCCAATGCACATGCCTGTTTGGGTGTCTTCGCGTTGAAAGCTGACGACCTGCTGCTGTCTTTCCTGCCGTTGTCGCATGCTTTCGAACGCACCCTGGGCTATTACCTGGCGGCGATGACGGGCGCGACGGTAGCGTTTGCGCGCTCCATTTCAACGCTGAGCGAAGATTTGCAAACGATCAAACCGACGGTATTGATTTCGGTGCCGCGCATTTATGAACGCATCCATGCCGCGATAACGGCCACGCTGGATCAAGGCTCGCCGTTACGTAAAAAGCTGTTCTATCTGGCGGTCGATGTGGGCTGGGCGCGTTTTCTGTATCAGCAGGGGCGCGGGCATTGGCAACCATCATTTTTACTGTGGCCCTTATTGGATAGGCTGGTGGCGCGCAAATTATTGGAAAGGCTGGGAGGGCGCTTGCGCACCGCTGTGAGCGGCGGTGCCGCATTATCGCCGGAAATATCGCGCATGTTCGTCGGCTTGGGGCTACCGGTGCTACAGGGTTATGGTTTGACGGAAACCAGCCCGGTCATCTGCGGCAATCACCCGGACAATAATTTTCCCGAGTCGGTGGGGCAGGCGTTACGCGGGGTGCAGGTTCGTCTGGGGGAGCATAATGCCCTGCTGGTGAAAGGACCGAATGTGATGCTGGGGTATTGGAATAACCCCGAGGCGACCCGTGCTCTGATCGATGCCGATGGCTGGCTGAATACCGGTGACATCGCCAAAATCAGCCCGTCCGGCCATATCACCATCACCGGGCGCGTGAAAGAAATCATCGTGATGTCGAATGGTGAAAAACTCCCTCCGGCGGACATCGAGTTGGCGATCACACGCGATAATTTGTTCGAGCAGGTCATGGTGCTGGGCGAAGCGCGCTCGTATATGGTGGCGGTGGCGGTAGTGAATCCGCTCGTGTGGAAAGAGTTTGCGCAAGAGATAGGCGTGCGCCCGGATATGCCGGAATCGCTGAAAGACACGCGCGTCGAGCAACGGGCTTTGCAGCGCATTGCCGCACAGTTAAATGAATTTCCGGGCTATGCGCGCATCCATCGCGTACTGTTACAAACCGAACCCTGGACGGTAGAAAACGGCATCATGACACCCACGCTGAAAATGAAACGCAATCGTGTGGCCGAACATTTTGCGAAAGAGATTAACCAACTTTATGAGGGACACTGAGCATGAGTGAACAAGCGACAACCTTACCCAGCCGTCATGCGACATTACGCGTAGTGGCGATGCCGGGAGACTGCAATATTACCGGCGATGTGTTCGGCGGCTGGGTCATGGCGCAAGTGGATATTGCTGGGAGCATTCCTGCCGTCAGCCGGGCGCGCGGCAGAGTGGCGACCGTGGCGGTAAACTCATTTGTGTTTAAGCAGCCGCTGTTTTTGGGAGATCTGGTGAGCTTCTATGCTGACATCGTTAAAGTAGGGCGCACCTCGTTGACGGTGAATGTTGAGGTGTATGCGCAGCGCGATCCGGTCAAACCAACCTGCGTCAAAGTGACCGAGGCCACGCTGACCTATGTCGCAGTTAGCGAAGATCGCAAGCCGCGCGAAGTGCCTGCAGCAGAAACAAATATGTAGGTCGGGTTAGCGTAGCGTAA
>PLYB01000333.1 GCA_003151655.1 Gallionellaceae bacterium | reverse complement strand
TCTCGACCGATGCCGCATCCAGATTGGTGCCCGCCTCAAAAGTCAGCGTAATCGTGCCTTGGCCCAACTCGGAAGATGACTCCATGTAAAGCAAATGCTCGATGCCGTTCAATTCCTGCTCGACCAATGAGACGGCAGTTTCTTCCACTACCTGTGCAGAAGCGCCGGGATAACTGAGCGTAATCGCCAAGGCCGGCGGTGCAACCGACGGGTAGGATGCAACTGGCAAACTGCGCAGTGCAAGTCCGCCGGACAGCAAAATGATGATTGCAATAACCCAGGCAAAAATCGGGCGGTCAATGAAAAATTTGGCGAACACGTTACCCTCTCTACTTTGCGGGAGTTGCAGATGCGCTGGAAGCCGGAGAATTTCCCGCAGGGTTCCACTGAACTGCCTTAACCGGCGAACCGGGACGTGCTTTCTGCAAACCGTTTACAATCACTTGCTCACCGGGTTTCAAACCTTCCTCTATAACAAAATCGCTCCCCGCCATATCGCCTATTTTGACTGGGCGCGGCGCTACTTTCCCATCCGCGTCCACCACCATTACAAACTGACCTTGCGTGTTTATTTGTACTGCGCGCTGGGGAACTTTGATGCTGTCATCGACGCTGCCTTCCGAAAAACGGATACGCGCAAACATGCCGGGGAGCAGCTCATGTTTCGCATTGGGGAATTCGGCACGCAACGACACGCTGCCGGTACCCGGGTCAACCGCCAGATTGGAAAACAGTAATTTGCCGGATTGCGGATAGATGCTGCCGTCATCCAGCACCAGCTCCACCGGTGCGGAAGTGGGCTTTAATTTACCCGACTTGATTGCCTGTTGCAGACGCACCCAATCGTCACCCGACTGGGTGAAATTGGCATAAATGGGATCGATTTGCTCGATGGTGGCCAACAAGGTCGCGTCACCGCGCCCGACCAGCGCGCCCTCCGTGACCTGCGCATGCCCTATCCGTCCGGAAATAGGTGCGGGCACATGGGTGTTTTCCAGATCGAGTTGTGTTCTCGCCAAAGCCGACTCAGCCTGCTTGAGCTTGGCCGCTGCCAAATCGTAATCCTGCTGACTGATCACTTTCGCTGCAAGCAATGGACGATAGCGCTCGATGGTCATGCGTGCCAGCGCGGCATCGGCCTTGGCTGAATCAAATGCCGCCTGATAATTACGTGCATCAAGGTGGAATAATGTTGCGCCCGCCTTAACATCGCTACCTTCCGCAAATAAACGTTTTTCAACAATCCCCTCTACCCGTGCGCGCACTTGCGAGGTTCGGTATGCTTCCAAACGACCGGGAAGATCCTGTGTCAACACCACCGAACTGGCAACCATCGTGACCACATCCACTTCGGGGGGAGGGGGCGCTGCGGCTGCAGGCGTTTGCGGTCCGCCGCCTTCTTTGGATCCGCACGCGGTAAGCGCCAGCATAGCAACGGCTGCCAGCATTAAAAAATGATTTTTTGTGTTCATCAAAATCTCTCACTGAATTTTTTATCGGGTGAACTATAGCAAAATACGGTTCCAAAAAGCAGATCAAAGCGCTTCAATCCCCATTTAAGCCGTAAAAATCACCATTCTCTGCCATCGTGCTGCGATTACACCGGCACCGAGCACAAACCTTGTTGACTGCAATATCCGCAGATATTCTCCAAATGTTTGATATAGTTCGGCATGTTAACTCTGGCATTCCAACATAGTAACTAATCCATTCGTTACATTATGACTATCCGNNTTCAATCAAAAGGGGGGGGTTGGAAAAACAACAACCGCTCTTAATCTGGCTGCTGCTTTGATCAAGGCCGGGCGCACCACTTACGGCCTGGACATGGATCCACAAGCGCATTTTAGTGCTATTTCCGGCGTGGTTGCACGCTCCGGGGACGAAACCATGCTCAGTGTTTTTCAGCATAATCGCCCCATGCGCGAACTGGTACAGCGGTCAAATAATCAGCTCAAGATCATTCCATCGCATTCTGAACTATCTAAAGTTGATGCCCTTTTTGGCAAAGGATTAAATGTAGTCAGTCGACTTAGCAACTGTCTGAAATTTGAAGACATCGGGAACAAAGAAATGCCCCTCATCATTGACTGCTGTCCGATGATAGGAGTGTTATCGCTGAATGCCATTTTCGCTTGCGACGGTTTAATCATCCCGATCTCGGCGGATCACCTTTCCAGCAGGGGCGCGTTGCAACTTGAAAAATCGTTAGCCGCTCTTGAGCCGGTATTGAAACGGCGTATCCATCGGCGTTACTTGCTCACACGCTACGATGGACGTCGCCGGATGGCACGGGATGTATTACAGTTGGCGCAGAATCATTTCGGACAAGAAGTCTGCAAAACTTGCATCTCAGAAAATGTCAGTCTGGCGGAAAGCCCTTCTTTGAATCAGACGGTGTTTGAATATGCGCCTGCGAGCCGTGGCGCACAAGATTATGAAGACCTAGTTGCCGAGTTGCTGGCCGACGGCTTTATTGAATAGAATATAGACTTAGCCGTTACCCAGCGTACGTCCCGTTATAGGCAAACTTGGTTGCCCATCCCGCCCGTAAAGTCCCGCCGCACTTTGTGATGCACCAAGCAGAACGGTCAGTGCCTGTTGATTGCTGCGCAGCTTAAGCTGAATGACTTCCCCGTTGGTTTGGTTGAGATGGTGCGCACGCGCAGCGAGTTCACGCACTTCATCCCACATACCGAGACAAGAAGGAGCATTTTTTTGTATCCAGGTGGCAGTATCTAACTTGGCGGCATCCAGATTCATGTGCCGCCGTCGTATATTGGATAGCTCGGCGAGTTTGTTAACTGACTGATTTTTTGCATCGGCCAAGGTTAATAGCTGCTCGCTATCCTGTACCAGTAATGCTTGCTGTTCTTTTTCGAGAAGTGCGATAAACGAGCGTAAAAAATCACGCTCATTTTTTAAATGAGAAGGGAGACCTGCTGTTGAATTATCAGACGAGTTGTCGATCAACGCTCTTCCGCGCTAATTAATTCGTTTACGTCATTAATCAAGCTATCAGCGATGGCTGCTGAGTTAATTTGAAAGCGTCCTTCGCTTATAGCTTGCTTTATCTCGGCAACCTTTTTTGCATCGACCATCGGGGCACCGGCAACACTGCTTTCCATGCTGCGCAATTGGCTGGATGAGCCAATATTCACACTGACACCCTGCGCTGGCGACGGCGTTTCTGCCGCTTTGGCAGCAGAGGCGCGCGTAGCCGACTCGCTTGCCGACGATGGCATAAAGGAACCTGTACTATTTTCAATTTTCATTTGTATCACCTCTTATTACTGACTTGCTCATATGCCTCATCGGCAGCCTGACTAAAAACTTTAGGGACAAATGCAACTTTTTTTCATTTCAGCTATAAACAATAGCTTAACACCGCTGCGGAGTAAATGACCACTACTGCCCCACTTCCACAATTCCGCCGCTTTTCACTATACCGCTAATGAGCTTCCCGGATGGTACTTTTACCTGAACGGGTTGTCCAGCAGCGACATTACTCATAGCGACCCCCTCCGAGCGAAGAATAAAGCCGTGTCCCTCGGAAAGAATTTGCACCGTCTGCCCTTGGGTTACCGCATAGGGCAGGCGAAACATGTCTTGTTTCAGCAACTGACCGGCACCTATACTGTATTTGATCACTTTGCCGACGACTTGAGCTTCATCAGTGACGATCCCGGGCTGGCTGATTTCGCCCGATTGAATACTGAAATCACCCGCAGCGATAATTTTCCCCTGCTGCAGCGGCGTGCTTGAAACCAGCATATTCATCGTGCTGGTAATAGAAACAGAAAGGAATAAAGACCAGCCGTTCTTTTCATTGCACCTGACACCGATGCTGGTTTTTCCCAGCATGGATGCGCCGGTTGGCAAAAAAGCTTCCATTTGCGGGCAGGCCGACAGGGCAAGACGGGGATCCACGTCTTCGACCTTGATTGATATCTTGCCCGGCATGTCTTGTGTTTTTGCCCGGACGAATTCTGTCACCACCTTATTTATCAAGGCGTGATCCTGCCTATCCTCGGACCACACAGCCTGAGAATATACGGTCAGAACGCAATAGATAATAACGAGCAATTTTTTCATGGCGATATTGTCATCCTGTATAGGGTTTATCTAAAACGGGAAAAGACGCAGTTTATTACCTTTAATCGAAAGATGCCCGGATACCAACTATGTTTAGTATGCAAGCCATAGGAAATGGTCAGAATTAGAAAGGGAGTCGAAATGCCCAGCAGAATCGATAATATGTTTCAGTTTAATCAGACGGCGCTGAATCTGCGCGCCGCCCGTCAGGAACTGATCGCAGCAAATATCGCCAATGCGGACACTCCTAGTTACAAGGCCAGAGATATTGATTTTGCCAGTGCCTTGCAAGGTGCCATGTCGGGAAGCACTGCAAAATTACCCTTGGCGGCGACTTCATCCGCGCACTTGGGCAACGCTAACGGTGACTCCATAATGGGTGCACCGGTGCAATATAGAACCGTGCGCCAGCCCAGTGCTGACGGAAATACAGTAGACATGGATGTAGAAAGAGCGCAGTTTGCCGACAATGCATTGCGCTACGAAGCAAGCGTGAAGTTTGTGAGCGATCAGGCAAAAGACGTGTTGGCAGCATTACAAGGATAATCACCATGTCATCATCATTATTTAATATATTTAACATCGCAGGCTCCGGCATGACTGCGCAGTCACAACGGCTGAACGTGGTTGCCAGCAATCTGGCCAATGCGGAAAGCACAAGCGGGCCGGACGGGAAACCGTATCATGCGAAGCAGGTATTATTTAGTACTGCCTCCTTTTCCGGACAGGAGGGTCAGGGTGTTAGAGTAGCCGCCGTGGTGGAAGATAATTCACCGATGAAGGCGGTGTACGACCCCAAGCATCCGATGGCGAACAAAGACGGTTTTGTCATGATGCCCAATGTGAATCCGGTAGACGAGATGGTGAATATGATTTCTGCCTCCCGCTCCTATCAAAACAACGTGGAGGTAATGAATACCTCCAAAGCACTTTTGCTTAAAACTCTGACCATCGGTCAATAAGGAGAATAATCATGGTTAATTCTGTTCAAGGCCCGAATCTGACCCCGGCAACTCAAGCGGCACTGGGAGCGGCCAAGCCTGCATCCGGCGCACCTGCCGGCGCGGCTCCCGCGAGAGGCGTAGATAAGGCAGCACAGGCGGCTGCGGCCACCGATGGCAGTGCCGCCAATACTCAAGATCGTTTCTTGAAGTTGTTGGTAACGCAAATGAAAAATCAAGACCCGCTGAATCCGATGGATAACGCGCAAGTCACTTCGCAAATGGCGCAACTCAGCACCGTTAGCGGTATCGATAAAGTTAATTCGACGCTGAAGGCGCTGACTGACAGCATGTCAGCCGGACAAGCTCTGTCGGCCACCAGCATGATCGGACATGGTGCACTGGTTCCCGGCTCGAACATCGAGCTGAATAATGGTAAAGCAGTGGCTGGCCTGGATATAACCCAGAGCGCCGACTCCGTTAAGGTGCAAATCAAAGACGGGGCAAACAACGTAGTGCGCACGCTGCAACTTGGCGCTCAGAAGCCAGGCGTGGTTCCAGTCGATTGGGACGGACTCGACGAAAACAGCAAGGAAGTCGCTAGTGGCTCTTACAAAATATCTGCGGAATCTGTTTCAGAGGGAAAAACAACTCCCGTCAATACCCTGTCTTTTGGCACGGTAGCCGGGATCGCACCGGGAGCTGGCGGCACCAAATTGGATGTGGGTAAGTTGGGCATGTTTAACTTGGCAGACGTTAAACAAGTTATGTAATCAGGACAATCCCCACTTCCGGGTGGGGGGTGCTTCGGGCAATCAATTAGGAGAATATCATGGGTTTTCAACAAGGACTAAGTGGACTGAATGCGTCAGCCAAGAATCTGGATGTTATTGGCAATAATGTCGCCAATGCGAATACTGTTGGCTTTAAACAGTCAAAAGCTCAATTTGCCGATGCTTATGCCAGTGCTACGGATGCAGGTATCGGTACTAGATTATCTACAATTGCCCAGCAGTTTGCCCAAGGCAATATAACTTCGAGTAACAACGCGCTGGATACTGCAATTAGCGGGCCGGGGTTTTTCCAACTGGGAAACGCGACCAGCTCTTCTCCGGAGTTCTATACTCGCAACGGCCAGTTCCAAATGGACAACCAGGGCTTCATCGTAACCAGCGAGGGAATGCGCGTGTTCGGAATGAACAAATCGGGTGTCCCCGGCCCGCTGCAAATCCCTACAACACCGATTCAGGCGCGCGCCACAGGTACCTCCGAGCACCCTAATGTGATGGTCGGTCTAAATGTGGATGCCCGAAGCCCGGTTACCGCAATGGCTGCGGACAAAGGCACGGAGGCCACCATTCCACCCGGGGTCGCAGGTTCTTTCAGATTTAACGCTTCCGATCCGACGACTTACAATAACTCGACCTCTACGACCGTCTATGACAGCCTGGGGAATCCGCATGTTGCCTCGCTATATTTTCAAAAAGCACCTCCGACAGCAACGACCAATCCATGGAATGTCTATTTGACCATTGATAATGAATTGCAGCCCCCCACCGCTGTGCCGACCGTGCCGGCAAGTGCTGTTCCTACGGGTGCCGGTCTGTTATTCGATACGACAGGAAAATTACCACCGGGGACTGTGCTGTCGATGTTGGCTCCGTACACCCCGCCTCTTGCCTCTCCGTCGGGTGGTGGCGCAGCGGCAGCGGCAAATCCGATAAACCTGACGTTCGACTTTTCTGACAGCACTCAATACGGTGCGGCCTTCGGGGTGAATACTTTGTCGCAGGACGGTTACACCACCGGTATGCCAAGCGGCTTTAACATCAGTCCTGACGGTACAATTTTGGGGCGTTATACCAATGGTCAAACGCAGAAACTAGGTCAACTGACCATTGCCAACTTCTCCAATCCGCAGGGTCTGCAACCGATGGGCAATAACCGCTGGGCACCGTCGGCAGCAGCTGGGGCTCCATTGGCGGGCACGCCGGGCACAGCCAGTCTGGGAACGCTACAAGC
Source organism: Gallionellaceae bacterium (assembly GCA_003151655.1). Taxonomy (GTDB): domain Bacteria; phylum Pseudomonadota; class Gammaproteobacteria; order Burkholderiales; family Gallionellaceae; genus PALSA-1006. The sequence goes on along the minus strand of PLYB01000333.1, from coordinate 20,185 downwards.
CGGTTCGGTAGAAGATGCCAACGTCGATTTGACCGGTGAGCTGGTGAATATGATCGTGGCACAACGGGTTTATCAGGCGAATGCGCAAACGATCAAGACTCAGGATTCGATACTGCAAACAATTACGAATCTGCGTTAATTCATATTGAACTGAGGAAGTGATATGGACAGATTAATTTACACCGCGATGTCGGGAGCCAACCAGGTACTGGGTCAACAGGCTACGGTATCGCAGAATCTGGCTAACACTCACACCCCGGGCTTCCGGGCTGCGATCAATACCTTTCGTTCTGTTCCGCTGGTTGGCGAAGGATTGCCGACGCGCGTATTCGTTGCCGACTCCAGCGCGGGCGTAGATTTCACGGCAGGTTCAATGGAGCCAACGGGACGCAATCTAGATGTCGCCATTGACGGCAAGGGCTGGCTTGCCGTGCAGGCTCCGGACGGGAAAGAGTCTTATACCCGTAATGGCGGCTTTAAAATCACTTCCAACGGCATTTTACAAACACAAAGCGGACTGAATGTAATCGGTGACGCGGGGCCTATCACCGTACCGCCGAACACAGAAGTAACCATTGCCAAGGATGGCACGATATCGACGGTTCCTTCCGGATCGAAACCGGCTGCAGTCGTTACGGTGGGGCGGCTTAAACTGACCAACCCTCCCGAAAGTCAGATGGTGCGCACTGAAGATGGCATGTTCCGCACTCTGGATGGCAAAGCTGCGCCCGCCGATAGCAAGGTCACCGTGGTGTCGGGTAATTTAGAAAGCAGCAATGTGAGCGCAGTTGAGGCGATGGTAAACATGATTTCGTTAGCTCGCCAATTCGATAACCAGATGAAGATGCTGCAAACCGCAGATAACGATGCCAAAGCGGCCACTTCGCTGTTAAGTATTAACGGATGATTTTGAATCCGGCCCCCTCGGGCTTGTAGGTCGGGTTTCAACCCGACGGGGTTACCGACATGTCGGGTTACCCTGCAGGGGTTCTTGCACCCTTTGGGTGAAACCCAACCTACTGATCTTTGTAATTTTTCTCCCTAAGCGCGAATAAGCGCTTTTTTCTGCTTCTCATCGTCCTTTTGATTTATCCGGTTTTGATTACTATAGGCTCAAGTGTAATGGCTTAATGCCTGTAGGAGCTCAAAAGCCCCGACAAAATAGAGGAGTACCGAGATGATTCGTTCCTTGTGGATTTCCAAGACTGGACTTGATGCCCAGCAAACACAAATGGATGTTGTTGCCAATAACTTGGCCAACGTGAGTACCAATGGTTTCAAGCGTTCGCGAGCGGTATTCGAAGATCTGTTGTATCAAAATATCCGCCAACCCGGAGCGCAATCTTCACAGCAAACCCAGATCCCCTCAGGTTTGCAAATCGGTACCGGTGTGCGTCCTGTCGCAGCGGAGCGGATACATACTCAGGGCAATCTGGCACAAACCGGAAACAAACTGGATGTCGCAATTCAAGGTAACGGCTTCTTCCCGGTGCAAATGCCCGACGGCAGTACCGGATATACCCGCGACGGCTCCTTCCAAACCGATGCTCAGGGTCAAATGGTGACCTCCAGCGGATACGTGGTACAGCCAGCCATCACGATCCCGGCAAATGCGGCCAGCGTGACGATTGGACAAGACGGGGTGGTTTCCGTTACTCAGCCGGGCAGCGTCACCCCGGTGCAAATCGGCACGATGCAGTTGGCAAGCTTTGTTAATCCGTCCGGATTGCAAAGCATGGGACAGAATTTGTATGTGGAAACCGCCTCGTCAGGCGCTCCGGTTACAACAGCGCCGGGGGTGAATGGCGCAGGAACATTGGGACAGGGTTTTGTGGAAACGTCCAACGTGAACGTAGTGGAAGAGTTGGTCAACATGATTCAGACGCAGCGCGCTTATGAAATCAATTCTAAAGCGATCACCACGTCGGATCAGATGTTGCAAAAACTGGCTCAGATTTGATCGGCTTAAGTTGAGGAGTTATATCATGCGTACATTAATATTTTGGAGTCTGTTGGGAATGATGTTGGTAATGGTTGGATGCGTGCCAATCAAAACCAAAACTCCGCTGGCGACATGCCCGCTGGCGCAAAAAATCGCGCGCCTTGATAACGGCGCTATTTTTCAATCCACAGCCATTCGTCCTCTGTTTGAAGATCGTCATGCCCGCAATGTGGGCGATGAATTGACAGTGACCATTGGAGAGATCACCACCCCATCTGAGAAAGCCAGCAGCAATAAAGGTGGTAAAGTGAATGCGACCTTGCCCACCGTAAAAGCCGGTGAGGCAAGCGACAAAGCCGGAAACAGTGCATTCTCCGGTACGATCATCGTAACCGTAATCGGCGTGCTGGCAAATGGCAAGCTGGTAGTGTGCGGCGATAAGCTGGTAAAATATGCCAATGCTGACGTGAATTTTGAATATGTGCGCTTTTCCGGAATTGTCACCCCGGGTGCCATTTCTTCGACCAATACGATACCGTCTACACAAGTTGCGGATGTGCAAATCGAGTATCGGAATTCAGACGGCAGCGAGTCCAATCAGAATTTTTTCAGCCGACTTGATCGATTCTTTCTACCGAAACAGTTGTACTTCTAGAGAGGCTACATCATGAAAACAATATCGAAGTGCCTCGTCATCGGATTGTTGCTGCTGATATCAGTAGATGCTTCAGCCGAGCGGGTTAAAGATTTGGCGAGTATTTTGGGCGTGCGTGAAAACCAATTGCTCGGCTATGGCTTGGTAGTTGGCTTGGACGGCACTGGAGATCAGGCACCGTTCACGGTAAACAGCACGCTCTCCATGCTGACCGAGATGGGTATTACGCTCCCCCCCAATACGCAACTGCAAAGCAAAAATATAGCCGCAGTGACGGTCACCGCTTCGCTACCCGCTTTTGCACGTCAAGGCCAAACTATTGATGTCACCGTCTCCTCGTTCGGCAATGCCAAGAGTCTGCGCGGCGGCACCTTGTTGATGAGCCCCCTCAAAGGTGCCGATGGTCAGGTATACGGCATGGCGCAAGGAAATTTGCTGATCGCCACCGGGGCAGGTGCGGCAAATACGCTCATCGTCGGACGCATTCCCAGTGGGGCCACCGTTGAACGGACGGTACCAATGCCATTGGGACAGGGTGAATTCATCTATCTCGAACTCAATGCCGGTGACTTCACCACGGCGGCGCGTGTGGCAGACGGGGTCAATCGGGAGCTTTCGACGGACACCGAGATCGCCACCGCACTTGATGCCCGTACCATACAGATCAAAGCCCCGGTGGGAAATGCACGCGTAGCGTTTATCTCGCGCGTTGAAAATTTGCAAATTGATGCCGCTCGCCCGGTGGCAAGAGTTATCATTAATGCGCGCACCGGTTCCGTGGTGATGAATCAGACAGTTTTACTGGATGATTGTGCGGTAGCTCATGGCAATTTGTCGGTAGTAATTAATTCCGAGGCCGCAGCCAATCCGCCGGGAGCCGTTCCGAACACAGCTTTGGTTGACGTGAATAAACCGAACACCGACAAAGCCAGTTTAATGTTTTTGAAACGTGGTGTAGCATTGGGAGAAGTGGTCAGTGCGCTGAACTCGATGGGCGCGACCCCGCAAGACCTGCTGGCTATTTTGCAGGCAATGAAATCAGCGGGCGCGTTGCGCGCCGAGCTTGAAATAATTTAAACGGAAGCGGTTTAAGCAGGAATCGTAATCATGAGCATCTCGACCAACGATATTGGTAGCTTGGCACTAGACTCGCAAGGTCTGGACAAGCTGCGCCTGCAAGCAAAGCAGTCGCCGGATAAAGCGCTGAAAGGCGCTGCACAACAGTTTGAACAGGTGTTCCTCAACATGATGCTGAAGAGTATGCGTGAAGCTACTCCACAGGAAGGTATGTTCGACAATGAGCAAACCAAGATGTTTACCGGAATGCTGGATCAACAATTGGCGCAAAGCATGTCATCGGGTCAGGGTGTGGGATTGGCCGCTGTCATGGTGCGGCAACTCAGCCACTCATCCATGGAGGCGGGTGGTGCCGCAAAGACAGAAGGAACTTCGGGGCTGAAAGGCGCGATTCCTTCTGCTTACAACGAAAATTTTCAGCAGGACTTTGTCAAAAAGCTGATGCCGGATGCCGAAAAAGCTAGCGCTGCAACGGGCATTCCTGCTCATTTGATGGTTGGGCAAGCTGCACTGGAAAGCGGCTGGGGTCGGCGCGAAATAAAAATGCCGGATGGCACGAATAGTCACAATTTATTTGGCGTTAAAGCCGGCACGGGCTGGAACGGCAAAATAGCAGAAGTCACCACGACCGAATATCACAATGGTGTGGCGAACAAGCAAGTGGAAAAATTTCGTGCGTATGATTCCTATGCCGACGCGTTCAAAGACTACGCGAATGTGTTGAGTAGCAATCCACGTTATGCAGAAGTGCTGAAGCAGGGAGACAGCGCACAAGGATTTGCTAATGCGTTGCAGAAAGCGGGTTATGCCACAGATCCGCACTATGGCGACAAATTGAGTAAAGTGATTAATAGCGTCAACACGTTAGCATAACGTCCAACGAGTTGACCCCGGGAAGAGCCTCTAGAATTTATTAGAGAAATCCTAAAGTATCGGGAGATGCTGCCGATAGTCAGATTGAGAAGCTCCCCAGTGGAGCGGTAGGAGTAGTGATCATGTCAGGTGTTATGGGAATCAGTGTAGGCGCGCTAAGTGCGGCACAGGTGGGTCTCCAGACCACAGGGCACAATATCGCCAACGCTAATACGCCGGGATTTTCACGACAAGAAGTTGTTTTGTCAACTCGCCAACCCAATTTCAGCGGGGCGGGTTTTGTGGGGCAAGGCGTTGAAGTAGAAACCGTCAAGCGGGCCTATAGCCAATTCCTCACGGGTCAAGCACTGACTGAACAAAGTCAGTCATCCATGTTAAATACCTATCATGCTCAGATTCAGCAAATCGATAATGTGATCGCCGACCCTCAGGCAGGAGTATCGCCTGCTATACAAGATTTTTTTACCGCCGTAAATAATGTGTCGTCTTCTCCCGACTCGGCGGCCGCACGGCAAGCAATGATAAATTCCGCCAGCGCGATGACCGAACGCTTTCAATCGTTGGGAGAGCGCTTTATTGATATGCATAAGGATGTCGCCAGCCAAATCTCCAATAGCCTTTCTTTGGTGAATGGCTACTCGAAACAGATTGCGGAATTAAATAAAAACATCGTGCTGCTGGAAGCCGGCAGCACCCAGACTCCCAACGATTTGCTTGATCAGCGCGATCAACTGGTTGGCGAGTTGAATAAAGAAATCAAGGCAACGGTAGTGAAGCAAAGAGATGGTGCCTACAACATATTCATCGGCAATGGACAGTCATTGGTTATAGGGGAAAGCGCTTTCACTTTGGCGACTCAGCAGTCTCCTGTCGACCCCGCCAAGCAAGATGTCGTCTATCAAGGCGCTAATGGCTTAAAAACAACCCTGCAACAAAGCAGCCTGCAGGGTGGCACCTTGGGCGGACTGCTTTCCTTCCGCGACACAACCCTGTCTGGCTCACAAAATGCTTTGGGTCGCGTTGCGATGGGTCTTGCCGGGGTGATGAATCACCAGCACCAACTGGGACAAGATTTGAACGGAGATTTGGGCACTGATTTTTTTGTTCAGCCCGAGCCTGCCGTGTATTCCAACACACAAAATAAGGGCGATGGCGTTGTAACAGCCAGCATCAAAAATCCTGGGGACTTTGCCGACTTGACCGGAAACGATTATTCGTTAAGATTCGATGGTGGCACGCGATATACCCTGATTCGCTTGTCGGATCACAAGGAGACTGTTTTTGCCGACGGCCTGCCAACTTCCCCGGTCGAGGGCTTGACCCTCACCACGACCGCAGGAGCGGTGGCCGGCGACTCATATTTGATTCGCCCGACCGTTAATGGGGCGCGTGAAATTGCAGTCGGCATAACTGACCCTACCAGAATTGCGGCGGCAACACCGATTCGTACCAATGCGTCGATTAGCAACCAGGGTTCCGGCAAGATCGCGACCATTACGGTAACAAAACCGCAGACCCCGGATCCCGACCATCCGCTGACCGATGTGAATCTGAGATCCCCTGTCACGATCAAGTTCACCAGTGCAACGACTTTTAATATTCTGGATGGAAAATCAGGTGCGCCATTGGCTGAGGGTAAATCTTATTTGCCCGGTGAAAATATAAGCGTTAACGGATGGACGACACAGATTAGCGGAAATCCGGCTGACGGAGACACGTTTACCGTCGGGCCCAATCTCAACGCCACAGCAGATAGCAGCAATGCCTTGTTGTTGGCCGATTTGCAAACGAAAAATACCCTGGGCGCACCGGAGGGTGGTGCCGCGACGATGTCGTTCCAGGGTGCTTATGCACAATGGGTAAGTAGTGTCGGCAATAAAACACATGAGTTGCAAGTAACCAGTACAGCCCAAACCGCGATGGCGGAACAGACGGCGGCGGCCCAGCAATCGTTTGCCGGCGTCAATCTGGATGAGGAGGCTGCAAACCTGATGCGTTATCAACGGGCTTATCAGGCTGCGGGAAAAGCTATGCAAATAGCCAACAGCATGTTCGACACAATACTTGAACTAGGAAGGTAGGTGCGTCATGCGTATCAGTACAAGTAATGTTTTTGATGCCAACGTGTCGATGCTCAACCAGCAGCAGTCAACATTGTTGCACACCAACCAGCAGGTTTCATCCGGCAGACGCATGATGTCGCCGGGGGATGATCCGATTGCAGCCTCAAATGTCTTGCATGTTGCCCAGGCGGATGCTTCAAATAACCAGCTTGCGACCAATCGCAATACTGCTAAAAGCGCTATCGGGCTTGCCGAAGCAACCTTGCAAAGTGTAACGTCATTACTTCAAGACGTGAAAACCATGTCCGTCCAGGCAGGGAATGGCACGCTTTCGCCTGCCGATAAACAATCTATCGGTACTGCGTTGCAAGGACGTTTGGAAGAGTTGATCGGATTGGCGAATAGCAGCGACGGTGCGGGCAATTATTTGTTTTCCGGCTATCAGGGAAAAACACTGCCATTCGTCAATACAGCATTGGGTGTGCAATACATGGGGGATGATGGCCAGCGCATGGTACAGGTAAGCGCCGCCAGACAAATGCCGACCAGCGATTCCGGTGCCGATATTTTCATGCGTATAAAAAGTGGCAACGGCAAGTTCGTAACCGAGGCCTCGGCAAGCAACATAGGCACGGCCTCTATTAGCCAAGGATCGGTTACCGATGCCGCCTTGCTGACTGGCTCAACTTATAAACTCACCTTTTCGAACCCCACGACTTTTGATGTAAGCAATGGCAAAGGCGAGATCGTTTCGCAGGGCAATTCATTCGTCAGTGGCGAAGCCGTCACGCTTCCCGGAATGCTCATATCACTCACGGGCACGCCTGAGCCAGGAGATGCGTTTACTGTTTCACCAAGCGCCCATGAAGGCTTGTTCAAGGTACTGTCTGATCTGATTACTGCATTGAACACGAGCAACCCCGCCGGGGATGCCGCCACATCGGCGCAGTTTTCCAGCAACCTCGACAAAGCCTTGAGCGGCTTTGATCAGGGTCTGGACAGAATACTTACGGTAAGAGCCGCGCTAGGCGCACGCTTGAACGAATTGGACTCTCTGCAAGCAACCGGAGAAGATATGGGTTTGCAGTACAAACAGACATTGTCTAACCTGCAAGATCTCGACTACAACAAAGCGATCAGCGATTTGAATCGGCAAACCACCAGCTTGCAAGCCGCGCAAAAATCGTTCAAACAAGTTGCCGAACTGACGATGTTTAATTACATGTAGGGGCGTATGGTATACGCCCTTTTTCAAATGTGCCGTTCGTAGTGCGTTCCTGAAACCGTTCGTCCCGAATACTTAATGTCCGTTTGTCCCGAGTAGGTGCATATATGTGTTTTCTGGTTTTTTGGACATGATGTTCACGCGTGAACAAAAGATTGCCATAGTTTGCATCTGTTCGTGAACGTCAGCTATATGGCAACCAGTTTGAGACCGCGAAGTTCTACTGTCGACCCACACCGGACTCCCGAGGTGAAAAATATATCGGCTGCAATGCGCCGGATAGGAGTCGCTCAAATTTGAGAAAATCAGGCAGCTCGACCGGCAAAAAATAACCCCTAAGCGCCAGTCCATCATCAGAATAGACTTCCCGTTAACGGTCACTGGAGAATTGGCGCTACGTATTTAATCCGAGCTTAGTTCATTTGATTCTCCGCTTGGCTAATAAATGTAGGAGAATGACGGATTGGCTAATAGCAGAAAATAGATCAACAAATCAATGATAGCTTGGGAAACATTTAAGCATCATGGAATCGAGTACGATTTATCTCACCTGCACCCTTCTCGTGTCCAGTATGTTCAACCGAAAAAAGCTGACCAACCGGAAAGAATATTTACGGTTGAAGTCTGCTTCAGTTTGCATTGCTTTTCAAAGAAATTAGAGCCAACAGCAGACCCACTCCTTAACTACGGAGACGCAAGAGAAACACGTACCTTTGACATCAATAGATACGAACTATCCAAACAACTGCCGCAGATCATCCAAGGCCTGAACTTTAAAAAGTGCATGCACACAGGCAAAGGGAACTTCTTTGTAATTGAAGTCACTATGCCGAACGGCGTTAGAGAAGATTACGAAGTATATTTTGAAGTTGAGCGTTCAACTACAAAAGGCGTTGTTCGACTATTTGTGCAGAGCGCTTATGTCAGAGATCAGGGGCATTGCAACAAGCCACCTTCCACCAAACCCATTTCGCTGTTTGTAATTTTGCATAACAAACTGACCGGAAAGCCAATAAAAATACAGCGGTAGAAAGAGTTAAGGCTCCTGTACGGAGCCCTAACTTTGATACTAACCGAACCTCTTAGAATATCTGCACTTGGGCGGAAACCATTTCTGGCGGGATCACTGCACGGCTTTCACCGCATTCGGTTTATACAATGACAGGGCAAATATATTCCTAATTGACGAAACCGTCAACTTGTAATTCCAACGTGAACGCTCTCGCTTGTTCGAGACTTGTGTGTCAAGGAATCGAATTTTGCAAGAAGTTTGGTTTCATATATGATTCGCCATGCGTTTATTTTTCCTCCTGTTTGTATTCCTCTTCGGTTTTACCCTCAATACGGAAGTACGTGGCGATGATCTGATCGTTTCGCGCGGCGTTCTGCAAGATACTGCCGGCACGCTGACGATTGAACAGGTCGTTAAAGCGGATTTTCAGCCTACCGGCCTCGTTCTCGCCAAAGGCTATACCGATGCCGTGCATTGGCTGCGTCTGCGCGTCAAAGCGCCGGAGCATGGCGGTGACGTTGAACTGCGCATTCGCCCGGCCTATCTGGATGAACTGCAACTTTTCGAACCAGACCCCTCCAGCCCCGGCGGATGGAAGATCCACATCAGCGGCGACCGTTACCCTTTCGGGCAGGGCGAACGTGCCGCGATTACCCTGGGCTTCGTCGTGCGCCCCCAAGCGGCGGAAACTACCTATTACCTGCGCCTCAAGACCACCAGCACCTCCATGCTGAACGTGGAGGCGCTGGAGCCGCGCATCGCCAGACTCAAGGACATGCAGCTCGATGTGTTCCAGGTGTTTTATCTCGGCATCATGGTCTGGCTGCTGGCCTGGGCCGCGAATGATTATGTGGAGAATCGCCAGCAGGTGACGGCCTGGTTTCTGGTTTGTCAACTGACCTATATTGCTTTCGATCTTGCGGTGATGGGCTATCTGGCGCCTTTTGTCCCGGCCAGCCCCCCGCATTTCGCCGATCAGCTCACCAGCCTGCTCATCATCAGCGTCCTCTTTCTGAATGCGATGTTTTACCGGGCATTGTTCCGTCTGTATGCGCCGCCAACCTTCCTCATGCGCGGACTGGAAGGATTGCTGCTGCTCTACCCGCTTCAGCTTATCGCCCTGGCAACGGGACACGCCCGCATGGCGCTGCAAGCCAACTCGTCGATGATTCTGGCGTTGACCTTTTTTATTTTCGTGCTGCCGTTCGCAGCACGGCGCGAGTCCTCCCCCAGCCGACGCGTGCTGCGGATTATTTGCAGCCTGCAAACATTGTCCCTGCTGATTTCCATGCTGCCGATTATGGGCTGGGTCGAAGCCATCGAATGGACCCTGCACGCCACCATCATCCACGGCCTGATTTCCGGGAGCCTGATGTTCCTCGTGTTACACCTGCGTTCGCGCCAGCTCAAGCGCGAAGGGCAACAAGCCAAACTCGAACTGGTGCTGTCAGACCAGCATCTGCAACTGGAACGTTCGCGCACAGAAGAACAAAGCCGCTTCATGGCTATGCTCAACCACGAGCTGAAAACTCCGCTGTCGGTCATGCGTATGGTCGTGGGCACGCCAGCCCCCACGCAGGAACTGCTGGTTCATGCCGATCTCGCGGTGCGCGACATGAACAATGTCATCGAGCGTTGCCTGCAAGCGGAAAAGCTCACCGACCGGCAACTGGCTGCCAACCTCGTTGACTGTAAGTTGCATGAAGAGCTTGAACAACTGCGGCGCAATAGCCCGGCACCCGAGCGCCTACTCATCGATACGAAAATCTTTCTCATGCTCAAAACGGATGTGCAGATGCTGCGCATCATTCTTGCCAACCTGATTGATAACGCGATGAAATACAGCCCGCCGGAGAGTCATATCCAGATACAGGTTGCACCGGAACATCAGGGGCACGGCGAAGGTATTTCAATTGTGGTGCAGAATTTGCCGGGACTCGCGGGCTGGCCGGACCCCGATAAAATCTTTCAGAAGTATTACCGCAGCACCGCCGCTCACCACCAGATCGGAACGGGGCTCGGGCTTTACCTGATCGAAAATATTGCGCGCCAGTTGGGCGGGCGGGTAGACTACGTCCCCGACAACCTCACCGTCAGATTCAAATTATGGCTGCCAACCTGAACATCGTCGTCGTTGAAGATAACGATTCGTTGCGTCTGGTGACGGTCACTATCCTGCGCCAGCAGGGTCATCAAGTCATCGGTCTGGCGTGTGCCGAAGAGATTGACGATGTGGCCGGGGGAACCTTGGCTGACATCTTCGTCCTCGACCTCAATTTGCCCGGCGAGGACGGCATCAGCCTCGCGCGCCGTATCCGCAAAGCCAACCCCAATGTCGGCATCATCATGGTCACGGCGCGCATCCAGTCGCAGGATAAGACCTTGGGTTACGACAGCGGCGCGGACATCTATCTGCCCAAACCGGCAGAACCGGGCGAACTGCTGGCGGCCATCAAAGCCTTGGCGCGCCGCATCAAACCTGAAAACACACATACGCCGAATACGCTGGTGCTGGATTTGACGCGCCTGCAACTGCAAGGCCCGGCGGGTGAAGCCGGAGTTACCCGGGCGGAATCCACCCTTCTCAACGCGCTTGCCCGTGCACCGGGCCAACAGCTCGAATATTGGCAAATTGCCGAAGCTCTTGGCGATACGCAAGATTCACTCAGCAAATCCAATCTGGAAGTCAAAATCTTCCGCCTGCGCAAGAAAATTGCTCAGGTCGGCGGTGAAGACGCCATCAATGCCATCCGCCTGAAGGGTTATCAACTCTGCATCAACCTGATCGTGCGCTGAACGGCAAATATCCCCTGCCTGCCACACCCCCTCGTTTGTAAGTTTTGGTAAGTTTCGTTTTTTTTGCTATGATATTTTCCTGAATGTCTTCCTGAAAATAAATGCGGTTATCAAATAAATGCGCCAATCATTAATTGTCTCCAGCCTGTGCCTGAGCGCCTTTGTTGCCTCGTCTGCAATCGCGGCGGTTCAGCCCGATGCGGGTGCCTTACGCCAGCAAATCGAGCAAAACCAATCGTCCACCTTCCCGCGCAAGACCGCGCCGGAAAGACCGGTTGAACCTGCCAGCATGCAGCCGCAATCTGGCGTGATCACCAGCGTCAAAGCTTTCCGTTTTGTGGGCAACACGCTGCTCAGCAACGAAAAGCTTGCCCCGGTTGTTGCCGCTTACCTTAATCATCCCCTCGACTTCAGCCAGTTGCAGGCCGCAGCTGCCGCCATCGCCAACGCCTACCGTGAGGCAGGCTGGATCGTGCGTGCCTACCTGCCCGCGCAAGACATCGCCGATGGTGTCGTCACCATCCAGATCGTCGAAGCCGTCTTCGGTGGCGCTCATATCCAAGGCGATAAAGCGCAACGAGTGAGTAACGAACAGCTCATGCGCATAGTTGCAGCGCAACTAAAAACCGGCGAGCCGCTTAACGCCGATAAGCTCGACCGCGCCTTATTGCTGGCCGACGACCTGCCGGGAGCGACCGTTGCCGGTGGCCTGCGCGAAGGTGCCCAAGATCACGAAACCGATGTTGATCTCAAGCTGGGCGACGAACCATTGGCTGTAGGTGAAGTGGGCGCGGATAACACCGGTGCCCGTTCCACCGGCAGCAATCGCCTCACTGCCAACCTGAGTCTCAACAGCCCGTTTAAGCACGGCGACCTGATCAGCGCCAACGTCATGCACACCCAGGGCAGTGATTATCTGCGCCTAGATGGCAATATCCCGCTCGGCTCGGATGGCTGGCGCTCGGGGATTAACGCCTCGCTGCTCAACTACAAACTGGTCGCCCCTGAATTCACCGCTCTTGATGCCAACGGTACCTCCAACACCGTCGGTGTGGAAGCGACTTACCCGCTTATCCGTTCGCGGCTTAAAAATCTTTACCTGAACCTTAACGCCGACAACAAAAACTTCGACAACTTATCCTCCGGTGCCACCACCACGAACTACAAAGCAGACACCGTCACCATCGGCCTCGACGGCAACTTCTTCGATAACCTTGGGGGTGGGGGAGCCAACAGTACCAGCCTGTCACTGGTCGATGGCAGACTCAATCTGGATGGCTCGCCCAACCAGGCCGCCGATGCCGCCACAACGCAAGCAGCCGGACATTACGACAAAGTACGTTATGCCGCGAACCGCCAGCAGGTGATCACTGAAACGGTTTCCTTGTTTGCCTCCTATTCCGGTCAGATAGCCAGCAAAAACCTCGACTCCTCCGAGAAGTTTTACCTTGGCGGCTCCGGCGGTGTTCGCGCCTATCCCGCCAGCGAAGGCGGCGGCAGCGAAGGGCAACTTGCCGATCTCGAACTACGCTGGAGACTCCCCCACGGCTTCAACTTCACCGGGTTTTACGACTATGGTCACGTTCTCATCAACAAGGACAACAGCTTTACCGGAGCTTCTGCGCTAAACGACTACGCCCTCAAAGGTGCCGGTCTATCGCTGGCCTGGCAATCGGACAAAGGGTCAACACTCAAAGCGACCTATGCGCGCCGCCTTGGCGACAACCCCAACCCCGCGCTCGCGGGCAACGACCAGGATGGCTCGTTGGTGAAAGATCGCTTGTGGCTGACGGCAAGCTTTCCGTTCTCCGGTGGCGGAAGCATGGCTAGCAGATTGGCTCAGCCCGATGAAACAAGTGGCCGCGCCACTGCCCCGGCACCGTCAACCTTGGCTGTCGCCCACGTTGTTATAAAACCCGCGAAAGCTGCTGATGAAGCAAGCGGCGGTATGAGCAAAATAGCAGAGAATGAAACGGCAATATCTACAAACGAAGCAACAGCTATCGAAGCACATCAAACCCCGACGGCTTGTGATGCAAAGTCGCATATTAAAAATATTCTGGACGAAAGCATCTACTTTAAAACCGGCTCCATAGCTGTTCTATCGTCGTGCATGGATGTGTTGATACAACAGGCCGAATACATCAAGGCGCACCCGAACGAATTATTTGTATTGCAAGGTAATGCTGACGAGCGTGGCAAGCCAAAATACAACTTGGATCTGAGTTATAGACGCGCTCGTGCCGTCAGGACGAACATGGTTGTATTAGGCATCCCGGCATCCCGGGTCAGAGTGATGGGTTCGGGTAACAAGCAGCGCAGGCTCACTTGTAGTGAAGAAAAATGCTGGCACGAAAATCGTCGAGTTGATTTAGTGCTAAGACCCATTTCCAAGGAACAACCATGAACAAAATATATCGCATGATCTGGAGTGAAGTTAACCGTATCTGGGTTGCCGTCTCTGAAATTACCAGTGGTCGCGGCAAGCAATCGGGCACTGTGGGTCAGGTTTCAACCCGACATGTCGGGATAAATCCCGACCTACATTTTGCTTCGATGTTCCAACTCAAAGCCTTGGCCGTAGCCATAGCCACCATCGGCCTCGCCCACGCTGCCCCGGCACCAAATCAACTCCCCACTAATGGGAAGGTGGTCGCCGGTTCCGCCAACATCGCGCAAAACGGCACGACGCTGAACGTCAATCAAACTACTGGTCGCGCCGGTATCAACTGGCAAACCTTCAACGTTGGCAGTGCCGCCACGGTTAATTTCAATCAGCCTTCCAACAGCAGCGTCACGCTCAACCGCGTGCTCGACAGCAACCCCAGTCAAATATACGGGCACCTCAACGCAAACGGCCAAGTATTCTTCACCAACCCCAACGGGATGTACTTTGCACCCAGCGCCAGTGTGGATGTTGGCGGTTTAGTTGCCACCACGCATAGCATCTCCGACGCCGACTTCATGGCCGGGAATTACAATTTCACGCGCAACGGCGCGACCGGCAGCATCGTCAACGACGGCAACCTCACCGCCAGTCTCGGTGGTTACATCGCGCTGCTCGCCCCGCAAGTCAGAAACAACGGTGTGATCATCGCGCAGATGGGCACGGTGGCTCTCGCTGCCGGTGAAAACTACAGCCTGCAATTCGATAGCAATAACACCCTTGCCGACATCATCGTGACCCCGGCAACTATTGCCGCACTGGTGCAGAACGGCAACGCCATACAAGCCCCCGGCGGCCTCATTATTCTCTCGGCGCAAGCGGCCAATAGCTTGCAAGGCGGCGTGGTCAAAAACAGCGGTTCGCTGGAAGCGACTGGACTCACCAGCCACGGCGGTGTTATCCGTCTGTCCGCCTCGGACAGCATCAGCCAAACCGGCAGCATCAAAGCCGATGCCGCGCCGAATAGTTCCGGCAACGGCGGTACGGTATCCATCATCGCCAACATCGCCAACCCGAATAGCTTGACCACCATTGACGGCAGCATCAGTGCGCAGGGTGGTAGTCTGGGTGGCAACGGCGGAGCTATTGAAACAAGTGCCGCGCACGTAAATATCGCCGACACCGCCAAAATCACCACTGCCGCCGCAAACGGCCTGACTGGCTCTTGGCTACTCGACCCGGTAGACTTCACCATCGCAGCCTCTGGCGGCAACATCACCGGTACTGCACTGGGTACAGCATTGAATAGCAATTCAGTTACCATTCAAACCGCATCGGGCGGCACCTCTTGCACGGGTGCCGCGTGTACGGCAGGCAGCACCGGCACCAACGGCGACATCAACGTGAATGATACGGTGAGCTGGAGCGGCAACTATACCCTGACCCTGAACGCCTATCGCAACATCAATATCAATTCATCCATCACCGCTAGCGGCACGACCGGCGCATTGGCTTTGTACTACGGGCAGGGTGCGGTAAAAGCAAGCAACACCGGTACTTATAACGTGAATGCCGCTGTCAACCTGATGGCCGGAAACAACTTCAGTGCCAAGCTGGGCTCTGATGGTTCGGTGGTTAACTACACCGTCATCACCGCGCTTGGCTCGGCGGCGGATGCGACGACCGCACCGGGCACGATGACGCTGCAAGGCATGGCGGCAACAGCTAGTCTGAGCGGTAATTATGTCTTGGGCGCTAACATCGGTGCCACGGCGACCTCAGCATGGAATTTTGTCAGCGGCACTACCTATGCGGGTTTCACTCCAATCGGGACTTCAACCACTAAATTCACCGGCACGTTCGATGGGCTGGGTCACACCATCAGCAATCTGACAATCAATCTGCCTTCGACAAATTATGTCGGCCTGATCGGATGGGCAAGTACCTCGGTGATCAGCAACGTGGGGCTGGAAGGTGGCAGCGAGAGCGGGCTTAACTACGTCGGCGGGCTGGTGGGAGAAATGGCCGGCGGCACGATCAGCAACAGCTATATAACGGGCAGTGTGAGTGGCACTGGTAGCTACATCGGCGGTTTGGTGGGAATCAACGTCGGCACAATCAGCAACAGCTACGCCACGGGCAGCGTGAGTGGTAGCAACAACATCGGCGGGCTGGCGGGATACAGCAACGGCACGATCAGCAACAGCTACGCCACCGGCAGCGTGAGAGGGTTAAGCTACATCGGCGGGCTGGTGGGGAATAACTTCCGCACGATCAGCAACAGCTATGCCACGGGCAGCGTGAGTGGGTCAAGCTACGTCGGCGGGCTGGAGGGGGGCAGCACCGGCACGACCAGCAAAAGCTTTTACGATAGCACCATCAATTCGACGTTGACTGGCATTGGCAGTGCGAGCGGCAACGTTGCGGACGCGCCTGGTACTGTTTGGGGGATGACCACTGCTGCAATGCAGAACCAAGCCAATTTCACCAGTGCTACAGGTACGAGTGCCACTACAGATCATTCAGGTAACGGCAATGTCAACCCCAACTGGGACTTCACAACACCTGTTTGGAGAATTGTGTCCGGGGTGAACAATGGCTATCCCTGCCTGGCTTGGTCGGCTGCTTGCGTAGCCGCCCCTACTACCCAAATCTACCTCGATCTAGTGCCGACCTCTGGCAGCACCTACAGCAGCGTCTATGGCACTGCACCAACCTTGATCTACGTTTACGACACCTCGGCTACCTATAGCCTAGCCGGGATAATCTCCAATGCACTTGTCGCAGCCAACGGCACCGCCACTGGCGGAACTCAGAGCAGCACTGGTGCACCAACTTCAATTTCCAACGTAAGCGGAAGCCCCTATACCGTGACCCCCGTCATTACCGGAATTACGGGTGTGAGCAGCGCCTATACGCTTTCGGCAGGGAATGCGGTGAGCTGGTCGGTCACCCCGGCGACGTTGACGCTGAGAGGCACGCAGACTTATAACGGCACCAGCAGCGTGGCTGGCAGTAGTCTGACCGCGACCGGTGTATTGGGCCAAACCTTTGCCGTCTCCGGCTCGGGCGACACCAGCAACCTCGCCAGCGCGAATGTGAAGACAAACAGCACACTGGCAACCCTCACTGGCTTGAGTCTGGGTAGCAGTCTGGGAACCGGCACGGTCACCAGCCTTTCCACCAACTACAGCGCCTTGAGCACGACCGGCAGTCAGGTGAGCGTGACCAAAGCTAATCTGACGCTTTCCGGCACGGAGGTTTATAACGGCACGACGACGATGGCGGGCAGTGCGCTTACCGCGACCGGCGTGAACGGCGAAACCTTCACCGTGACCGGCACGGGCGCGACCGACCTGACCGTCAAAGACGTGCAAACGAACCAGCTTCTGGCGAACGTCACCAACTTGACGCTGGGCATCGGTAACACGGGTGCTGCGGTATCGGGCAACTACAACGCCTTGAGCACGACCGGAAGCTCGGTCAGCGTGACCAAAGCGAACCTCGCGGTTACCGCCAACGATGCAACCAAGACCAACGATGGCGTCGCGTACAGTGGCGGCAATGGTGTGGTTTATGCGGGCTTTGTTAACAGTGAAACCATTGCGGTACTGGGTGGAACGCTGAGTTACGCCGGCAGCAGTCAGGGCGCAATTTATGCCGGTAATTATTCGATTACACCGCAAGGGCTGACCGGCGGCAACTATCAAATTGCCTACGCCGATGGCTCGTTAACCATGCGTCCTGCGGCACCACCAATCCTGCCAGTGGCTCCACCCAGCCTTCCGCCACCCGCACCCACTCCCGCACCGGTTGATGGCGTGATGACTCTGCTTTCTGCGGGCAGCGGTTCCAGCGCTAGCACGATTGCCCCCAATGGGGGCGCGTTGTCGGGTGGTGTCAGCGGCTCTGTTGGCGGAACGGCAAGTGCCAATTTGGGTCAAGGGGTAACGGTTGATGCGAGCGGGAGCGCAAATGCCAGTGCTGATGGCTCGGCATCGATTGGTGCCAACGGGGCTGCGGCATCGGGCAACGTAAGCGCCGGCGACACCACGCACATATCGGCAAGTGCCAATTTGGGCCATGGCATCACAGCTGAGACGACATCTACTGACACAAGCGAGGTCGATGCCGGAGGCTCAATGTCAGTAGGCCCTAATGGAATCAAGGCAGACGCCAATGTTGGCGTATCAACCACTAACTCCAGCAACGAAATGGTAAAAGCCAATTTGGGCAATGGGATCACGGCAACGGCGGCCGATACCGAAAAAAGCAATATCGGTGCCGGTGCCTCGGCGACGATTGGCCCCAATGGCGTTGCGGCAAATGCCAATGTTGGCGCTTCCATCAGCAACAGCAACAGCGACACCGTAAATGCCAATTTGGGCAATGGGGTTACGGCAACGGGGAACTCGACCAATACCCAACAGGCCAAGATAGGTGCCGGAGCTTCGCTGAAGATTGGCCCCAACGGCGTTGCGGAATCGGCGGGCGTCGGCGCATCGGTTAGCAACACCAACAGCGATTCGGCAAATCTCAATCTTGGAAAAGGGGTTACGCTTGTGGCAAGTTCGACAACGACAGAAAAAGCCCAAGTTGGCGCCTCAGAAAAGCTGTCGGCGGGGAAGAACGGCGAAGCCGTAGGAGCTCAAGCTGGTGCCACAGTGTCCGTCACCAACACTGAAAAGGTCGGGGTGCACGCTCCAGGTGGTACACAAGCATCAGCTGCGCAAACGACTAAATCGGAAGCGGGTGCTAATGTTGGTGGCAGCGAGGCTGCCACCAAACAGGGCGCAACGGTGCAAACCGGTGCTATGGTCGGGGCAGAGACGACTGAGAACACTACGGCCACCGCCGGTAGCCATGGCGTAAAGGCCAGTGGAACGGCCGGTGTCGAATCGCCGGGGGCTCTGTCTGGTCAGGCCGGAGGCCATGCTACTGATAAAAATGGCAAGGTAAGTGTTGGATTTAACGTGGGTGCCGACCTCGGGGTGGGCGGCGCGGACCTTGCCTTGAACGTGACCATTAATACCAAACCTTTGACAAAAGATGTCCAAAAAGTCGGGACGGCAGTGAAAAAAGATGCCGAAAAAGTTGATAAGGAAGTGAAAAAAGATGCCAAGAAAGTCGATAAGGAAGTGAAAAAAGATGCCAAGAAAGTCGATAAGGAAGTGAAAAAAGATGCCAAAAAAGTCGAGGATGGATTTAAGAAAGTTTTTTAGTGAACGGTTTCCAGGGGTACAAAAAAGAGGAAGCCAAATCAAAACTATTCGCAAAGCAACTTGAGTTTTTCAAGTCACTTTGGTGGGATGCGCACTTCGGATGAACCGGTACATAACATTGCTGAAAAATTGTACCGTCTGATGAATCGACGACTCAAGCCGCTTTGCCCCACAGAATGTACCAGCCATTGGGGTCGATTGACCCCGCCACACGTTTACAGGTTTTCGATGCGGCAATGAAATTTATGCAGTTGCCGCACTTATTTTCGCCATTGGGCTTATGTTGATATTTAACGCTAGTCTGGGATACTTTTTTGGCTGCTTTGGGCTTCTCTCCAGCAGTATCTGCACCTGCTGCCGGAGAACTGAAAAAAGTGATCGGCATTACCAAGCCGCAAGTCACTGCCAGTGCTCCGCGAAGTACAGCTCTGCGCGACAGAGTTTTTTCTTCTTCCATTAGGCACGCTTCTTTCGATGATGCTTGCTCGATTTCCCCCGCCGATCTGATGCGATTATTGGTGAGCTTGACCCACCGAAATTTCATCCCGCTCTTTAACGCTGTCCAGCTGATTGCAACGATTTTATAGTTAATATCAAACCTCTTTTGTTAGAAATACGATTTATCGAAAAAGGGGAAACATATAAGTTGGTTGAGACGATGCGGCAAATTCCGAAGCAACCTCAGTGGAAGCGAAACATCTTGTAGAACTGGCTGGAGAAATGCGGGCCACGGTGAGCCGCTTTAAGATTTAGTTGTTACCATGCTGCAAAGCAGACATATGTGACTGGCAGTTGATGGCCCAGAGTGTGTAAAAACGCAGTGTAATTTGTACACCAAGCGCCAAGTGAAACGTTATTGGAAGTATCTGGTAATTGTGGGAGTTTGCACATGAAGCGATTCATTCAAGGCGAAGACAGAACTCAGGTAACGATG
>PLYB01000111.1 GCA_003151655.1 Gallionellaceae bacterium | reverse complement strand
TTTTAGCCGGAGCTGCCTTTTTGGCTGGAGCCGCTTTCTTGGCTACTACCTTTTTAGCTGCTGGCTTTGCTGCTGCTTTTTTAGCCGGAGCTGCCTTTTTGGCCGGAGCCGCTTTCTTTGCTGCTGGTTTAGATTTCTTCGCTACTGCCATTTCAACCCCCTTTTATGTCAAAAGTTAAGGAACATAATATTAACAACCACTACTACACCCCCAGCACACCGCTACGCGGTGTGAACCGAAGTCTTTACCAACGGCTGCCGCTTTAGCGGCTAGTCGACGGATACCATTCGCGGACACATAACATTGCTTTGTGCACGCTTGTTAATCAATAAGTTACACAATTCCGTGACATCCAGTTTTGCTCTGAATGATAAATTACGTTGCCCTCTAATAAGGAGTTTTTGACAAATATCGTTTCTCTGAATCAAACGCGGAGCGGACGCGTAAAAAAGGCTGGCAACTTCAACGCTGGCAGCCTTTTTAAAATTCGAATATTTGGAAAAACTAGACATCACTAAATTCAGGGGGAAGGAAACCTCTCGCGCTCTCATGGCGCAAAATAACTTAAATTTCCGAAACGGCCTTAAATTTAGCAATCTGGTGAACCTGCCTTCTTCATCTACCACAGTTAGTCTTTTTCATATGAAAAAGCACTATATTTAGTAGGTTGAAACTATAACTGATTTGTGCATAGTGTCAACAAAGTTTTGCATTTTCAATATAATTTTTGTGTTTTTTTCCACAAAAAATAGATTTAAAAAATAAATTTTCTGCTCAACAACGAATTCGTTCGCACGCTACCTTACTGTCCAGAAAATATCAACATGTAAAACGGCCTAGATAATTCGGGATCGAGATTGCTGGCGCAGCTTGTGTGAAAAATTCGAAGCAGGCAATATCAACGCAAGTTATTCCGAATATCTGTTTTGAAGTGCATAGCAGATATTTATCTCGATTCGGTATGCAGGGCAGGTTTCGACCCGAAGCGGACAGTGGCTACTAAGCTAAACCCGATTTGCCGTGAATCATCGGGGGGATACTACGACGCGCAGTCTATCTGGCAACGGAGCGTCTGGACCACCAGCCCAACCACTGATCTTTCCAAGTCCATCTTCTAGCGCGTACATAAGCACAGTCCAAGGGGTTCTTACCCATTCTTTATGCATCATGCGATTGAGGCTCGCATCCGCCTCTGCCTGAGTAATTCCGTGTGCAGCTACGGTTACACATCCGAATGTCTATGTCCTTACCGGCCAATCGGTTGATCCGACCGTTACGCCGCAACCTGTTATCGTGCCACGAGAAGCTGGCAAGTTTAGGAAGATTGTTGGAACAATTTTTTCTTTCTCAGGAGGAGTTTGCCCTCAACCTGAAAATAATGATGAGATCGTCGTAATCGACGATGCAGCAAGTTATAAAACACTTTTGAGTGATTCAAAACTATTCAAGGTAAAGGGACGTAGTGCCGAACCCGTAGCTCTGGATGGTCAGTTTCTTGTGACCCGAGACATGGTAACGAATGAAGGAGGTATGGGCTTCTATTCATGGAAAGGTTGATGCTGGTGATTCAAAAATATTAGTCGGTGGAATCTTTGGATTTTCGTGTGGCCTCTTATTCGTCATTGATAATCAAATTAAAGAAAACAGAACCGGGAGAATTGTTTTACAAGGGGTCGTAGGATCGCTCACTGGCGTAATCATTACCGGCATACTACATCTTGATTTGCTATCGATTTTTTTGGCAGGAGTTATTGGGTTACTGGCGGGAGCCACGACTAGGATTTGGATTTCCCATTTGAATCTTCCGTAACCCGCGTAAGCCCAAAAGCGCCTCTAGGAAAATTTTTGATTTAAAGGTGTCCTGTCCATCCGCCAAGCAGTAAGGAAGGCACAATGAAGAGGGAAAACACAATGAAAATTCGGACGCAAAGACTAATCCAGATCCCCTTGTTAGTATTGCTGGTTACTGTTGGTGGGCCAGCATTTGGATTTAGTCAAAATGACCCGGATGTTGTTACGGCGCGTGACGCGGCATCCAATCAAATTGATTTGATGCTGAACAAAGCGCCAAAACAAAATTCTGATATGGAGGCTCTCAAAAAACAATTTGAAGCGATTCAAAATCGATGTAAAGAATCAGGTAAGTGCCATGGTTAAGACACCGAAGGTACCACCTAAACAAGCCAAACCAGTCAAGCCAACGGCACCTGTTGCATCAGGAAATTCTATTCCTCCATCTGACATGAAGGCTACCGAGGCCGCGTTGAATGGCTATTTTGATGTGGTTATGAAGAAATGTGAAGGGCAGTTTTATTCCACCAATAAAGCCATTCAGGACAACCAGAGCACCGCTAGAAAGTGGGGTCTTTTGGGAGGTGGTGCTGGTTTGATTGGGGCTGCTTCAACTTATCACCCCGTCGCTGCACTATTAAGCAGCATTGCCGGATTACTGAGCACTGGCCAAAACAGTATCGCCGATACATATTCGAGCACAGCTCAGGCTGATGCGCCTGACTGCGTGTGGACGA
>PLYB01000029.1 GCA_003151655.1 Gallionellaceae bacterium | reverse complement strand
ATGACAGGTCACTTGGGTGACGTGCAGCGCACTGTTCAAAATCTCCAAATCGTACGTATCGATGCCGAGCGCCAGTTGTTGTTGGTTAAGGGCGCTGTTCCCGGTTGCCCAGGCGGTGATGTGATCGTGCGCCCGGCAGTGAAAGTGGGGGCATAATGGAACTCAAGGTTATTAATACAAAAGGTCAGGCCGCTGCAAGTATCACAGCTTCGGATGATCTGTTCGGTCGTGAGTATAACGAAGCATTGGTGCATCAGCTGGTAACGGCTTATCAAGCCAATGCACGCTCTGCCAGCAGCAAGCAAAAAGGCCGCAGTGAAATCGCCAAGAGTACGCGTAAGCCTTGGGCGCAAAAAGGGACGGGTCGTGCTCGTTCCGGTATGGCATCCAGCCCGTTGTGGCGTGGTGGTGGTAAGATTTTCCCGAATACTTCGGAAGAAAATTACACACAAAAAGTTAATCGCAAAATGTATCGCGCCGGTTTGGCATCCATATTGTCGCAACTGGTACGCGAAGATCGTCTGCTGGTGGTTGATGACTTGGCTGTTGATTCTCCAAAGACCAAGCAGTTGGCTGACAAGATCAAGAGTCTGGGTTTTGCTGGTGAGCGTGTGTTGATTATCACAGACAGCATCGACGAAAATCTGTATCTGTCCTCGCGCAATCTGCCGAACGTGCTGGTGGTCGAAGCGCATCAGGCGGATCCGGTTAGCTTGGTACGTTTCAATAAAGTGTTGGTTACTCGCAATGCGATTGCCAAGATCGAAGAGGTGCTGGTATGAGCGCGCAAAAATTTAGTGAAGAGCGTTTGCTGAATATATTGATGGCGCCGCAGATTTCCGAGAAGGCGACTTTTGTTGCCGAGAAGAATGAGCAAGTGATCTTTCGCGTCGTGTCCGATGCAACCAAGCCGGAAGTAAAGGCTGCGGTCGAGAAGTTGTTCAAGGTGACTGTCGAGAGCGTGCAAATCGCGGTTGTTAAAGGCAAGCAGAAGCGTTTCGGCAAGTTTTCCGGTCGTCGTTCAGATTGGAAGAAGGCTTACGTGTGTCTGGCACCTGGACAAGAAATTAATTTTGCGTCGAGCGAGCAAGGATAAACATCATGGCACTCATAAAACTAAAACCAACATCCCCAGGGCGTCGCGCTGTTGTGCGTGTGGTCACTCCCGGTCTGCACAAGGGTAAGCCACAAGCAGCGTTGCTGGAAAAGAAAACAAGAACGGCCGGACGTAACCATAACGGCCATATCACTGTTCGTCACATGGGCGGCGGGCATAAAAAGCATTATCGTATTGTCGACTTCAGGCGCGACAAGGATGGTGTTCCGTCGAAAGTCGAACATATCGAATACGATCCTAACCGTACAGCGCATCTGGCTTTGCTGTTGTATGCGGATGGTGAGCGTCGTTACATCATTGCTCCCAAGGGTGTCGCTGTCGGCGCGCAATTGTTGAGTGGCTCGGAAGCGCCAATCAAAGCGGGTAATGCGCTGCCATTGCGCAATATTCCGGTCGGTTCGACTATTCACTGCATCGAAATGATGCCAGGCAAGGGCGCGCAATTGTCCCGCTCAGCCGGTACTTCTGTGCAACTGTTGGCGCGCGAAGGTGATTATGCTCAGCTTCGTTTGCGTTCCGGCGAAATTCGCAAAGTACACGTGAATTGCCGCGCAACTATCGGCGAAGTCGGCAACGGCGAACACGCGCTGCGCTCTATCGGTAAGGCTGGTGCCAATCGTTGGCGCGGTATCCGCCCAACAGTGCGCGGTGTGGTTATGAACCCGGTAGATCACCCTCACGGTGGTGGTGAAGGTAAGACTGCAGCCGGTCGTAATCCTGTCAGCCCATGGGGTGTGCCAGCCAAGGGCTTCCGTACACGTCGTAACAAGCGTACTAGCGGCATGATCGTTCGCCGTCGCTTTCAGGTTTAAGGGGTAAGAAGATATGGCACGTTCAATTAAAAAAGGTCCATTCGTAGACTTGCACTTGGTGAAGAAGGTAGAGACAGTACGTGCTACCAGCGACAAGCGTCCGGTAAAAACCTGGTCGCGTCGCTCCACCGTGTTGCCTGAGTTCGTTGGTCTGACAATCGCAGTGCATAACGGTAAGCAACATATTCCGGTGTACATTTCTGAAAATATGGTCGGACACAAGCTCGGCGAATTTTCTTTGACCCGCACCTTCAAAGGGCATGCTGCTGATAAAAAAGCCGCAGCCAAGAAATAAGGAGGCATGATGAGCACAACAGCAGTTATTAAAGGTGTTCGCCTGTCGGCACAAAAAGGTCGTCTGGTCGCCGATCAGATTCGCGGCCTGCCAGTTGACAGAGCGCTGCAAATTCTTTCGTTCAGCCCCAAAAAGGGCGCTGGCATCATCAAGAAGGCTTTGGAGTCTGCAATTGCAAACGCCGAGCATAACGATGGTGCCGATATCGATGAGTTGAAGGTTTCGACTATCTACATCGATAAGGCAACTTCCTTGAAGCGCATGATTGCNNATGGGACAGAAAATTCATCCAATCGGATTCCGGTTGAGCGTCAATAAGAACTGGACTTCCAAGTGGTATTCAAACACCAAGCACTTCTCTGAGTTGCTGCTCAAGGACATCGAAGTTCGCGAGTATTTGAAGAAGAAGCTGGCCGGAGCCGGTGTGTCCAAGATCATTATCGAGCGTCCTGCAAAGAATGCCAAGGTAACGATCTATACCGCACGTCCTGGCGTGGTGATCGGCAAAAAAGGCGAAGACATCGAAGCATTGCGCAATGAGTTGAAAAAACGCATGGGCTTGCCGGATGTGGGTTTGAACATCGAAGAAGTGCGCAAGCCTGAAATCGATGCACAACTGATCGCCGATTCGATTACCCAGCAATTGGAAAAGCGCATTATGTTCCGTCGTGCCATGAAGCGCGCCATGCAGAATGCGATGCGTCTCGGTGCCTTGGGTATCAAGATCATGAGTTCCGGCCGCTTGAACGGTATCGAAATCGCGCGTACCGAGTGGTATCGCGAAGGCCGTGTGCCACTGCATACCCTGCGTGCCGATATTGATTACGGCACCTCTGAAGCGCTGACTACCTATGGTTTGATCGGCGTGAAGGTTTGGGTGTACAAGGGTGAGCACACTGGTCAACAAGACGCGGCTGCGCCTGTTGCGGCTGAGCCGGAGAAAAAAGTAAGAAAGTCGGGAGCTAAACAT
>PLYB01000040.1 GCA_003151655.1 Gallionellaceae bacterium | reverse complement strand
TAACTCGCGATAGAGTTGTAATTTAACCCCACAATGGCCGCAAATTTCGCGGAGCTCAAAAAATTTTGATCCTTCAGATGCAGGATGAGTCATGTCAACGAGTTAATCTTCGGTAAAGAGTTCATCCAGGGACCCCAGTTCGCCCAATTGCGGCCATCCAACCTGAGGCTCCCGAGCGGCAGCAATGGCCGAATTTCAGACCGTCTCATCATCGGCCATAACTGCCGTTCACTTTTGCATTGGTTACGGTCGGCAAATAGTTTGATAGCAGCCAGCCGTAGGGTAGCAATCTACTTCGTCTAGCTGATTGACCTCAATAGCTGGTTTCCGCTGTCTTCTAGATGCACCACAGCTTCCTCTGTTGAAATACCCCAGACAGTACTAAGCTTTGTTGCAACGTTGCTAGCCTCCCAAGGCATAACTGGTTTTCCCGCAGTTTTAGCAAATGGGCCATCACTTTCTGGAACGACTCTATTACGTGGCATGTTTGCGGCTAGTGCTCGACCATTTGCTGACTCAAACATTGCGGGGCCAACACTGAACCAGCAGCCATGCTCGACGGCAGCCTTAAGCTCTGAAGGTGTGCCAGAAAACCAGTGCAGCACAGCAATACCGTAGCCAGGATGCTGTTCCAGTTCGAGTAGAATGTCTTTTACAGCTCGTCTTGAATGGATGCTGAGTGTGCGCCCTCCCAGTTCCGCACACCTTGCGACCACTGCCTTGAAAAGGCGACGTTGCTCCATGTAGTGAGGTATGAAACGAGGTGACCCATCAAGGCCTATCTCCCCAACAGCTTGCACGTTTCGAATCTGATCTAACAGTAGCTCAAGCTCATTAGCTCTGTCGTACGCGATTTCCGGATGAAGGCCTGGAGTAATAAGTACTGACGGGCTTGGTTCAAGCACACGAGACGTATCGTCCTTCGTATCCCCTGTATTGGCATCTTCGTCTTTCTCACTAATGCCAAGAAACTCACTCATCTTAAGAACCGCCTTGCCCATAGAGCCAATCGGGATGCCGGTGTAGAGCGTCGCTGCAGCCTCACCTCCAAGCTGTACAACTCTAAGAAGATTGATGCGCTGCAGAATTCGTTTCGCCTTCTTGGCGAGGGGCTGGTTTTTTGCGGCAAGACGCAGAACCTCGTCTCCCACAAGTTGAAGCAGCGCACTACGGGCACCCTCAAAATCTTGGTAAAGCCAGGGATTGAATGTGACCACAACATAGGTGTTTTCGTCGGGCTTTGCGGCCGCCCTGAGCCGCGCCTCGATCATTCGAACAAGTGATGTTTTGCCCGCACCCCAGGGTCTGGTGAATTGGCGAACAAGACTTCGCCATCACTGGCCCGTCTAATAATGTTCTGGACTTGGTAAAAGGATTTACACAACCCCAACTGCTTTGGAGTACAGTAAGCTGGATGCCTGAGGTTTGCTAAATCGTATCCTGCCGCCTCATATGATTTAGCAACCAGTCTTGAACAAAATTGCTTCCTCGTTTCCGGCATCTTAAGTAGTGAGCGACCTCGGATAGCAATCGCTTCCGGGAGTGCGTAAAGACTGCCAACTTGACCTCGGGCGTACTCACATATCTTCCTGATTTCGACTTCGGTCAACGCCCTCCTGCTTCGAAAAATCGCAACTTGATTCTCGCCCTCGAAAACAAGCCGCTGAGGATTTTTTGAGAAAACACCCTTCAGCGTTGCCTCGATCGTTGTCCCACCAACATAGATTGCTGCGTGAGAGTATTTACCCCAAGTCATCCCTCTGATGAGCTTGCTTGTCGTGGAAGTTTCCGCCGTGAGGATGATGTCGCAGGCCTCGAGTTTGGAGTAGTCGATAATATATTTTTCAGTATTCAAAACATTTCCTGATTCAAAAGATTAGTTTTAGCAGTAACTATGGGCCATGCCACGCGAGGTTCTGAATCGCCCTCCGAGTCTGTAGACATCTTACAGCCCGACTGTCAGGAATGTACGCCAAAGCTGTCTTTTAACAATGCGATTCAATTTGTCCGCTTTGGCCGAGAAGTACTCATTGGCAGTAACGGTCTCGACCGTCCGCTGAGGGTAAAGGCGACGTTATATGGTAAATTCCACCAGCATCTGAATACCTGCTATGTGGTGCGTTGGACAGAAGGTAACTATGTGCCACATGGTAAAAATGTTTTTCGAGACCCCTCGCCGGACAGTGATTGACTGGCCAGCTGGAGGAAAGATGGACAGTTACGAAACGGAGATACAGTGGCAGAGCACCTCGATAGGACCGACTCAGCGCAGCAGGCGGCGATATGGCGCAAAGCCGCGACCGACTACCACGGTGCACTGGTTCGGCTGGCGACGATGCGTGCCGCAAAGAAACAATATTTGCTCTTTGGGTATGTCGAACTCTTTCCGCGCGATATCCCGGTGCCTGAGAGTTTCAGTGCGGGGGAAAAGCCATGGGCGGTTCCCAACTTGGGTGGCGACGTGACGCTTGCGGTTTCGGCTCTGCAGACGTCCGTTGTCGAAGCGCTCGCTTGGTACGAAGAGGCGGCCCGAGGACGGGTGACGATCCCGCTGTCTGCACCTGTTGAGCTTGCCGCACCATCCTTTGGCGTCGANNGAAGCGTATGTGGCGAATCTCGTGGCCATGGCGCAGCGTCGCGTCATCTTCGTCGATCCAGACTTTGGCGTGCGTGAGTTCCAAAACTACGCGCTTCGGGTCATGCGCGATGGTGTGGCGGTGAAGATTCTGACCGGCGCACCTAACATGCGGAAA
>PLYB01000278.1 GCA_003151655.1 Gallionellaceae bacterium | reverse complement strand
TCGATCACTTTAGGTTTGCCGTTTTCCATAACAGACACGCAAGAATTGGTCGTGCCCAAGTCAATACCGATAATCTTTCCCATGATGCTTTCCTTTCAGTTAGATGCTTAAAGATTGAATGCTTTTGTTGCCACGCCGCCCTACGTTAGGGCGGGGGCGGTGTATTTCAAGTGTTGCTTTTAGTCGTTAGTCGCTAGTAGTTAGTCGGTAGTTAAAAAAGCAGCGCAGCATGCACACCAACTAGCGACTAACGTCTAACGACTAGCAACTGAATTATTCCTTGCCCTTAGCCACCATCACCAAGGCCGGGCGCAGTACCCGCTCGTTCAAGCTGTAACCGCGTTGCATCACAGTAACCACGGTGTTGGCCTCTTGCTCGCTATCGATCATGCCGATGGCTTGATGCTTATGCGCGTCGAACTTTTCGCCAGCCGGGTTGATTTCCTTGATGTTGAATTTCTCAAATACGCTGGAAAGCTGCTTTAGCGTCAATTCCATACCGCTCTTGAAGCTTTCCACGCTGGCCGTTTCCACTGCCAGCCCGGCTTGCAGGCTATCCATCACCGCCAGCATCTCGTTGGAAAAACGCTCCACCGCGAATTTCTGCGCTTTGCTGATGTCCTCTTGCGCGCGGCGGCGGATGTTCTCGCCTTCGGCCTTGGCGCGCAGCCAGGCATCGTGGTGCTCTTGCGCATTCAGCTCGGCTTGCTTGAGCATTTCTTCCATGCTGGGCATTACTTCCGGGGCGGGAGCTGCTTCAACTTGTTGTTCTGCTGCGGTTACTTCGGGGTTTTGCGGGGTTTTTTCTGAGTGTTTCATGTATCTCTCCATTCATCGACTTCCCGCAAATGGGGGTGGTGATTCAGGTTTCAAGGGGGGAGGTGAAAATATTTGACGTTCAGACTTATTTGATTCGCGGAACAATGCGCTATATTCTTAATTAGTCTGAGTGCGAATA
Source organism: Gallionellaceae bacterium (assembly GCA_003151655.1). Lineage (GTDB taxonomy): Bacteria > Pseudomonadota > Gammaproteobacteria > Burkholderiales > Gallionellaceae > PALSA-1006. The sequence continues at coordinate 5,111 of PLYB01000278.1, read as the reverse complement.
ATCGTATAGTTTGGCCGGATGTTCTTCATGAGGCTCAACATTTATAAGCGTTTTACACATTAATAAAAGGAGAAAATGATGTTCGTCATCGCAGGAGTTACCGGACACGTCGGAGCCGCCGCCGCTGAAGCATTACTCAGTCAAGGACAAAAAATACGCGTTATCATCCGTGATGAAGCAAAAGCATTGCAGTGGGCCAAGCGTGGTGCTGGGGTTGTGGTGGGAAATTTGGAAGACCAGGCATTTTTATCGCTTATCCTTCACGGAGCCAAAGGCGCATTCTTTTTACTGCCGCCTAATTTCGCTTCGGTCGATATTCTGGAGGATCAGAAAAAACTGGGCGCAACCATTGCCGCTGCGGTCAAAGAAGCTCAGGTTCCCCATGTGGTGATGCTCTCATCAATTGGCGCGGATCTTGCCGAAGGAACCGGCCCGATTAAGGGGCTCCACCATTTTGAAAATTCATTGCGCGCGTGTGGAGCAAAAATCACTGCCATACGGGCTGGTTTTTTTATGGAGAATATTGCCCAAGGAATTGGCGCAGCCAAAGCGGCGGGCATTTATCCCAATATGCTTCCTTCGCAGGACATCGCAATGCCGATGATTGCAACCAAAGACATCGGGCAATTGGTGGCGGAATCTCTCATGGCAGGGCCAAAAAACGAAATCGTTGATCTCACCGGCCCCAGTTACACCGTTAAGCAGTTGGCGGAAAAAGTTGGCAGAGCACTGAAAAAGACCATTCAAATTGTTGATATTCCGCAAGCTGGCTGGTTGGATGCTCTTATTAATGCTGGCGTACCCAAGCCGTGGGCTGAGCAATATGTGGAAATGTACCAAGGATTGCTTTCGGGGCAAGTGACCCTTAAGGGAGATCGTACTGTTGTCGGGCAGACTGAGATCGACAGCGTAATTGATTCATTGACTAAGTCTTAAGCGACTTAAATCAAACTGAACGGCGGTTCATTAAATGGAAGAAGTTCACGGTCAATGTTCTTGCGGAGCTATTGGGTATAAGTTTTCAGCAAAGAGCTTAATCGCGTACCAGTGTCACTGCTCGATCTGCAGAAAAGCCACGGGATCAGCGTTTTCTACGACCTTGCTAGTCCCGGAGAGGGCGTTCACATGGCTTCGCGGGGAAAAAGGCATATCGTCATATGCGAAAGAAAATGGTTACAAGGTGAATTTTTGTTCCTGCTGTGGCAGCCCGGTTCCGAATAAATTCAGAGATTTCTCCTTGCTTTGTGTCCCCGTGGGGAGCATCGATGGCGCACCTCATATCGACGTGGCAGTTCAACTGTATCTGGGTTCAAGAGCTCAATGGGATAGCGATACTTTAACAGGACGACAATTCCATGAAATGCCTCGTCTTGATGAAGTGCTCGAGTTCCTGGGCGTACATGGGCAGCGCTAACATGCCGGATGCAGGGGCGGGCGCAGTAGCGGTTACAATCCGGTGTAGTAACGCAATGGCGCTTTTCAATATTTCTGAAATCTGTTTGTGAGTACTCATAAAAACTATCACTGGCGCATCGCCGGATTCTATTNNTCGCGCCGAATATCTGGGGCTGGCTGGCGGATCACACCGGAAAAAGATTATTGGTGGTGCAAATTGCGGCGACCTTGAGTGCGTTGTTCTATCTGGGCGTGTTTGTTACCACCAGTTTCTGGGGATTGTTTCTGGTGCTGGCGCTGATGGCGTTTTTCTGGAGCGCGTCGATACCGTTGGTCGAGGCGACCACGATGAGTTACCTCGGCAAAAACACGGCGCATTACGGGCGCATTCGTTCATGGGGTTCCATCGGTTTCATCGTGTCGGTGGTGGGTTTGGGCTATGCTTTCGATTACATCGCGATTGCCTGGTTGTTGTGGGCGGGGCTGGTGTGCGAGCTCGGCATCCTGATCTTTTCGCGGCAGATTCCCAAGACCGAAGTGCTTGCACATCACACCGATCACCAGTCGGTAAAGCAGATTGTGTTGCAGCCGCGCGTACTGGCATTGTTCGGCGCGTGTTTTTTGATGTCGGTGGCGCACGGCCCTTACTACACGTTTTATTCTATCTATCTGGTCGAGCACGGCTATGCCAAAAGTGCGGTGGGCGGGTTATGGGCGCTGGGGGTGATCTGCGAGATCGGCGTATTTTTTGTAATGCCTGCGCTGGTGCGGCGCTTTGGCGCTACCCGCATTTTACTGATTAGTTTTAGCGCAGCGATTTTGCGTTTCTTACTCATCGGCTGGACGGTAGACTGGGTGGTGCTGTTGATGTTTGCGCAAGTGTTGCATGCGCTCACCTTCGGCGCGTATCACGCGGCCTCGGTGGGGCTGGTGCATGAATTCTTTCAGGGACGCCATCAATCCAAGGGGCAAGCTCTGTTCGGCAGCATCACTTATGGCGCGGGCGGCGTGGTGGGCGGCTTGGCCAGCGGTCCGATCTGGCAGCACTGGGGCGCGAGTGTGCTGTATTCGATGAGTGCGGTTACGGCATTGTTGGGTTTGTTATTGATGGTGTGGATGCGGCGGCAAAACAATCCGTAGGGGCGTATGGCGATACGCCCTTCGTGGTATTTCATATGGTTGCAAAAAAGGGCGTATTGCCATACGCCCCTACGGGGTTGGGCGAATAAAATGCTAGACTTCGCCCAGCTAACTCTGGTGCGCTGCTATGAGCCAAGTTTTTCTGTACGACACCACCCTGCGTGACGGCACGCAACGCGAAGATATTTCTCTCTCTGTTGACGACAAGCTGGTCATCGCCAAGCGCCTCGCCGATTTCGGTTTTCATTACATCGAGGGCGGCTGGCCCGGCTCCAATCCCAAAGATGCCGAATTTTTTGTACGCGCGGCCAAGCTGGATTTGGGAGCCAGCAAGCTGGCGGCTTTCGGTCGTACCCGGCAAAAGCATTCCCAATGCGAGCAGGATGCCAACTTGCAGGCTTTGCTGGATGCGGCAACGCCGGTGGTGACAATGGTGGGCAAGAGTTCCGAATATCACGTCAAGGTGGTGCTGTCAGCAACATTGGAAGAAAACCTCGCGATGATCCGCGACAGCGTGAGCTATATTAAAGCGCAAGGGCGCGAAGTGATGTTCGATGCGGAGCATTTTTTTGATGCCTTTATCTCCAATCGAGATTACGCCTTGGCTACCTTGCAAGCCGCTGCGGATGCGGGCGCAGACTGGTTGGTGTTGTGCGAGACCAATGGCGGCAAGCTGCCGTGGGAAGTCGAAGAGATCGTGCGCGAAGTGCGCCAGCACATATCGACTCCGTTGGGCGCTCATTGCCACAACGACAGCGGTTGCGGTGTGGCCAATTCGCTGGCGGCGGTGCGCGGCGGCTGCACGCAGGTACAGGGCACGATCAATGGTTACGGCGAGCGCGTCGGCAATGCCAATCTGACCACCATCATTCCCAATCTGCAACTCAAAATGTACAAGCAGGTGGTGACACCGCAGCAGTTACGCGAGCTGACAGGGCTGGCGCATTATGTCGCCGAGGTGGTTAATCTCAAGCATTACAACCACGCGCCGTACATCGGGCATAGCGCCTTTGCCCACAAGGGCGGCATTCATGTGGCGGCAATGCTGAAAGCAAGAGACTCCTACCAGCACATCGATCCGACGATGGTGGGTAACGAAATGCGCTCCATTGTTTCGGAGCTGTCCGGGCGCGGCAACATCCAGTTGCGCGCGCAGGACTTGGGCATTGATCTGAATAACGAAGATGCCCAACGCGTGCTCAACCATATCAAACATCTGGAGCATGAAGGTTTTACCTTTGAGGCCGCCGAAGCCAGCGTGGAATTGATGCTGCATCGCCTGCGAACCGAGTACGAGCTGCCATTCGAGCTGGTCGATTATATGGTCATCGCCGAACGTCGCCAGGGGCACGGGTTAGTGTCGGAAGCGAAAGTCAAAGTAAAGGTGAATGCAGAGGTGAAATTGGTGGCGGCAGAGGGCAACGGCCCGGTCAATGCGCTTTCCAATGCGCTGCGCAGCGCGCTGGAAGATGTGTATCCCGTGTTGAAAACGGTTTGCCTGATCGACTATAAAGTACGCATCCTAAACAGCGGTAACGGTACCTCCGCGCAGATACGCGTGCTGATCACCTTTCAAGGCGGCGGTCACGTGTGGACCACGGTCGGCGCAAGCACCAACATCATCGATGCCAGTTGGCGCGCGCTTTCGGATAGTTTTGAATATGCGCTGGTCAAGTTGGACGGGTCACAGGCTTCAGCGGGTTGAGGCGCGTGACGGGGCAGGTTAAGAAGCATCACTCTTTCCCGTCATGCCGGCGCAGGCCGGTATCCAGCGCCTTTATCAAACATGCCGTTGCTTTTGTTCGTGCGTTGCACAGGATATATTATTAACTGGATACCGGCCTGACCGTAGGACAGCCTGTCCTGAGCCTGTCGAAGGGCCGGTACGACGACGTGGTGAAATGAGTAAATTACCCTGTGTATATCTATTGGCAAGCAAGCGTAACGGCACGCTGTACGTGGGTGTAACCTCGGACTTGGTCAAGCGCGTGTGGGAGCACAAAAATCACGTTGTCGAAGGCTTCACCAAACAGTACGGAGTGGAACAGTTAGTTTGGTACGAGGTGCATGAAACAATGGACTCAGCCATTCAACGAGAAAAGGCAATCAAAGAATGGCAGCGTGCATGGAAACTAAAATTAATCGAAGACTTCAATCCTGACTGGAAAGATTTGTATGACACTATTTGTTAGCCAAACTCAAAGTAACAATCCATGCACCCACCCGTCATACCGGCGCAGGCCGGTATCCAGCGCCTTTATTCAAAATGCCGTTGCTTTTGTTCGTGCGACGCACGAGATATATAATTAACTGGATACCGGCCTTCGCCGGTACGACGAAACCTAAATGACCACCCAATTCTCCGATTTCTACACCAGCCTCGATTCCGACCCACTTAAGCGCGGCAAGCAGTTCGAGCACTTCGTCAAATGGTTCCTGAAAGCCGATCCCGAATGGGCGACGCAAGTTGACCAAGTGTGGCTGTGGGATGAATGGTCGGGACGCTGGGGCGCGGACTGCGGCATTGATCTCGTGTTTCAGCATAAGAACAGCGATCACTGGGCGGTGCAAGCCAA
>PLYB01000254.1 GCA_003151655.1 Gallionellaceae bacterium | reverse complement strand
ACCAGCGCATTGAGCAAGTCGTGCCAGTTGTGTTCGCGCGTCGGCACTTCGCCCTTGAGATAACAACGCGGTTCATACTGCGCCTCGAACGGCAGCTTGCCGGTCTCCTGCGCCACAAAGCGCAATGGCAATCCGTACTGCACGGTGATGGGCGGCTGAAATGCAGCAAGCAGCGCATTGCAATCGTGCATCAAGGGAAATCCATCGCCCTCAAGGCGGGCGAGTAGCGGATGCAACGGCGCGAACAACGGCGATTGCAGCAATGCTTTCCTGTTCCATTCGAGTGATTGTTTCATGCGCGGAAGTTTAACCGAATCGCACCGCGCCGGGAAAACGCCCATCGCCCCACCCGTCATTCCGGCGTAGGCCGGAATCTAGCAACAAACATTCCGCGTAGCGGACAAAACCGTGGTTTTGACCCGATTTGGTAAAACTACTAGCCATTCGACTAAGCTGACAAACAGCGCCAGCAAAGTCGCTGGTTATCGCGGGAGATTTTTAATCAACTGGATTCCGGCCTTCGCCGGAATGACGAAGATGGAAGTGACAATTCAACGCTACGCAGCGTGACCGTCGCTGATACACTATTCGCATCTCCGTTGTGAATAGTTGATACGAAATGCCCACCCAATTCTCCGATTTCTACAACAGCCTCGACCCCGACCCGCTCAAGCGCGGCAAGCAGTTCGAGCACTTCGTCAAATGGTTCCTCAAAGCCGATCCTGAATGGGCGACGCAAGTTGACCAGGTGTGGCTGTGGGATGAATGGCCGGGACGCTGGGGCGCGGACTGCGGCATTGATCTGGTGTTTCTGCACAAGAACGGCGACCACTGGGCGGTGCAGTCCAAGTGCTACTCACCCGACTACGACATCACCAAACACGATGTCGATAAATTCCTCAGCGAATCGAACCGGCCCAGCATCCAGCACCGCCTGCTGATCGCCACCACCGACCGCATCGGAGCGAATGCCAGGCAAGTCTGCGATGCGCAGGAAAAATCCGTCATCCGCTTTCTGCTCTCCGACTTCGACAAATCTGCGCTGGACTATCCCGCCAACTTTGCCGCACTCCCGCAAGCCAAGCGCAAACCACGTCCCGAACCCCGCGACCACCAGAACGAAGCCAGAGCCGCCGTGGTGCAAGGGCTGCAAAGCGCCGACCGTGGCCAGCTCATTATGGCTTGCGGCACGGGCAAGACTTACGTCACGGTGTGGATCAAAGAATACCTGAACGCGCAACGCACTCTGGTGCTGGTTCCGTCCTTGGGACTGCTGTCCCAGCTTTTGCGCGAATGGACATTCGCTGCCGCCACCCCGTTTGAAGTGCTGTGCGTCTGCTCGGATCAAACCGTCGGCAGCAAGGGTAACGACGAAGCCATCCACAGCGTGGCCGACTTGGCCTTTCCCGTCACCTCGGATGCCGACGAAGTAAAACGCTTTCTCGGCGGCGCAGGCAACCGCGTGGTTTTTTCCACCTACCAATCTTCCTCAGTCATCGCCGCCGCCCAAGCCGACCCGTCCATCCCCGCGTTTGATCTGGTGGTGGCGGACGAAGCCCACCGTTGCGCGGGCAAGGTCGGCAGCGACTTCAGCACCATCCTCGACAACGCCCAGATACGCAGCGCCAAGCGGCTATTTGCCACCGCCACTCCGCGCACCTACACCAGCAGCGTCCATAAAGCTGCCGAAGATCGCGGGGTCGAAGTCGTCGGCATGGACAACGCCGCCCTGTTTGGCGAAGTGCTGTATGCCCTGCCGTTCGGCAAAGCCATCGAACGCAAACTGCTCACCGATTACCGCGTCGTCATCATCGGCGTGGACGACCCCACCATCGCGCAGTGGATTGCGAACCGAGATTTAGTGACCACCGGAACGGGAATTGAAACCGACAGCGAATCGCTCGCCGCCCAGATCGGCCTGCTCAAAGCCATCAAAGACTACGACCTCAAGCGCATCATCAGCTTCCACAGCCGCGTCAAACGCGCGGAAGACTTCACCACCGACATGCAAAACACCATGCAGTGGATCAGCGACGAACACCGCCCCAGCGGAACGCTGCGCACCGACTTCGTTTCCGGCAACATGAGCGCCAACAAACGCAAAATCAAGCTCGACCAACTCAAAGCCCTGAGCGTAGACGAACGCGGTGTGCTGAGCAATGCGCGCTGCCTGTCCGAAGGCGTGGACGTGCCCTCGCTTGATGGCGTGGCGTTTATTGATCCGCGCAGCAGCCAGGTGGACATTATTCAAGCCGTGGGTCGTGCCATACGCCTGAGCCCAGACAAGAAGGCGGGCACGATTGTATTACCGGTGTTTATCGCCGCCGGACAGAATGCCGAAGACACGATAGAGGCCAGCAACTTCAAACCGATCTGGGATGTGCTGGATGCGTTGAAGGCGCACGACGATGTGCTGGCATGTGAGCTGGATCAGATCAGAACTGAGATGGGCAGGAAGCAGGGTTCAGGTGTCAGCGCCGATGGCCTGCGCAAAATCAGCATTGATTTGCCTGCCACGGTGGATGCGAATTTTGGTAGCGCGCTGCGCACCTATCTGGTTGAGCAAGTCACGGCATCTTGGAATTTCTTTTTTGGTTTATTGGAGGCGTTTATAGAACGAGAAGGACATGTAAGAATTAAACAAGATTACAAAACGGCAGATGAACACCGCCTTGGTCAATGGGTAAGGGTTCAGCGAGAAAAAAGTGACTCCATTTCGGCAGTGCGTAAAGCGCGGTTAGAAGCATTACCCGGTTGGGTATGGGATGTGCTTGAAGCGAAGTGGGAAGAAGGATTTCAATATCTCAAGGAGTATGCAGCTCGGGAAGGACACTCTCAACCATCCCAAAAGTTGATAACTGCTGATGGATTTCGAGTCGGCCAGTGGGTTTCCGTTCAGCGAACAAATATGGGCAGCATGCCACAGGAGCGCAAAGCACGGCTGGAAGCATTGCCAAGATGGACATGGGATCCGCATGCTGAAAAATGGGAAATTGGCTTTCGCTATCTCAAGGAGTTTTCAGAAAGAGAGGGGCACAGTCAACCACCTCGAGATTTTAAAACCGCAGATGGATATCGCCTCGGATCATGGGTTGGTTCAAATCGGGACAGAAAGAGGAATATCCTGTCAGAGGATCAAAAAACAAGACTAGAGAAACTACCAAGTTGGACGTGGGATCCGCATGCTGAAAAGTGGGAACAAGGGTTTCGTTATCTTATGGAATTTGTAGCGCGCGAAGGGCACTGTCAGGCACCCATTACGTTTATAACTGCTGGTGGTTATAAGCTTGGCGTATGGCTATTTACGCAAAGACAAAATATGAACAGCATGATACCCGAGCGAAAAATGCGCTTGGAGACTTTGCCAGATTGGACATGGGATCCTCATGCATATAAATGGGAAGAAGGATTTCGCCATCTAAAGGAATACACCGATAAGGAGGGGCATGCCAAGGGTGTAAGGGGTGCCATAGCTTCTGATGGATATAAGCTTGGTCAGTGGATCACTGTTCAGCGATCTACAAAAGATATTATGCCACCGGATCGCAAAGCTAGACTCGAAGCATTACCCGGATGGGGTTGGACTCCTCATGCAGATAAATGGGAAATAGGATTTGACCATCTTATTGAGTTTGTGAAAAAAGAAGGGTATGCCAATGTACCAATCGAATATCAATCGACAGATGGATTTCGCCTAGGGGATTGGGTTGGCCGCCAACGAGTCACAAGAGAAAGATTATCACCAGAGTGTAAAGCACGGCTGGAAGCATTGCCTGACTGGAGTTGGGCTGAGCGTGCTTTATTAAAGTGGGACGATTGGTTTGACTATCTCAAGAAATTTGTGGATAGCGAAGGGCATGCCAAAGTACCTAACAACTACGAGACTCTTGACGGATATAAGCTCGGGGGATGGGTTGTCAGGCAACGATCTGCAAAAGGAAGATTGTCTCCAGAGCGCAAGTCCCGTTTGGAAGCATTGCCCGGCTGGGCTTGGTGAGTTAAGTGACAGCATGGTTGTGGTGCCGCGATTAGTTTTTACCTTGGGGTTTGGTGCTAACATTCGGCGCAATGCAGGTTGGTTATTGCACTCTACTTACACGAGCTATTTTACGTTGGCCTAATTAATGTGATTAAAAAATGAAGCTACGAAACAACACAGTCGATGAATTTTTAACGTCTATATCTGCTCATGACGCTGTATTCCATTACACCCGAAATTCAACCGCACTAGAAAAAATACTTTTTGAGGACTGTTTCAAATTTTCGTCTTTTGCAGATGCAAATGATCCTCACGAGTATAAAGATAAAATGATCGGTGATGGCGGATGGGGCTGGGAGGAAGTTAGAGATAAAGCTGATAAAACGTGCGAAGTGTTGGACAAATTACTAAAGGATGTTTCATTTATTTCATGCTGCGCGAACTTTTTTGAGTACGGTTCATTAAAAACACTCGGGGCTTTAAGATCTAGAATGTGGTCACAATATGGCGAGAATCACAAAGGGATATGTTTGGTATTTTCAAAAGAAAAATTGATAAGTTTATTACGGGAAAAATACAAGGATGAGATGTATTTGTTTTATCAAGACGATGTGGATTACAAGGAATATTTATACGAAAACTCTGAGTATGATTCAATAGAAATAAACTCCGATTCATTTGATGGAAAAACGCCTGATAGTATTGCTGTTGATCATTTTGAAAAATATAAAAGGGAATTGTTATTTATCAAACAACTCGACTATATAGATGAGCATGAACACAGGATCGTTGCGCGAAGAAAAGAATCTGGAATCGGTACCATCGCGCCCCCTGAGTTTAAAGTAAGCAAATGTTTGATCGGCGTTATTCTCGGTGATAGGTTTCCAGAGGCGTATATGCCTACGATAGATAAATTATCTAAAGACATAGGCTTTGAATACAGGCAACTTCATTGGGAATCTGGTGGGTATTTTTTACTTAATCATTCGCGCATTTAACCCGCGTAAGCGGCAATCGGCATTGCACCGAATGTGGATCGGGGCAGTTCACGGATATTTACGCGAAGGGCCAAGCGAACCTAGAGGGCCAAGTCTAGCTTTATAGCATTTTGTTCCTAGCCATTACTTTTTCTACAGCTTCGTTAGGGTATTCATGAAAATTATTGTTCGTACTAATCATCCGATGCTTATCTCTGGCTTGAGAGATGGGTTTCCTCTTGGCGTTAAAGTAAACATTCCGCCTGTTATTGAGCGGCGTAATATAAGCATTCCTGATGTTTTGGATGTAATAGTCCATGTTGCCAGCGAAGTTGATATTGGGTTACTCACCGCCTGGCTTTTTGAAAAAATAAAACCATGCAAGAATAGCGCAAAGTTATATATAAACCGAATTGAGGTAACTTTGGAAAATGGTGAAATTCGAAGGGTTATTGCAGAACAAATACATCAAGAGACTGAAAATTAAATATCCAGCCCGCGTAGGGCGCAATCGTTATTGCGTCGAATGAAATATCCGGTGCAATGCGCTTCGCTTATTGATACCTTGCATTACGTTTACGCAGGTTTTCAACAAACCGGAGTCGGGACGGATTGCGGTGAAGGTCATCAACCATTTGGTGGGTGGGGTGATGAAGGTGTTTAGGGTAGGGTGAAATGAATGTTTATCTCTGAATTACGTATTGAGAATTTCAGGTTGTTCGGAGCGGGCGAGCAGGCACTCGTAATTCCTCTGCGACCTGGCCTAACAGCGCTTGTGGGTGAGAATGACTCAGGCAAGACCGCTGTCATTGATGCTCTGCGCTTTGCTCTAGGCACGACGGATCAGGATTGGTTTCGTATTGAGGAATCTGACTTTCATAAGAGCGACACCAAAAGGGAAATCCGCATCGTTTGCCGGTTCGAGAATCTGAGTCAACGGGATTTAAGGGCTTTTGTTGAATACCTGACATACGGAGATTCTGAGAAGAATGAACCGCCTTTCCTTTGCATCAACTGGATAGCAGTAGATACAGGAGTTGCGCCAAAAGGCCGCCCTTTCCGGCGTGTCGAATTACGCTCAGGAAAAAATGGGGATGGTCCACAACTCGCCCCAGAGGTGCGTGAAATGCTAAGAGCCACCTATCTCCGTCCGCTACGCGACGCTGAATCGGCGCTATCAGCCGGGCGTGGTTCGCGCTTGTCCCAAGTATTGCACCGAACAGGAGACGTAAAAGATGGCCAGGAATACGATCCGAATACGACATCCGATCCGAAGCAACTCAACGTCCGCGGCATAGGCGACTTCGCCAACGCGCTGCTTGGGCAACAGCAGGGGATTAGCGCAACACGAGAAAAGATCGACACCCATCTCACCAAGCTTTCGCTACATGGTGATGGGCTAAAGAGCAGTATCAAGGTGAGTGGTACAAATGCTTCGCCAGATAATAGGTTACGCCAACTGCTGGAAAAGCTCGACCTTAGTCTTGGCTCTGGGAGTAAGCCGGATGCTGGCGGCAAGCTTGGCTTGGGCTCCAACAACCTGCTTTTCATGGCTTGCGAGCTTCTTCTCATGGCACAAGAGGACGAGTGCAATAAGCTGTTGCTCATTGAGGAACCAGAAGCCCACCTGCACCCTCAGCGTCAGCTACGGGTGATGAAATACTTACAGAAGCAGGCTGAAGAAAAGGGCGTTCAAATTATCGTCACCACGCATAGCCCTAATCTCGCGTCTGCCATTAATCTGGACAACATGGTAATGATCCAGAGCGGACACGCCTTTTCTCTGGCGAAGAACGAAACGGAATTGGAGCCATCTGACTACCGTTTTCTTGAGCGTTTCCTTGATGTAACCAAGGCTAATCTTTTCTTCGCGCGAGGCGTCATGATCGTCGAAGGTGATGCAGAAAATATCCTGCTGCCCACATTGGCAAAGCTTATCGGACGTGACTTCACTGAGTACGGGGTTTCCATCGTCAATGTCGGCGGAGTGGGGCTACGCCGCTATGCCCGAATCTTCCAGCGACGTGACATTGCCAAGGCTGGGCAACTTGGTATCCCAGTAGCCTGTGTAACCGATATGGACGTGATGCCAGATTGCGGAAAGTCGAGTATCAAAAAGGAGCTTCCCACCAAAGGGGAGCTTGGCGAAACGGGCATTAAAGAAAAACGGGCTGAGTTGCGTAAAAAGACAACCGGACAAACAGTCAAAACCTTTATCGCTGACGAATGGACGCTGGAGTATGACCTCGCCTATTTTGGTCTTGCCAAAGATGTTTATGTGGCTGCGCATCTTGCGAAGAAGGATGACGCACTTGCGAAACAGGGTAAGGACTTGGATGAGGCAACTGCAAAGGCTGAGGAACAAAAAGCACTGACGGACTTCAATAGTCTTGAGCAGGAAGCCAACAATAACACTTCGAACGGCTTAGCTGATGTCTGCTCCTATAAGGAACTCCTCGCGACAAAGGTCTATGCGTTATTCACGACCGGAACCAAAGCGTCCAAAACTATCTCCGCTCAGCATCTGGCCGGAGCACTGGAGGGCAAGCAGCTCACACCTGATGCTTGGCGGAAAGTGCTACCACTCTACTTGGTTGAGGCTATCGATTATGTGACCGGCGAAATTGATACTGCGCCCAAAGCGGATGGCTAAGAATGAGCAGCGAAGGCACATTCGAGTCACCAACGGTCACGGAGGAAGACATTTGTCGGGCATCTCAACTCTTGGGTTTGCCAGTTGATGCTTTTTATGGAACGGAAGGGACTGATCCGCGCCAAGAGGTTCTCAAGTGCATGGACAGCATTGATGTGGCTGCATGTCCGGGCAGCGGCAAGACTACCCTTCTTGTGGCTAAGCTGGCGATTCTGGCGGAGAAATGGCAATGCCGTACCCGTGGCATCTGCGTACTCTCCCACACAAACGCAGCTCGCCACGAGATCGAGAAGCACCTTGGCAACACCGCTGCTGGGCGACGACTGCTTAGCTATCCGCACTACATTGGAACCATTCATGGATTCGTAAACGAGTTTCTGGCGTTACCACTGTTGCGATCACGCGGCTACAGCAGCACCCGATTTGACACTGATATATCTGAACGCAAGATTTTGAAGCTCAGTGGTGGCGGAAAAAATTTGCCTGGATATTTGTATCGCAAGATTCAGAATGAAGAGTTCCGCATTTCGGCTGTCTGTCACGCTTATTATGTAGGTGACAATTTGGATATCCGCCTTAAAGCAGGGAATGTTGACCTTAATTTGAACCGTAACGGTAAATCGGATGCTTTCAATCAAATTGATAAATGGAAATGCGCCATTCTCAAGGATGGTTATGCATCATACGAAGACACGTTCGCCTATGGTCACCTCACACTGAAGATGTACCCTGCACTTGCTAATACGATTCGTGACCGCTTCCCACTACTGTTTATTGACGAGGCGCAGGACAACAGCAAAGAGCAATCGGCAATTCTGAATCGGATATTTATGGAAGGTGATAATGCGGTTATCCGCCAGCGTTTTGGAGATGCGAACCAAGCGATTTTCGATTTTCAGGGCGCTGAAGAAGCAGTAACAGACAAGTTTCCTGGCGCGAGCAAGATGGAGTTGCCCAATAGTTATCGCTTCGGTCAAACAATTGCCGATATGGCCGATCCTCTTGGACTTGAACCCTATGGTCTTCAAGGACTCGGCCCCAAGAAATCCCTCGCGTCAGGTTCTAAATCTGAGCAACACACTATTTTTCTGTTCGATGAAAATAGCGCTGCCAAAGTTCTGGACGCATACGGAGAACTGCTCCTTGAAACCTTCTCTGATCTGGAATTGCGTGAAGAATGGTTTGCAGCTATGGCAGTCGGCCAGATACACAGGCCACCCGACGAGGATAAGGATCACAAGTTCCCAAATCATATCGGGCACTATTGGCCAGATTACGACCCGGAACTCACAAAGCATGATCCAACTCCCCATACTTTCATGCAGTACGTCTTCGCCGGACAAGGTAAATCGGAGCTGCAGCGTGAAACTCATGCGATGGTCGAGAAGATTGCCGAGGGCTTTCTTCGATTGTCAGATTTTACGACGGGAGAAAAATCTCTGATCCGCCCCAAGCACCCCCATCGGCATATTCTCCAATTTTTGGAGACTTCACCTGATATTCGTGAGCAATACCAGAACCTGATCGTGCAATTCACAGTGAAGCAGAAAACGCCAACAACAGAAACATGGGAAGATCATTGGCTCGGTATAGTACGAAGCATCGCGGAAGCAATTGCCGGATCGCCACTATCAGCAGATGTTGATGGTTTTCTGACGTGGAATGACACGCCATTTACACCAGCAACACCCTCCGACGCAAACAGAATAAGGAACAACATTTTTCGTTACCGCAAGAATGGGAGGGAAGTTTCTATCCAAGCTGGATCGATCCATTCGGTAAAAGGCCAAACCCATACTGCGACCTTGGTGCTTGAGACTTTTTGGTATGACCACAATCTTGAACTTATTTTGCCTTGGTTTACCAAGAAAAAACATGGATGGAAAAAAGCCGATGGTACACGCCAAGAAGCTCGCCTAAAACTTCACTACGTTGCCATGACCCGCCCGACGCACCTCTTGTGTCTGGCGATGAAGCAGGGTGCGCTAAATGATAAGCATATGGAGGATATTCGAACTCATGGATGGCGACTACTTCAGGTTCAACCGGATGGAAGCACGGTGCTGCTGGAGTCCGCATAGTTAAACAAGTAACTGATACTTTTCATCCGGCGCAATGCGCTTCGCCATTCGACGATGCTCAGGACAAGCTTATTGACGCCCTACGGCGCTACGCGATATTTAAGAAGGGGTAAGACATGACTCGTAAAAAAATCTCTCCGTCAGGTACGCAGAACGTGGTGGATCACACGTCAGCACCGGGTCTTGTCAGCGACATTCGCCGCCTGATTGACGAGGCCAAGACTGGGCTGGCTGCTACGGTCAACTCGGCTTTGACGCTGCTTTACTGGCGCATTGGCCAGCGCATCCGCACCGAAGTGCTCAAGGGCGAACGCGCTGGCTATGGTGAGCAGATTGTCTCGACGTTAGCGAGACAATTGGAGGCAGAACACGGGCGCGGCTTCAGCTCCAAGAACCTGCGCCACATGCTGCGCTTTGCCGAGGTGTTCGAGGCTGAGGAGATTGTCTACGCACTGAGTAGACAATTGAGCTGGACGCATTTGCGCAGCCTGATCTACATTGACGACCCGCTTAAACGTGAATTTTATCTGGAGATGTGCCGCAGTGAAGGCTGGAGCACACGCACCCTGCAAGGCCGGTTGGATTCCATGTTATTCGAGCGTACTGCATTGTCGCGCAAGCCCGATGAGTTGCTGACCACCGAACTCGCAGCCCTGCGGGAGCAGGGCGAACTGAGTCCTAACCTCGTGCTCAAAGACCCCTACATCCTCGATTTTCTCGGTCTGCAAGATCGCTATCTGGAAAAGGATTTGGAAGATGCCATCTTGCGCGAGCTGGAAAATTTCCTGCTGGAGCTGGGGGCGGGGTTCACTTTCGTCGCCCGCCAGAAGCGGTTGCAAATCGACAACGATGATTTTTACATTGACCTGCTGTTCTACAACCGCCGACTCAAACGTCTGGTGGCCATCGAGCTGAAGCTGGGCGAATTTAAAGCCGCTGACAAAGGCCAGATGGAACTCTACCTGCGTTGGCTCGCCAAGCATGAGCAAGAGCCGGATGAAGCGCCGCCGCTGGGCATCATTCTATGCACAGGCAAGAAGCGCGAACAGATCGAGCTTCTTGAGTTGGATCAAACCGGCATCCATGTTGCCGAATATCTGACTGGCCTGCCGTCCCGGCAACTGCTGGAGCAGAAGCTGCACGAGGCGGTGGCGCTGTCCAAGGCGCGGCTGGCAAATCGGGCGAACCCTACTGGTGGTGAAGTGGAGGGTGATGCGTGATGCCGTATTGCTACCGGAATCGCTAATGCCCACCCCGCGCTTTTCCCCCGTTAAAGACCAGCAAGTGATTGTCGTTTGCGATTCTGCTGCGATCACCGCTGGCGATATATCGGGAGTGCTGGCCGCGCTCAAAAGCCTATCCAGTGACCGTTCTTCCGCCATGAGTGCCGAGGGCGCGGTAACGCTGGTGTTCCACGGCTACGACGACGATCCCCGCGAGCTTGAGGCCATTTCAGAAGTGCGGGAATGGTTTACCAAACTGTTTGAGGCATGGCCGTATTGGTCTTTCTTCGCCAGCCGCATTGACCAGACCGTGCCGCTCGTCCTTTCGCTGCTGCTGTCCGGCGAGGCCGTGGCCGGTGAACCGGGCATGGTCGGGTGGAGTTTCGATCTGGACGAATTGAAGCCGTTGCTGCTGGAAATGTTCGGCCACCAAAACGAGCTAATCGAAAGGCTGGAGATCGGCGAGGACGTGAACGAGCGCGTTACCCACGACTTCCTTGAGGCGGTGCAGGCGTTCTTTAACTGAACCACCTACTTGCTAGAGAACGTCCGGTTTGCAAAAGTGAAGTTCAGCAAAGTGTCGTTATGTGGAGTGTCGGATGATGTGTAGTTACAGGATTAAGCGAAGCATTTCCGAAACGTGTAATGGATAACCACTAACCGCTTACTGCTTACTGCGTGTGATCCCCTGTGTCCCGAACAACAAGCCGCTAGCGCCACCGGATTTCAGGAAACGGACTGGACCGCTTCATCGCCCAGCCCCGTTTCCTGAACACCGGGAGACAAGCGGAGCGCGTCAGCCAAAAACAGTTATAGGACAAGGGTGCCCAGTCTGCCAATCGGTTCTGGTTTTGACGTGGATTTTGATTCTGGCAACCGCAGGGCGCAGGGGCACCGATTCGCACAGTCTCATCGTGCGAATTGGGGATGAGCGACAAGCGAAATCCTCCTGTAGCGCCAGCGGAAGGATCGGGGGAGCCGCTCGAATTTTTGCGTTGAGAGAGACGGCTTCATCGTCGAACCGAAACCAAAAATCGAGTGGGGGCGAAGCCCCGGAAGTTCCCGAAGCGAAGGACAGTTTCATCGTCCGCGAGCGCTCGGGCAACCTGATTCAAGGCGGTTTTGAGCACAGCGAAAAATCGACGTCTGAATCGGGTTGCCCGAGCGCGCAGCGCGGTTTTTCGGGGGCTTCCGCGCAGTTGACCTGCTCGGGTAGAGCGACAGCGAAAAGGGGCGCTTCCCAGCCACGTCCCTAGAGATGCTTTAATGCTTGGGTGGCGCGGCTTTGGGCGCTATGCACCGCCTTCCGATTCCCGCGCTGAGCGCAGCTCGGAGCGGGGAGCAGAAAGGCATGAAGATGCCGTGGATAGATGCGGGGGGTGCGATGCCGTGTGTGTCGAATGTATACCAACATTCGCAACACCCACGGCATCATTCACAGGGAGAGATCAATTATCACATTG
Organism: Gallionellaceae bacterium; assembly: GCA_003151655.1. Classification (GTDB taxonomy): domain Bacteria; phylum Pseudomonadota; class Gammaproteobacteria; order Burkholderiales; family Gallionellaceae; genus PALSA-1006. The sequence continues at coordinate 5,157 of PLYB01000254.1, read as the reverse complement.
CTAACCGAGTTTCCCGGATTAATGTCCGTGTTTTTCAACTTGCGTATATCCATAAGGATGAATCGGCTGCGATGATATGCTGATATTTTTACGAAGACTCCGTCCATCTTGATTGCCTCGACAGATTTAAAGACCCGTTTCAGCGCAGCCAGGTGCGGGGTAAAAAAATAGACCTTTGAGTAATGCCCCTTCACCATTTGGTGAATATGCCCAGCCACCATATCCGTCATGCGAGGTTTTGATTTTATGTTGAGTTCAATTTCCACCGCAACCCTACACCCGTCCGGCATGGTGGCCAGACCGTCTGGAATTGTGCTTAAACGCTTGGAGTTCTCCCCTCGAAGGAGTTTGTCAGGCACCCAGTTCGTCCAACCGTTGCGCTGCTGCATAATTATCCTGACAAATTGACAATCCAGATGATGACCCAAAAAACCGGGCTTCGTCCGCCCGACCCGGAACTCATTGCACTTTGGATTGGCAGATTCAGTCAGTGCGAGGCCGTGGACAGTGATGCCATACAATTTCAGTTTTGAAAACGGTATCGCCTTCGTGTCCACCCTCAAGATCTGTTCGGCAACAAGACGCTTCAGCATAGGTTGGACAGTTTGTTCGCTTAGTTGCAACAGCTCCGCCGCCAGGGCAACGGTGGTGAACACCTCGCCGGACGCAAGGAAGTCCAGCAGCACTGCACGTTTATGAGCGGCGCGCTCAATTTTTTGCGCGTAGGTCATTTTCAGCGCCGGGTGTAATTTTGTACTCATGTTTGTCTCTCTCTGGTAGACGGGTTNNCCGTGGCGTACCTCCCAATAGCCCAAGCCGCACAGGTGGCTTGTCTTTATGGGGGAAGGGGAGCCCCGCGCTTGTCGCTCGCGCATTTGGGAATTTGCGAGAAAGAGTGTGGCAAGCGAAATTAATTTTAGCGGGTGTCTATAGGACGCTCACGCGCGCTCCAGGTTTTATTGCCGGATTACTTGTTTTGCAGCGGCCAGCCCAGCTTCTCGGACAATTGGATCGTATTTTTTGACTGCTGGTATTACTACTGATTGGTGTGATTGGTGACTTGCTTGCCCTCCTGAATTTATTTTGGCTGGTGCTAGTATTTTGCTGATTGAAGAAAGATATGGCTGCTTTCCATTTGCAATTAAAAAACGCGCCGTTACTTCAATTTTTTCAATGCCATTATTTTTTTCAAGTTGATCGAACAAGATTCGATCCTGCTCGTTTTTTATGATGACCAAAGAAAATTTGTGTTTTGCAGACTGGTTTAAAAAAGAAGAAGCAGGCGCTGCTGCTGCTTTTGTTGATGTTGATGTTGCTGTTGCTGTTGGGAAGCAACTCATTGATTTCTCAACAACTGCCTTTTTTATGAGGTCGGATTGAATTTTTTCAGTGGTGTGTGTCAGGATGCCGCGTGACATTTCTGTTTTAAATTTGTGGAATCTAAACCAATCCAAAACAAAGAGTTCTCCTGTCACTTTGTCGAACAACAACAGGTCAGAAAAAACAAGCGTGCTGATGCCAGTCTCAAGAGCGGATGGATCAAATCCCAAGGCGGCAGCAAAGGGCCGGAGAGGCAACTCCCCAACCCCAGCGCAGTTAATCCAGGGAGCTGACCAGGTAGCCAACAGAATGAGTTTTTGATCAGGCATCAGATGCGCGCTTCGTTGCTGAGTCAACAAATTGGTAGGAGTTAGAGAAGACTCGCGCATGTCACACCTCCGGGTAAAACATGTCTGTCTGACCAGCCAAAACTAGTGTTGGAATGTTTTTTAAGTGATTGGGTTTGAGGGCGGGGCGGCTCATTTTGCACCCCCTGACAAAACGAAGTTTGATTGAGCGCGCAGCTCTTTTACAGTTATCCCGCGCCTGGATGCCTCCACGCTTTCCTGTTTCGTTGGTTTGCCTCGACGGCTAGATGCTGGAAGGGCATGGTGGCGCTGCGGCTGTATGATGGGCAGCCCGGCCAGCCAATCCAATATCCCCTGAGGATGGTAGACGCAGAGTCCGCCGATCCGGCGGTAAGGGATACCACCAAGGCAGCAGGTTAATCTATCCTTTTCAAGGCTGCTGCGGCTGAACGGCAGAGGTGCGCCAAGATTCTTAAAGTGATCAACTAAGTCCGCAGCACTTAAATAAATTATTCGTTCTGTATGCATAATTATCCTCATCTGCTAATTAAATCTAATGCAGATGAAGAATAAATAATGATTGCTAAACAAGTAATTCCAAAATATAGTTACACGCAACAGTATTACTTCTCACATAACACATCACACCTTTATAAAAGGTGTGATGATCACTATGAAAACCAACAAAATAATGGATGGGAACGCCGAAAAAAGAGGGCGTGGCCGCCCGCGCAAAACTGATGAGGCCAGGGCGCTGGCGAGAGAAAAGACAAAGAAACTTGCACAAGAAGTGCGCGCCGCACTTGGAAGGTCAGGCAAGCTTCCTGTAAATGGGCTGCTCGTTGAATTGCAAAGGATTGGCTTTGGTGCCGGGGAATCGTTGTGGAGACGGTACGAGGCGGGGATTGATGCTATGTCTCCTACCAGAATGTTCGAAGTGGCCGCGTTTGCATATTTAAAAGGGGCGCGTGGTGAGGCTGTCAGAGGTGCACTGTTGATGCCTCAGCATGATCTGGATCAGGCTGTTAACTTGAAAAACCAAGCGTTGGAGGAGGCAGCGTTAAAAGGGATGACCGAAGCGGTTAAGGCTTATCTATTGATTGTCGATCCGCTGAATAATAGATCTCTTGAAAAAATGCATTTACCAGGGGTGGAACAATTTGACAAGATGGTTGACCTTGCAAAAGAAATGGCTTGGCAGGCGTATCAGCCGCAGCCGAAATGGAGTTCCGCAACATCGCCAATACCTGAAAATTATTTCATACTTGGATACCCCGAAGAGGATGACATGTCCATGGACTCGGCGGATATTTACAATGAAAATGACGGGGATTGTTTTATAGTTAAAGATACGTTGTCCCCAATGTTTAGTACATCTGTGCCCAAGCCAGCCTGGGCTAAAAACCAAAAATCATAAATTTGCACCTGCAGAATTTCACATGCGCATCATTTAGGCTTGCGCCCTCTGCATCTTGCCGTACTTCCTGTTTTGTTAGTCCGTTTGCTACACCCAGTTCTCCAAGATCAGGGGCGCGGCGATCCGTTCGTAATGGCGGCTGTTGTTGGTGACCAGCACAGCACCGGCAGACAACGAGTGTGCTGCTATCATCATGTCCAGTTCGCCAATTGGTTGTCCTGTGCTGACGAGCTGGTGGCGGATTTCGGCGTACCAGTCCGCTGCCTCGGCATCCCACGGCAAGATGCGGACAATCTTGAGAAACTGGCGTACTGCCAGATGCAGCCGATGGTCGGCTGGCAAGCGTTTCAGGCCATATTGCAACTCCGCCCGCGTCATTGCCGAGATGCAGACCATTGATGGCACAAGGACTTCCAGTTTGGCTTTTATCGCGGGCGATTTCCCTTTGATGAGGTAGCTTGCCGTGTCGGTATCCAGCATGTGCAGCATCGCTAGCGACCTAGCTTGCCGTGAGTAGAAAGTTCATCATCAAAGATGCCCTTTTCTTGCGGCAATACATTCAGCGGGCGCTTCGCCATGAAATCGGCGGGTACATCGACTTCCTGCAGCAACTCGAAGAACTCGCCCCAGGTTTTGGCCCCCGGTCGGTTCGATAGCACCACATCGCCAGTCGCATCGTCGCGCGTGACATACACCTTGTCGCCTTCGAAGCGGAAGCCTGCGGGGAGGCGAACCGCCTGACTGGCGCCGTTCTTGAACAGCTTGGCAACACGAGTCTCGTTCATCATGGATCACCTTGTTGAAGTAAATAATATATGCGGCAGTATATACAACTTCTGCATATTGGCAATACTGCTGCGCACAACTGCTGCGCACAATCGTTAAGCTATTTTGTTTGTGCTGCCATGAGGTCGATGCCCGCCAGCAGGTCTGCATCACTGGCATGATAATACCTTGCCGCCATGCTCGGTGTTTTCCATCCAAAAATTGCCATAAGCGTTAGCATGGGGTAGTGCGGTGCCATGCGGCTTGCTGCTTCGTGCCTAGTGCAGTGAAAGCATCCGCCCTCAAGCCCGATAGCCATACACGCGGCGGTAAAGGCGCGAGAAAGTCCGTCCTTGCTGGTTTTGCGAACTGACTGGAATACGGGCATGGTGCTGTCGATGTGGCGCGGCAACGATTGCAGTAACTCGATGGCTCGCAATGAAAGCGGCACGGTGCGTTTCTTGCGCTGGCCAGTCGCGCTAGTGTCTTTGCCGTCAACAATGATTTTGCGCCCCGGCAAGTCAATGTCCGCCCAAGCCATGCGGAATAACTCATCTTCGCGCATGCCGGTTTCGATTGCGAATTCAGCGATGACGATATATTGCTTATTTCGGCATGTCGCAAGGATCGCGGCAATCTTTGTCCAGTCTTCCGGCACGATGCGCACTTCTCGCGCAACGCTGCCTTTGGGCTTTGATATTTGCTTCGTGGGATTTTCGATGTTGTAACCCCAGTCTTTTCGTGCGGACTCGAACACGTTTGAAATGGTAATGATTTCGTGTTTGATGGTCTGCTCGGCAACCTTGCCGCCACGCAAGCTGGTATCTTTCCGGCGCTTCGCAATATGGTCGGCAAAGTCTTTCGGAAGGCATCTGGATATCGGCTTATCTGCCAGGTCGCTTGCCAGCCATTTTTTTAATCTGACGATCTCTTGTTTGCCGCCAAGCTTTGCCGGGCTAACATCATCAATGTATCGCTGAATCAAGCCGCGTAGTGGTGTGCTGTCGATGATGCGGGTGTCGCTGTGGATTGAGCGGCGCAAGTCAGCTTCAATGCCCAGCGCCCAAGTTTCCGCTTCGTCTTTTGTCTGGAAAGTTTTTATCTCTTTGTGAATGAGGCCGGTTGCCCGATTCTTCATTTCAATTTGAGCTGCCCACTGGTAATCTCCTCGCTTTCTAATTGACGCCATTTTTAACCGTGCTCCTTATAAGGTCTGTCGAAAGTCTGTCAAATAACAACGGACTTAATTATAAGTAATTGACGGGAAAGATACAAACTATAATATAATGACGGACTTAAAATCCGTCGCAACCGTAAAAAGTGCGTACCGGTTCGATTCCGGTTCCG
>PLYB01000226.1 GCA_003151655.1 Gallionellaceae bacterium | reverse complement strand
GCGAAGCCGCTGCCGTCGGGTAACAGGGCGAGGCTGCGCGACATTTCATATTGATCCAGCTTGAGCGGTGTGCCGTTGAGCTTGGGGGCGGTGGTGTCTTCCCAGTCGGTGACGTTCAGACCGGCTGCCGTGAGCAGCGGTGGTGTCAGACCCGCGCTATCCGCAGCCAGGAAAGCACGGCTCAGGCTATCAAATACGCTGGGGGATTTGCCGAGTGGCTCATAGCCGAAACGCACTTGCGCGCCATCGGCAGACAGGGTGAAGCCTAGCTGATTATCACGAAAATCCGCCACCAGCGGCGCATGGAACAGGGTGCGTTGCCCGCGCCCATCGACCACGCCCCAAGCCGGTTCGCCACTGCCAAACGCCACCCGCCCACCCGGCAAGGCCAGCAGATCCACGATGGTGCCATATGCCACCGGCTCATCCAGCGCTGCGCCTAGCCCGCCCGACGGCCAACGGCGCAGGTAGAACAGCGACTCCCCCCCGAACGGTTTCTGCGCCTGCCCCGCCGCAAACAAGGTCTGCCCATCCAGCGACCATGCGACGCTGCCCAAACTCGCATTCACCCCCGCCGTGTCGAGAGCGGCGAGCAAAGTCAGATCGGCGGCATCCAGCACGTTCACGGCTGGGGTATCGAAAAACCCCACCGCGATGCGCCTGCCGTCCGGCGAGAAGCGTGCCGCGTAGGGCTGTGTCCCATCGGGGGCGGCGCGTTTGGCTAACAGGTTCAAGCGCTGACCGTCAAAGCGATACAGGCGCAAAAAACCGTCATAACCGGTGGTCAGCAGTTGCGCGCCAGCCCCCGAGGCGGCCGGGTTGAAATGCACGGAATAGCTGTCCGCGCCGTAGTCGGTATCTTGCGCCAGCAAACGGCCATCGGCGATGGAGAACAGGCGCAGGCCATTGTTAGTGGCCAGTGTCGCCGCCAGTAGGCGACCATCGGGGGAGAAGGCGAGATTAGTAATTACATCGGGCAAACCGGTGAGACGACGCAGCAATTTACCACTGGCGCGGTCGAAGAGGAAGATGGAAGCCGACCCGTCATAGTCCCATCCTGTCCATCCCCCCAGTGCCACCGTCTGCCCATCCGGCGACAGCGCCACGGCATACAGCTTGCCCTCGTTGCCGCTGCCCACCGGAATGCGCAAGGTGCTGAGCAGCCGCCCATCCGCCAGATTCCACACCCGTGCGGTTTTGTCTTGTGAAGCCGTCACCAGATAGCGCCCGGCCTCATCGGAGGCGATGCGCTGAATCATCGCCGTGTGTTCGCCGAGGTCGAAGCGCAAGATGGGTTCGGTGGGCGGTTCGGCTGCGTTTGCAAGATTTACAGCGCAGAGCAGCAGGGTGGTTACCAGCAAGACCAGACGGAGTGGTTTATGTGTGCGCATCAGTGCATCCTTCGTAGGGGCGTATGGCAATACGCCTTTTTCAATCTGAATGCCAACAAGGGCGCATTGCCATACGCCCCTACGCTGTTTCTTCTACTGCGCGGGAAGGACGGCGTTAATGTATTAATCATTAACGCTCCACCTGCGTAATCGGGAAATCACTCACCCCGCCCGGTGAAATGGTCACCGGTGTTTGTTTCCCGTTAGTCAGCGACTTCACCCGATCATCCACGTAGTAATCCAAACCTTTTGCGGTAATAAAGCCGCTCTTTCGAAAATCGGCACTGCCGTTCAAGCCTTCCACCACAGACTTGGTGAACGCGCCATTGCCCCAGCTTTCGTTTTCTTGCGACTCTTGCCCGGCAGAGGAGGCGGTAAACACCACCGCGCCATTTTCCGCAGAGGCTAAATCATTCACAAAGCCAGCGGTTCTCACCGAACCAAGTGCGCCACCGGAATAGCAGGTATCGATAAAGAACACGGTATGTCCGGGCAGGTTGGCGAAGGTTTGTTTGATGTCGTTTTGCGATACGGCGGTACTCTTCAATTTATCTATATCAACGTTATGCGGTAGGAAGTAATAGCCGCCGAGTTTGTCATTCATGCCGTGACCAGCAACAAACATAATGCCAACATCGCTGCTTTTTACATTTTGTTCCAGCCACCCTAAGCCTTCCAAAACATCGTCTCGTGTTGCTTGCTCATCGGTGAGCAGTTTCACCACCACATCGCTATACAGTTTTCCCTTCTGGCTTTTCAACGAATTCACAAAGTCTTGCGCATCTTTCGCCGCCAAGCCCAAGTTGTAATCCGGGTTCTTGTATTTTGATACACCGACTGCAAGCACATACAGCTTGGGTTTGCTGGATACACCCTGCTTGGTGGTCACTTTGCCCGCGTACTGCAAGCGCAAGATGGCAGGTGTGGAGGTGCTGAATTTGTTTTCGGCAAACAGTTGAATTTCTACCGGTCGATCAGCAGAAGTCGCCTCGCTATCTTGTGCTTGCCCGGCGAGTTTCAAAGCGCGCATACTGGCTTGAATTCCCGCATCGGGTTCCGGTATGGTCACTTCAATCTCTTGCGTATCGCCCTTGTTGGCAATCAGTTTTAACGCACGGGCATTAGATTGCAGCAGCCCATTCACCCGCACCCGCATGGCGGTGACAGGCGCATCCGCAGCAGTGCGCACGGTGTAGCGTACTTTGATTGTGCCTGGTTGGACTGACGTATCCGAGGCAGGCGAAACAATCTCAACGACGGGCGGCAATACCTGCGCAATGGCAGTAATTGTTTGAGTACGGCGACCGGATTCTTCATTAGCAAGACGCACCGCTTCTGCTTCATCTTGGGTTTGTAGAACTTTAGCCAATACATCGGGGCGATAGAAACGGTCGCGGAAACGTGAAGCTGGAAAGAAATCGGCGGCATGGTCTTTGCCACGATTCACATGCCAGCCAATTAGTTCTTCCGCACCGGGCGAGGCATCGTAATAACCGGAAGGGGTCCACAACACCCAGCGTTTTTTATCGGCGTGCGGGAAGAAGGCAAATTGCTCGGCACCATCGGAGGCTCGATGCCAGCGGATGGTGCCATCGCCATAAGCCGCCACCACCCAGCGCCCGTCTTGCGACACGTTCACTGCATTCACCTCACCGGGCGCAGCTTGTTGCCAGCGTTGAGTGCCATTGTAGTCGAACAGGCGTAAATACCATACTGTCCCCAACGCGAAGCCGCTGCCGTCAGGTAGCAGGGCGAGGCTGCGGGACATTTCATTTTGACCTAGCTTGAGCAGCGTGCCGTTAAGCTTTGTGGCGAAGGTGTTAAACCAGTCGGTGACGTTCAGACCAGTTGCCTTGAGCAGCGGTGGCGTCAGGCCCGCGCTATCCGCAGCCAAGAAAGCACGAGTTCGGCTATCAAATACGCTGGGGGATCTTCCGCGAGACTCATAGCCGAAACGCACTAGCGCGCCATTGGGGGAGACGTCGAAGCCTAGCTGATTACCACGAAAATCCGCCACCAGCGACGCATGGAACAGCGTGCGTTGCCCGTGCCCATCAACTACACCCCAAGACGGTTCTCCACTGCCAAACACCACCCGCCCACCCGGCAAACCCAGCAAATCCATGATGACGTTATTCGCCACCGGCTCATCCTGCGGTGCGCCAAGTCCGCCCGATGGCCAGTGGCGCAGGTAAGTATGCCAATTCCCCTCGAACTGTTTATCCGCCTTACCTGCTGCAAACAAGGTCTGCCCATCTGGCGACCACGCGATTTTGCTCAATTCTGCATTCACCCCCGCCGTGTCGGGTGCTGCGAGCAAGGATAGATCCGCGGCATCCAGCACGTTGACGGCTGGGGTATCGTTAAAGCCCACCGCAATGCGCTTACCGTCGGGCGAGAAACGTGCGGCGTTGGGCTTTACGCCACCGGGGGCGGCGCGCTTGGCCGACAGGCTCAAGCGCTGACCATCAAAATGGTACTGGCGCAGAAAGCCGTCTAAACTGGTGGTCAGCAATTGCGCGGCAGCACCCGAGGCTGCGGGGTTGAAATGCACCGAGAAACTGTTTGCGCCGTAGTCCGTATCTTGCGCCAGCAAACGACCATCGGAGACGGAGAACAGGCACAGACCACTGTTCCCACCCAACATCGCCGCCAGCAGCCGACCGTCAGGGGAGAAGGCAAGATGAAAAATTACATTGGGCAAACCGGTGAGGCGGCGCAACAAGCGGCCACTGGCGCGGTCGAAGAGAAAGATGGAAACACCAGCATCGCCCACTTGCGTCCATCCCCCCAACGCCACCATTTGCCCATCCGGCGACAGCGTCACGGCATTCAGCTTGCCCTCGTTACCGCTGCCAACAGGAATGCGCAAGGTGTTGAGCAGCCGTCCATCCGCCAGATTCCACACCCGTGCGGTTTTGTCGGCGGATGCCGTTACCAGATAGCGCCCTGCCTCGTCGCTGGCGATGCGGCTAATCGTCGCCGTGTGTTCGCCAAGGTCGAAGCGCAAGATGGGTTCGGTGGGTGGTTCGGCGGCGTAGGCAAGATTCAAACTGCACAACATTAAACCAATTATCGATTGCGAAATTAACAGTAGTAGTTTTTGTGGGCGCATAATTAAGAGAAGAGTAATTGAGTTAATCATCACAATTTCGCACCAATTTTGAGTGCTTCTATTAGTGACATATCGATTGCTTTGAGTTGCTTTGCATAATCGATTAGCGGCGTGGCATTAAGTGTCGTTAGTGCCATGCGGATATCCTCAATCACCTCTTTTGCAGATTCGGTGTATTCAACAATCGAGTCAGAAAGTTCATCGATTTCCTTTACTTTTTCGTGATCAGCTAATTCCGCAATACGTTTACCAATTTCAGTATCTCCCAGCAACGGAATATGGGCAACCATCCTGACTATTTCTCGAATCTGTTTGATAACAGGCTTTACTTGGTCTGAGTGCTTAAACGCCAATGCCTGCAAGTGCGAACTGATCTCAGTCAATTGAATTGCCGTACTCTGAATGGAATTCAAGAGGGCTTCGTTATCTTCAACTGTCTTGATAGCTTTTTTGATCTTTTTAACTTCTACTAAATAGAACCAGAGTACAACCGAAGCAATGGAGAATGAGCCCGCAATCGCAACAATTGTGGAGACAGCTCCTGATTTCGCTATTACGGCTGAAATTAGCATCGCAGTCCCCGCGACAATTAGTGCAAGTGCTATTCCGCCTGCCTTGTATGCTTTGATAATTGGTTCCAATATTGCGGTTCCAAGTTTGTTAAGCTGAGTTTCGTCATTCATCGAAGGCTCCGAAAAATTTTAATAAATTTAAAGATTCTCAAACAGTTCATCAAACAATTTCCGGTTATCCCAATACTCAATGTGCGCAGCCAGTGGAATTTTTGCGTCCGGGTCTTCTACATTCTTAACTTTGCGCTCGGTCGTGTATCCGGCAGCCTCCTCGTCATCGTAAAAATCCAACCTCCCGCTCACGATGTCACGGTCGGAATAAACGTTGATCCATTTAATGTTGCGGAACGGCAGGTATGCTTGGATCAATGGCTGAAGCGTTGCAGCCAAGGCTTCACGTGTAGCGGTGGCTTTGTTTATTTGCGATGCGAAAAGAAATGCAAACTTATCCAGCGGTGAGCCAAAGGTGAGCAGTAGTTTGGTGCGCTTGATTACGTCTAGTTTATTTCCGTTCAGCGCGTCGTTATTGATGAGGGCGTTGAGTGTGTCGTAAGTAATGGCAGAGCCGAGGGAATGCCCCATCATCGCTATGTGTTCATATTGAGAATTTGCGTAGATGGCCTTGGCATGTTCAAACACGGTGGCTTTGATTCGGCTGCGGACGTCATCAAACTTATCAAGTGAGTGCGAATCTACATAGGCGGCAACATCGCCCATGTATTGGATTAGCAGGTTTTTGACGAGCCAAGAGGCGAAGACTAGGATAGTCCAAACGGCTGGCCATAAATTGCTGATGCAGGTAAAGTCAAGGCACTTCGGCTTGAGACAAAATGAGTAAATTGACAGCATCCAAGTGCCACAGACTATAGTGCAAAGCACCCATAGCCAAAGCATTATTTCCCCTACCCGCGTGGCAAAATGCCAACCTGCATTCGTCCCCGGATTTTTTATCCCTTTCTTGAAAAGCATTAAAAGTAAAAGAGTGCCGCCACATACTAGGCAGATGGCTAGATATATGGCAGCCAGATTGGTAAGTGCAACGAAGTTGGGGTCGGACAAATTTGATGCACAGTTTATTACGCATTCTTTATGGAACAACTTATTGGCTGCCACAAAGGCAATGACTGAATTAAGCCCCAACAAACTGAGCAATACCGCTAATGGTATCAAGAGGTGAAATGTGGCTCCATTCTGTTGACCAAATGAGACCCCTTTCCCGAACATCCAGCGTTCAAAATTAAACCAACTGTTCCATAGCCCTTTTAAACCGGCCCGAAACAAAAACAACATCACATCGCGCAAAGTGACTTGGCCTTCGGTAATGGGTGCCCAGTAACCTTCATAAACATGCACTTCAACATCTCTGTCTTGCGCATCGCGCATTTCGAATTCTGCGCGCTGTGTTTTGATGTCGCCAATGAGTACGGTGCGGGAGCGAATCTCATTGATGCTATTGCCATGCCTGTTGGCGGACTGGATTAATCCTTCGGCTGCGGCATCCAGTGTTTCAAACGGCACTTGCTGCCCCATGCCGTGGGTAACGAACACAGCCACTTGCGGCTTGGCTGATGGCTCGGGTGGAAGCCCTGTGGGAATATTGATTGGTGGTGAAACAACCCGCATAATATCGGGCGATTTTTCGCGTAATGATTTTTTCCTAAACATGGTTTCTCCTAGTCAGGGCTGTTGGGCAACTAAACGGGGAGAAACCAATGCGATGCATCCAGCCCGAAAGGGATAGAGCGATAAAACGGAATAGTTGAAAAAGAGTTCCCGGAAAAGGAACTTTTTGAAAGTGGCGTTCTTCTAAATCTTGCTTGCTTGCTTGCTTGCTTGNNTGCGCGTTGCGCGTTGCGCGTTGCGGAAAGGGCTGGTCACAGACTCATTAAGTCTGCGCGAAGAAATCTGGTTGATTGGTGCAGTCATTTAACTCCCCTTTTGGAACAAGTGCTGAAACTGGTAATGGTTCCCATCGATGCGGGATTTTACTTGCGCCAGTTCCTGTTCTGGGGAATTCGCGGAGCGCCTCTCACCATGCGTGAGGTGGGATGTGCGGGTGACGTATTTGCAAGCGGGTGAACTATACCCGAGTTCTTTTAGGTTTTCATCCCCCAAATGGGTTAAGTTTTCAAATCAAATTAACCAAGATTTTTAATCGGGTAATTCCCCTTTTAAACATCGCGACATTAATAACGCCCCATGTAATAATTTCCCTCGCTAAGTGGGGCAACATCATGGTTGTGTCCGCGCACTCGCGGGGTATTTTTATGACTGAATACCGGCCTTCGCTCATAAGCGCTAACTTAACTAGTTCCGCCCCCTTCAAGGGGGAGGTTAGGAGGGGGATGGGTTGTAATTTTTTGGTATTTAACCCATCCCCACCCCAGCCNNCTCCCCTTGAAAGGGAGGGAGCAAAACTCAGATCACGATTAAGTTAGCGCTTATGAGACTTCGCCGGTATGACGGGCTAATTGATTATCTGGGTTGATAACATGTTTGGACGCATCCTTGCGCTGGTAATAAAAGAATTTCTTACCTTGTTGAAAGACAAGCGTACTCGCTTTGTCTTGATCGGCCCGCCGCTGATTCAGCTGCTTGTGTTCGGTTACGCCGCCACTTTTGATTTGAAGAATGTTCCGTTCGCGGTGTACAACGAGGACAGCGGCAATGCATCCCGCGAGCTATTGGCCTCCTTCGATGGTTCCCCCGGTTTTACTTCAGTAGTGCAGATCACGCACGAGAGCGAAATCGTGCCGCTGATTGATGCCAAGAAAGTATTGATGGTGGTGCATGTCAGCCGGAATTTCAGCGCGGATTTGCTCAGCGGACGCTCCGCAGCTTTGCAGGTGATTGTGGACGGACGCAATTCAAATACCGCGATGCTGGCGATCAATGACATCAGTAGTATGGTTGACCGTTTCAACCGTCAATGGGCAGCAAGCCATGACGGCATTCTGCCGCCGTCGCACATCGAAACCCGCGCCTGGTTCAACCCGAATCTGGAAAGCCGCTGGTTCTTTTTGCCCGGCATCGTCGGCATCTTGACCCTGCTCATCACCATGCTGGTCACGGCACTTTCCGTCGCGCGCGAACGCGAGCAAGGTACTTTTGATCAATTGCTGGTCACGCCGTTGCGTCCCGTGGAAATCCTGATCGGAAAAGTGTTGCCGGGATTTTTGATCGGCTTGGCGGAAGCCAGCGTGATTATTTTGGCGGCGGTGTTCTGGTTCAAAGTGCCGTTGCTGGGGAGCCTGATTACACTGTATACCGGCATCATACTTTTTCTGCTGTCCGGTGTCGGCGTGGGCTTGATGATTTCTTCGTTTGCCGTCACCCAGCAACAGGGATTGTTGGGTGCCTTCAT
>PLYB01000076.1:11027-12861 GCA_003151655.1 Gallionellaceae bacterium | reverse complement strand
CGAGGACTGCGCGTGCATTATAACTTTCCCAGTGCATTTGCAAACAAAAAGGCAGATCATATTCTTACGCGCGCCGTCCACTGAGCACATTTGAGCTTGCATCAAATCGTTTTGTGGCCTAATATGTGTACACATAGATACTCAAATTGAGAGTCCGAGCNNTAAGGAGCTAATCATCATGGAAGCGACAAAGGTTGGCATTCGAGAATTCAGGGCAGACTTGGCGGAGTACATTGCTTCCAGTGTGCCGGTGGCAGTGACGCGTCACGGTCAGACGGTGGGCTATTTTATTCCAACGCAAGGGCAGGTTGATGCAGACATAGCCGCGCTAAAGAAGGCAAGCAAGACTTTGGATCAAATGCTTGCCGCGCAAGAGGTTGATGTTGAAGCCATCGTCGCTGAATTCAAAACTGTTCGCAAGCAAACCAGCCCACGAAATAAGTCACTCGCCAAAGCCGCATGAGTAATAAAGCGATTGTTCTTGACGCAAATATTCTGATCAGAGCGGTGTTGGGAAATCGGGTGCGAGAACTCATTTTTACGAATGCATCGACTGTCAAATTCTTCGCGCCCGATGTTGCGTATGCCGATGCACGGAAGTATNNTGGAAAAACGAGGAGTCAAGAGCGCGCCTGCAATGAAAGTTTTGGACAGACTCGAATGCATCGTTCAGCCCATCGACCTTGAGCTTTACGTGGGTATGCATCAGCAGGCGTTACAGCGGATTGCCATTCGTGATGCTGATGACTGGCCTGTGCTTGCCTGTTCGATGGTAATTGGATGCCCAGTCTGGACAGAGGATGCAGACTTTTTCGGTGCGGGTGTGGCGACATGGACAACTGACCGTGTTGAATTGTATTTTGCTGAATGATCGAAGCACCAGTAAGTCAAACATATTCGCTGAACGAATCTGGGTGAATACTCACCGGTGATCTTCAAAAGTATAATAAACTAACATGGTCAAATGGTAGCAATACAGCCGAAAAAGGAGAGTAGTTATGTCCACCTTGGTGATCGAACATTTCAAAGCCAGTGAATTACCCCAGCAATGGGCGCAACGCTTAAAGGTGCGGCCTGAGCAAACCGTTACCGTGCGCATTGAAACAGAGGCCACTCAAACTGTCCAAGCCCCAGAAGCGTTTGTGACGAATGATCCCGCTTTTGGTATTTGGCGTGATCGAGAAGATATGGCAGATGTGTCAGTATTCGTGCGACAACTACGCGCAGCACGATATTCTCCTGATGGTTCACGTCAGGGCAAGCAGTTATGATTTCCGGCGAACAGATACAGCAGGCCGTTGCGCGTCTAGTCGCGGCATCCAACCCGAGCAAGGTGATCCTGTTCGGCTCCTACGCGCGCGGCGATGCGACCGNNATTTGATGGTGATCGAGCAAGAGGTGGTCAATAAATTTGACGAAATGGTGCGCTTGCGGAATGTGATGGGGGATATGGGTGTGGGCGTGGACTTGCTGGTGTATTCCGACGGCGAAGCTTCTCGTCGCAGCCAAGTGCCGGGAACGGTTTTGTACCGGGCATTTAAAGAAGGCAGGGTGATGTATGACGNNTATTTGCAACTGGCGGATGATGATGCGGCGGCGTTTCGCGGTTTGCTGAAATTGCCCGAAGTGAAATTCCGTCTGGCTTGTTTTCATGCGCGGCAGTCGGTGGAAAAATTGATGAAGGCCGTGCTGATTGAGAAATTGTTGTAATATTAGACCTGACCACGTTGTTCGCCTTAATCATATATGCCTGAAATCGCTCGCTTCTATGGAATCATTATCCGCATGTTCTTGATTGATCGCGAGCATCCGCCTCGTCACATTCACATAAAAT
>PLYB01000076.1:10651-11011 GCA_003151655.1 Gallionellaceae bacterium | reverse complement strand
AAATGAAACTCAAACAATTTGAACATCGTGGCAATTACGTATTCGCCCTGACATTCAATAATGGTGAATTCATGGAAACTGATCTTTCGCCTTTGATCGAAAATCATGTGGATGTTTCGGAAGTGGATTCTGCTCGTATAGACCCGGATTGGGGTTGCCTAGAATTCAAGAATGGCGCAGTGGATATCGAACCCAAAACACTCTATCAGTGGGCAGAGTCGCACAACTTATGCCATCACTAAACTCGTGTAAAAATCCAGATTGCATCAAAAACAGCTAATTTTTGATTCCTTAATCTCCTGTGTAACTTCTGATTCATATATTCAGTTGGTTCAATGTGCTAGAATGCGCGCCCTTTGA
>PLYB01000076.1:0-10612 GCA_003151655.1 Gallionellaceae bacterium | reverse complement strand
GCGGCATTACCATTCTGGCGAAGAATTGCGCGGTTGAATACGAAGGCGTGCACATCAATATCGTCGACACACCTGGGCACGCCGACTTCGGCGGCGAAGTTGAGCGCGTTCTGTCGATGGTGGACGGTGTGTTGCTGCTGGTTGATGCAGTGGAAGGCCCGATGCCGCAAACACGTTTCGTGACGCGCAAAGCGCTGGCACTGGGCTTGCGCCCTATCGTGGTTATCAACAAAGTGGATCGCCCCGGTGCGCGTCCTGATTGGGTGGTGGATCAAACTTTCGATTTGTTCGACAAGCTCGGCGCGACTGATGAGCAACTCGATTTCCCTGTGGTTTACGCCTCCGCGCTGAATGGTTATGCCACATTGGATCTGAGCAATCCAAGCACGGATATGCGTCCGCTGTTTGATACCGTTTTGAAACATGTACAAGAGCCAGTTGGCGACAGCGATGCCCCGTTGCAACTGCAAATTTCAGCTTTGGATTACTCCAGCTTCGTTGGTCGTATCGGCGTAGGTCGCGTAACTCGTGGTCGTATCAAGCCGGGTCAAGAAGTGATGGTAATGGCCGGCGACAAGCAAATGAAGAAAGGCCGCATCAATCAGGTGTTGGGCTTCCGTGGCGTTGATCGTGTGCTGTTGGATGAAGCCTCGGTGGGCGACATTATTCTGGTTAATGGCATTGAAGAAATCGGTATTGGTGTCACTATTTGTGACGTGAATCAGCCGGAAGGTTTGCCTATGCCAAAAGTAGATGAACCTACTTTGGCGATGAATTTCCAAGTGAATACTTCTCCACTGGTTGGTCAAGAAGGCAAGATGATTACCAGTCGCCAGATCCGCGATCGTTTGACTAAAGAGTTGTTGGTCAACGTGGCGTTGCGCGTGGAAGACACGGCGGATGCAGACTCACTGCTGGTATCGGGTCGCGGTGAATTGCACCTGACTATTTTGCTGGAAACGATGCGCCGTGAAGGTTTTGAATTGGCCGTATCCAAACCGCGCGTGGTGTACCGTGAAATCAACGGCGAAAAGTGCGAGCCTTACGAAATGCTCACCGTGGATGTGGAAGATGCACATCAGGGGGGAGTGATGGAAGAGCTGGGTCGCCGTCGCGGCGACTTGCAGGATATGCAGTCGGACGGCAAAGGCCGCGTGCGTCTGGAATACCGTATCCCGGCGCGTGCGCTGATCGGTTTCCAGGGGGAATTCCTGACCATGACACGCGGTTCCGGTTTGATCTCCCACGTGTTTGACGACTACGGTCCGATCAAACCGGATATGCCAGGGCGTCATAACGGCGTGCTGATTTCCCAAGATTCAGGTGAGGCGGTTGCTTATGCTTTGTGGAAACTGGAAGACCGTGGCCGCATGATCGTTGCTCCCGGCGACAAAGTATACGAAGGCATGATCATTGGTATTCACAGCCGCGACAACGATCTAGTGGTGAACCCGATCAAAGGCAAGCAACTGACCAACGTGCGTGCTTCCGGCACCGATGAAGCAGTGCGTTTGACCACCCCGATCAGATTGACACTGGAAGGCGCTGTTGAGTTTATTGACGATGATGAACTGGTCGAAATTACTCCGCTATCCATCCGCGTGCGTAAGCGTTACCTCACTGAAAACGAGCGCAAGCGCGCTGGACGTGGTTAATAAAACGCGAGTTTCGGCGTAGGCTAACCGCGCTGGCGCGGTTTAACCGCTTCAGCGGTGGCCGTAACCAAAACGAACGCAAGCGCGCAGGTCGTGGGTAATATCGGAGACTTAGCGAGCTACTCAGGTATTAATGATTACCCAAGGATGTAAGCGTTCTTGTTTTAACCTTCTGATAAAATGCCCCGCTGCGGCTACAAGCCGCAGCGGGGCATTTTTCATTTGCATGCACACCTGCAAAGCCTGCGGTGTCATATCATAGCGCATATCCCAGTCTGGCTTGATGCATGCCAAACTGCAGCAAAACTAAAGAAACCATCAATTTGGCCGAAAACACAATGAATTGAATAGTTTTTTGGCCTCTTCTTCTTAAAATGAAATTATTTAGTAGTGTTACAGTAAAGTGTGGACTGAAAAAATACAGTTGGCAGCAGAAGGTGTTTGTGCGGACGGTAGCTAGAATTGTTGTGAACGTCGCAGAAGAATAGTTTTATAAAGAAAGCGAAAATATTTAGGATCATTGATCCTTAATTTTTGGGGAAGATTCAGAAAATGCTAAATCTAGTCAAATCAAGTATCGCCATTAAGGTTCAGTTATATGCGCAATCACTTTTGCTGGTCGTGAGTATCATCGCGGCGGTGGTGTTTTATAACATCGAACGAACCGCGAATGAGCGTGGTGCAGAAGGCAAGATTCAAGCATTGGCTGACGGAGTGATCAACGGAGCAAACATGCTGATGTTGAATGGAATCATCAGCGATGTTGATCAGCGAAAGTTGTTCATTAAAAAAATGGGCTCAGGTGAAGATATTAAATCCTTAAGGCTTATACGCAACAAACTGGTGCAAAAGCAATATGGTGAAGGATTGCCGGAGGAGCAGCCTACTGGCGAAGACGAGCTGCGCGCGCTGGCGGATGGGAAAACAGTCTTCAAACAGCAAGGCGATGTGCTGCACGGGATCGTGCCCTATACCGAAAGCAAAAATTTCAGGGGCACCAACTGCCTGATGTGTCACGATGTACCCGAGGGTTATCACAACGGAGCATCGGTGGTCGACCTCGATATTTCTGCCAATAATGCGGAGTTGCGTGGGTTGGTATGGGTATCCATAATTGTGATTGTCGGCATACAGTTTGTACTCTGGCTATTATTTAATTTTATTTTGAAAAAACTCGTATCTGATCCAGCAGGGCGGATGAAAACCGCAATAATGGAAATCAGTAATACAGGCGACTTTACGCGTCGCGTTACAGTGAATAGCGTAGATGAAATTGGTCAAACCGCGCGTTCATTTAATGATTTGATGGGCAATTTGCAAACGGCGTTTCGTCAAGTGCATGATGGTATAGAAAGAGTGGCCTCGTCCTCACATTCACTGTCGACTTCCTCACAACAAGCAGCAGATGGCTCGGTAAATCAGAGCGCCGCCACCTCGGCGATGGCCGAAACAGTGGAAAAAGTCACGCTTAGCATTGCTCATGTTTCCGATGGGGCACGTGAGGCACTGAGAATTTCAAAAAGCTCGGGTGAACTTTCTGAGCGGGGCGGGGAAATCATTCTTCATGCTGCCGAGGAAATGCGAAAGATTGCCGATACTGTGCGACAAACCTCGGTTTCTATCGAAAACCTTGGGGAGCAATCAACCAAGATCTCATCCATCGTGAAAGTCATCAAGGAAATTGCCGATCAGACCAATCTGTTGGCTTTAAATGCAGCTATCGAAGCGGCGCGTGCGGGTGAGCAGGGACGTGGTTTTGCGGTGGTTGCCGATGAGGTTCGCAAACTGGCTGAACGTACCACACAGTCGACTCAAGAAGTGACGCAAATGATAGACACCATACAGCAGGCTTCGCTTGCTGCGGTCGAAGGCATGAATGCGACGGTCGGGCAAGTTGATGGTGGAGTCGCGCTGGCGCAACAGGCTGGTGACGCGATCAATCAGATCAAGCTTGAGTCCAGTCAGGTTCTTAGAACTGTGGGTGACATTTCTGCTGAATTAGAGGAACAAAGCAAAGCAAGTAACGAGATTGCCGTACATATCGAAAAAGTGGCTCATTTGACCGGTGAGAATAGCAGCGCAGCCGAGCAAACTGCCAGCGCCGCAGCTCAACTTGCACAATTGGCGGACGATATGAGTGCCACGGTAAATCGTTTCAAAATTTGAACGAAGCTGCTCGAAAAAGTGCTTGTTAAAGGTGATGCAAAACTAGGGTAATCGCTAACAATTTATTTTTATCTGGAGCCGAGTTTTAGACGGCTTTGCCAGTGAACGAATATTGGAAATTATTTATGCGGAATGCGCGACCCGTTGCCGAACAGGAAACATCCTTCCCCAAAGGAATTGTGGAGTAGCGATGGCGGCAATTCCAACGATGGGCAAAGGAGTTGCTGAGGACTTCGCGCAGGTTTTAATTCAGTGAAACGAGCTGCGTTAGATATCGTCTTCAAGGGGGGAAGTATGAGCCGCATCAAGAGATTCTGGCATCACTATAGTGGTTATGGTCTTACCGTTAAGGTGGCATGGCACTTATCCGGATCCAACCGCAATACCGGTCTGAGATATTGATCAAGTGAGTACTTAGCTAACGCTGTCGCACCATTCTAAAAGCTCCGATAATTCCATTTCTATTTCAAACGGGAAGTAATCCGTAGGTCGGGTTTCAACCTGACGTTTTTTATTCGATTCGCTAACCCCGTCGGGTCACCCTAAAGGGTACAAGAACCTCTGCGAGGTAAATTCCGACCTACAAAATGCACGATTGAAATAGAATTGGTATAAGCTGAAAAAAATTATCATTACATAAATACTTTCCCCGTTTCAACAGAAAGCTTTGCCTTGTTGTTAATGCCTAGCTTGGCAAGTATTGACTAAGTTTTTGCATTCCGCGCCCTTACGAATTTCAAAATCCTCCCATCCCGCAATCCTGCCAAAGTTGGTCACCGCATTATCCTATAGCGAATGCCTTGTCAATAGGGCTTATGGCGGATTATGTGACCGTTTGAATTTGGATAATCTAAAGCCTATTTTCGTGGGAAGTGCGCGCAGGAGCGCCGCGCGCTTAGGCATCGGGCTGGCCAATTCCCGTAGCGAGGATTTGTTTCGTTGTAAATCTATTTTAATGGCGATTAGAGCCTCTACCTGACAATCGGGGAACTCAAATGAGTAATGAGACAAGAGCTTTGACGATGATTGGCAACAAAGTCCAAGCCACTAAGGCCGTGTCAGTGAATGGCAAAACCTCTGTATTAGAATTCGCAGAAAAAAATAGTGCTAGCAGCTCCCCAAAAAAAGTTGCTGAGAAAGTCGCATATCCCGATGCAATCATTTCCACTGCAGATGAACAGCATGGCAACAGCGCAGTAAGAACTGCCGGGCGGGTATTTATGGCTGTCTCTGTGCTGGGTATTCTTGTTGCGGCAGCAATCTTTGCATATCGGGGTTATCTGGCTAACACAAAGAGCGCGAAAGCAGTAGAGCAACATAGTATTGGCCAAGCCCCTCGCGCAACTAGCAGCTATACCAATGAAGAGTTGTCAGAAATATCATCGAAAGCCAATGCAAATCTTCCCAGGATGGTCGACAAAGATACGCGCTTGGATTTCACCATCGGAGTATCGGATTCATTTCAATATAACTACACGCTGGTTAACAACAATTCTGAAGATATTTCTTTTGGCTCACTCACATCTACGGTTGAAAAGTCACTGGTAAAGTGGGTCTGCACAACTAAATCGACGCTGGATGATTTTATAAAAAGAGGGGTTACCGTTTCATTCGCATATTTTGGCAACGATAGAAGACTAATTGGTGTGATTTCAGTTGATCCGTCCCAGTGTGCTTAAGAAAATAGTTCGTTGAAACTGTAGGAAAGCACTGAGCGCGAATATTATCCGTCATTCCCACCGCTTGCGCTGAGATGGCGAAGGGCGGGAATGACCGTTCTAATATGGCTTATTTTATGATGAAGATGAAAAATGTTTAACCAGCAAGCGGGTGAATTCAGCATCGACTGCCGCAATCTCTTCTTCTGAGGTTGCGTTGGCACCTTGTATTGCCAGTTCGAGCATGCGAGCCATATTGTTTTGAGGGGCTCCCTCCGTGCGGATAACCACTCGCGGGGGGGCGGTACTGTGGCGCACGCCTACTGCATGGCTTTCGGTGCAGGAGGCGTTTATTACGTTGATATCGTCAGCTTTACTACCAGTTAAACGTATACCCGAACGCAAGCGTTGCAAAAAAGTGTGCCTGACACCCTGAGACGGGCTCAAGTTGTTCTGTGCATTCGACGATGCTAGCTTTGTTTTGGCAGATGAGTGCATTTTGGCTCTTTCAACTCGAAATTTGTACTTCCGGCATATTTGCCGCTTCCTCCGGCTTGCAATTTTTATTAAGTGCATTAATCCCGGTTAGTTCATTTATCGGATCATTTTTAGAAAGCTTAAGTGCCAGTTGAAAATATATTCATTAACTTTACAATGCAATCACATAAAAAAGTGAAGAAGTTCCTATTTTTGCAATAGGGACGTGTGACCATAATGCGCTTATGGGTAACGTCGCCCTGCAAGGTTTGTACGAGCGATACTTGAACTTTAATATGTTCTTGTTTCTTTTATGTATGTTTCTTACTGGCTGCTTATAATCACTCTTAATGAATAATTCTCCGCAAAACTTACTGAGTTCCCTGAGAAAAAATGAGTTGGACATCCTTTTTAGAAATGGAAAGAGAGAGTCCTTCGCAAAGAACGCTATCATTATTAACGAAGGCGATCTATCGGATAGCGCCTACATTATCCATTCGGGCAAAGTAAAAATAATTCTAAGCGATAGTCATGGCAAGGAGCTTGTACTTAGTGAACTAACGGCGGGTGATTATTTTGGCGAAATGGCCTTGATTGACCAGAGTAAACGCTCTGCCTCGGTAATGGCCATGGTAGATACAGAACTTACTGTCATTAGCCGGCAAAGCTTCAGAGAGTGCCTGCGAACCAATCCCGGCATCGTCGACCAAATTATGTTTGGCTTGGTTACCAATCTGCGCAAGTCAAACCAAAAAATATCCAGCCTCGTATTTATGAGTGCTTATGATCGACTGGCCAATATGCTGCTTGCGCTGGCTAAAGATAAAGATGGCTCGCTCGTTATTGATAAACATCCTACACAACAGCACATAGCGGGTGTAGTAGGCGTGTCTCGTGAAATGATTTCGCGAATATTCAAAAGCCTGGTGGACGATGGGCACATCAAGGTCATGGGGAAACGGATCATGATAAATAGAACCGGGCCATTTTGCCGCTAGCCGATATTCTGGTCTATTGCTAACTTTGGAAGATTGAACAAGATTGGCCTGGGAATTAAATATCTTGGGCTGAGTTTGTGAACTTCGCGACTGATCATGAAAAGTTTTCAGACATGCCGCCCCTTCTACTGGGATAATTGCGCATGACTAAAACTATATCGCCTGCCACCTCTCCCGCTGCTGCGGGTTCTTTTAATTCACTGCCGTTAGCGCCCGCGCTGCTGGCAAACTTGAAGCAGCTCGAATATCTGACAATGACACCCATCCAGGCGGCCAGCTTGCCGATTACGCTCGCCGGGCATGACCTCATTGCGCAGGCAAAGACCGGTAGCGGCAAGACGGCGGCGTTTGCCTTGCCCTTGCTCACCAGTTTGAATCCGCGTCGTTTTGCGGTGCAAGCGATGGTGCTATGCCCCACGCGCGAGTTGGCCGATCAGGTGACACAGGAGATTCGCCGCTTGGCGCGCTTTGCCGACAACATCAAAATTATTTCGCTGGTCGGCGGCTCGACCATGCGTCCGCAACGCGACAGTCTGGAACACGGCGCACACATCGTCGTCGGCACACCGGGGCGCATCATGGATCATCTGGAGCGCGGCAGTTTGAAACTTGATGCGCTCAACACGCTGGTACTCGACGAGGCAGATCGCATGCTGGATATGGGCTTTTATGACGACGTCGCTTTCGTGGTGAAGCAATGTCCGACGCAACGCCAAACCTTGCTGTTTTCGGCGACCTATCCCGACGGCATCGCGCGACTGGCACGCCAGTTCATGCGCGATCCGCAGGAAGTAAAGCTGCTGGAGCAACATGAGGAAAGCAAAATCCGCCAGCGCTTTTACAAGGTGGAAAACGAGAACCGTTTGCAGGCCGTCGCGTTGTTGCTCAAGCACTACCGTCCGGTCAGTACGCTGGCTTTCTGCAACACCAAACAACAATGCCGCTCCCTGCTGGAAGTGTTGCATGCCCAAGGCATTAAAGCATTGACCTTGAATGGCGATATGGAACAGCGCGAACGCGATCAGGTGTTAATTCAATTCGCCAATCGTAGTTGCTCGGTGCTGGTGGCGACCGATGTGGCTGCGCGCGGATTGGACATCGCGCAACTCGAAGCGGTTATCAACGTTGACGTAACCCCTGACCCGGAAATCCATATTCACCGTATCGGACGTACCGGTCGCGCAGATGAAAACGGATGGGCGCTAAACCTGTGCAGTTCCGCAGACCGCAATCGTATTATCGCAATCGCGCAGATGATGCACATCGAGCCGGAGTGGCACGACTTGGGTGAGATTCAAAGTGCCGACGACTCGCCGCTGGTGCCGCCCATGGTCACACTGCAAATCCTCGGTGGCCGCAAAGAAAAAATCCGTCCCGGTGACGTATTGGGCGCATTGACGGGCGAAGCCGGATTTACGCGCGAACAAGTTGGCAAAATCACTGTCACGGACATGTCCACCTACGTCGCCGTTGTGCGCAACATCGCCCGTGAAGCCGTGAAAAAACTATCGGCTGGTAAAGTGAAAGGCAAGACGGTCAAGGTAAGGGCGCTGGAAGATTGATTCGCGCCCGGAGTAAATTTGATTTACTCCGTCTACACCCAGCCAAGAGTACATTTTGTAGGTTGGGTTCGCAGCTTCACCGCGTAACCCAACATCAGTTTAATAATGCTGTTGAGTTGCACCCGTAATGAGTAGGTCGTGGTTGAACTGGGCTGGAGTCCTAATTCCATTTCTATTTCGAACGGGAAATAATCCGTAGGTCGGGTTAAATCCCGACCTACAAAATGCACGATTGAAATAGAGCTGGTATAACAACACGCCCCACAAAAATTATGTGTGCGGTAATCTCCAGCCTTATAGTTAATGCGCTTGTCCACACAAAGGATGAGATTTTTTTAGTTTGGGCAGATCGGCTTTGATGTCAGCAAGCGTCGTTTTTTCCAGCCATTTACTTCTGTCCGCAGTGTAATCACCCCAACCGGCTTCGCTTTGTTGTAAAAAGCGAACCATCCCAACCGCCCCCAGTCCTTGTGTCAGAGCATCAATCCCCGCCCGTCTAATTTCATTGGGTGTCATGTTATGTGCATTCATTTAGATTACCTCCTGTAGCCATGCCAACGGATTCACGGCATGAAGTTTGATGGTATCAATATGTTGCCGCAATTTTTTAAGCAACTTATCGTCCGTACTCAGAAAAACATCCACTTCCGCCGTTCTCGCACAAGCAATATGTAGCGCATCCAACGCGGTGAAACCCAATTGCTGAAATTTTTCAGCTTCCAGATAAACCGTCTCGGTCAGTTCAAGCCGCTCCGAAGCCCCCGACTCCAATGACCACAACCGTTCTTTGCGATCCTCATTCGGTGTTTTGCTGATTTCATAGACCACAGCGTCACTGCTCACCCATGTCCATTCCGTCTGTTCAACCTGCTGGATAATCCCCAGCACCGCCTCAGCCTCAAGATGCACCCGCATTTGAGACGCATCGTCAAAAGGGCGATTCAAGCAACAAACATCAAGGTAAATTTTCATGCCGGTCGTTTAATATCGGACATATTTTGGAAACGGAATATTAGCAGAAATGCAATATCGCTGTTGTAAAGAGAAATTAGCGCTGCACTAAGCAGGGTAGCCCGACACGTGAATAATTTTCATTTCACTACGTCACCTTAAACCTTGCCCCGCACCTAATACATAATCCCATTTTTTAACTACCAACCCATAAGGAAACCTCATGACTTTGCAACACGCCTGCGAATCTTTTTTATCCCATTGCCGTTCCGCTGTCAGCCTGTCTGAACACACGCTCAGGGCTTACACCTTCGATCTGGCAGATTTTCAGAACCACGCCAAACGGGAAACAAAATTAGCCTCGCTGGACAAGGACAACTTGCGCAACTTTATTCGTCACCTGCGCGAAGAACGCAAGCTCAAGGAAATTACCATCAAGCGTCGTATCGCCTGCCTGAAACTGCTCTTCCGTTGGACGAAACAAGAAGGCGCGATTGCTATCAATCCATTCGATAATCTGAATGAACGCATCCGCCTGCCCAAGCGCTTGCCGCGTGCTTTGGGGAGCGAAGAAATTAACCAGCTTGCCGGAGCCGTCAAGCTGGAAAACAGCGACAGCAGCTTTCAGGAATTCGCGACCGGAATCGCGATCAAGCTACTGCTCACCACCGGCATCCGGGTGGGCGAACTGGTAAAGATTGACATCGACGATCTTGTCCTCTCAGACAGCAGCCTGAAAATTCACGGCAAAGGAAACCGCCAGCGCTTGGTATATCTGTTCGAACCAAAACTGAACCAGGCGATAGCGCAGTACCTGCCGCTGAGACATACAAAATCCACTGCGACCAAAAAACTGTTCGTCACCGAAACCGGAACTCCCTTCACCACCCAGAAAACCAGAAAGCTACTCGGCAACCTCGCCAGCAAAGCGGGCATACAAAGACGCATCACCCCCCACATGCTGCGCCACACCACGGCAACGCAATTACTGGAAGCGGGCGTCGATATTCGCTATGTGCAAAGACTGCTGGGGCATCAAAGTATTTCGACAACCGAGATTTATACCCATGTCACGGATCAGGGGTTGAGAGGGGCGTTGCGGCGGGCGTTTGGGGGGTAGCGGATGATAACTAGGAATTATGCGC
>PLYB01000105.1 GCA_003151655.1 Gallionellaceae bacterium | reverse complement strand
GCAATTCACCGTCGATAACACAACGGTTGCTACTCAACCCGATCAAACAGCCGCTGAGGCCAATACTGCGTCGCCAGCATCGCTGTTAAACGAACGCGACTTTTCTTCTTTCATCATTGCGGAAGGCGCAATCACAGCGGCCTTTACTTTGATGATCAGATGGCGCAACACGGCATCATTGAACTTGAATGCGTGTTCCAGCTCGTCCAAAGTCTCTTGGTCGACTTCAATATTCATCAGCACATAATGTGCCTTGTGGATTTTCTGGATCGGGTAAGCCATTTGACGGCGGCCCCAGTCTTCCAGACGGTGGATGTGACCATTCTTGCCGGTCACCAGTGTGCGATAACGCTCAACCATCGCGGGCACTTGCTCGCTCTGATCGGGATGCACGATAAATACGATCTCGTAATGGCGCATTAAATCTCCTTGTGGTTAAAGCCCCCCGTCATGCGTTAGCGGTGGGGCAAGGTTTTAGGGAGCGCGGATTATAGCGATATTCCGTGCCCCGTCAAGGCCATTACATGCGCCACAGTTAAACAACCTGCTGTTTCTGCGATAGCCAGCGCATTTGGCCGGAAAATTCATTTGGCCGCTTAGGGTTATCCGGGCGCAAGGGAGACTTATTCTGCCAGCCCCTCAATTTCGGCCAACATAAATACCCAATTCAGACTTCCGCTGTCGCCAAAGAATATTCGCTCGTGCGGCTGTCCATTCTCGCGCAACCTGGTCTTGATCTCGCTAGCCTTGAGCTTTTGCAGTGTCGATACCCCCTGACTACCGGATATCGTTCGCACCAGCGTATCGCCAATGACCTCCGTTATCGTGCAAGCAATACCATGGCCGGTCTTCGCGCGCCCCTCGATCAGATTGGCAATCTCTTGTTGGAGAGCGTGCGCACGTTTAATTTGATCCTGTTTCTCAAAACTCAGCTTGGCCAAGGCGTTATCTACTTTGGAAAATTTGGCCGTCATCAAATTCCAGTTACCTTGATTGGCCTCAGTCAGCTTGATAGTTGACTGCTTGATACCCGTCGCCAATGCCAGATATTTCGCAACTTCCGGATTGGTGCTAATCTGATTAATCTCATGATCTTTTGCCTGAATAATCTGCTTGCAATTGGCAACGGCCACTTTTACTTGCTGGATTTTTGTTTCGAACCCGGACAAGTCCGGCAACACCATGGCAATATTGGACTCTCTCCGGCGATTGACGTTGGACGACTCGATTTTTACGAACTTAGCCGCGATAGCGCAGCCCTCGGCGATCCCAATTTCCACGGTGTCAGCAATGATCTCGCAATTGACCGCCTGTTTGATAACGACCGTCTGCCCCAGGATAAGACATGCCTCGGCATAATTCAGCGAAACACGCCCTGCAGTTTTTTGATCGCGCCGGTCATGTACCTCGATAATAGAATTCAGGACCCTCCCGTTTGACGTAATCTCACCGCCAAAACTTTTTGCACTTCCATTCGACAAGTTCTTTTCAAGCAGAATGGTTCCACCTTTTGAAACAAGTGCCCCAAAGACATCCGACATGAATGTCATGTTCATGCCTTCAACCGTACGCCCCTCTTGCACTTCGCCGTGTTCGATAAAGTCTTTTCCGGCCAAAGAGAGATCGCCAGTGGTCTTGGCGCTGATACCGTCTTTATTCTCTATTTTCTCGGTGACTTCGATACGATTAGTACTGACATCCAGAGCCAAGAAACCATTTCGGGAGGACACCACAAATTCGATCCCGTCATGCACCTCAATACAAGAGCCTTCGCCTACCAGCGCGGTCAAATCAACATCCTTGGTCGGCTCCGGCTCTATCCTTGCACCATTCACTTTGAAGCCCGGCTTACCCGGTACCTGCAATTTTTTCCGCAGCAAACGCGCTCCCTTGGCAATCTGCGGGAAACGATTTTGAAATTTGCGCAAATCCGCTTTGCCGTTGGATAATATTTTGGGTGCATTATCCCGGCGCAATACATCGCTTGCCTCCACGATTTCGGCATCGCTGCCATTGCTTGCCTCCCGTTGAGTGGCGACAGTCACACGCGCCATCTGCCGCAGAGAGATCAGGCTTGTCACCTTATCAACATCAATGCCGAAGCGAATTCCCTTCAGCCACATTTCGGCGGCAAATTCATCCACATCCAGACTGGTTGGTTTTAATTCTGCGACGAGTTCAGTGCCGGTGACAGGACGGATACCATCTGCCCCCGCCTCTCCATACACAGGCTGCTCAGTCACTTCTTCGATCTCTACAGGCTCGAAAATATATTCCGCGCTCTCAAACCTTCCGTCCAACTTAACACCCCGGTATAAAGCCTTGCGCTTAGCCGGAAAACTAACGATATCTTTAGCCAGTTTGACCTTTGCTCCCGTGCCATAAGTATCCAAAATGACATCATAGTCATAGAGCAAATTCATCAGCAGTTGATAATCCAACCCGACAAATCTAAATCCGTCACCGAATAAGCGATCAATAAATTTATCGAATCCGCCCTCGACCGGAAAAAGAGATAAACCGACGTAGATACCATCCGCTTGCTTAAGCACATATCTGGGCAGAAGAACTTTTTTTTCCGCTGAACCGGTTGGTTTTCCCGGTGTTGATTGTGTCGTCATATTTACAGAGCTCCCCCTTAGGAATTCTTTACCGCATCCACATTGATCTGCAACCACCATTCTAACAATGCGAGATGCCACAACTTGCTGCCCTGAATACGCGTGAGATGCGTTTCTGGCGCTGCCAGTAATTTTTCCACGTAATCACGCTGATACAAGCCGCGGTTGATACAGGCAGGAGATCTCAGAATATCACGCATCCGCTCAAAAAACTCACCGCGCACATATTTCAGCGCAGGCACGGGGAAATACCCCTTGGGACGATCAATCACCGCATCTGGGATTACACTGCGCGCCACCGCCTTAAGCGGAAACTTACCGCCTTCTTTAAGTTTCAGCGCCGGGGGCATCTTCGCAGCCAGCTCAACCAATTCGTGATCCAGAAAGGGTACGCGCGCCTCCAGCCCCCAAGCCATCGTCATATTATCCACGCGCTTAACCGGGTCGTCCACCATCAAGCTGGTTACATCCATACGCAACACCTGATCGAGGAATTCATCCGCACCGGGCTTAGCCAACTCCTCAGCCACCCACGCCCCCGTCACATCATCCACGTGATACCCGGGCGAGATCATCTCCAGATACTCGGCATGATCTCGATCAAAATAATGCTGCGAGAATCGTTGCAGCGGCGTGCCGCTGGCCGCATCCATTTGCGGATACCAGAAGTACCCGCCGAACACCTCGTCAGCTCCCTGCCCCGCCAGCACCACCTTCACCTCGCGAGACACCTGCTCTCCCAGCAAATAGAATGCGGTCACATCATAACTTGGCATGGGTTCGCTCATTTCGGCGATAGCCTCCGGCAAACGCTTCAATACCTCTGAATTCGGCACGGCAAATTTGTGATGCTTCGTTTTGAAATGCTTGGCGATCAGATCGGAATATTCAAACTCGTCCGCCTGCTCGCCAGCCACCGCCTCAAAGCCGATAGAAAAGGTATTCAGTTCATCCACGTGATCGGCCAGCAACCCGACCAGCAAACTTGAATCCAGGCCGCCGGAAAGCAATACTCCCACAGGCACATCCGATGCCAGACGATGCCGCTCCACCGCGCGGCGCAACACAGTGCGCGTTGCCTCCAGCCAATCTTGTTCGGAGAGTGCCTGATCGGGCCGGGTCGCCTCAAGTTGCCAATAACAACGCAACGCAACATTACTGGAAGAATCGAAAAATTGCCGGTTCTTGTCGTTATCGTCAGCTTGAGACGGCTTGCCATTTGATGAAAAAGTCAGCGTGTGTGCCGGAGGTATTTTTTTTATGCCGCGCAAAATAGTACGCGGCGCAGGCACTACGCTATGCAAGGTAAAGTGATGGTGCAAAGCAATCGGGTCAAGGCTGGCATCAACTCCGCCGCCAGCCAGCAAAGCCTGAATGGTGGAAGCAAAGCGCAAGCGCACACCATCTAACGCGTAATACAGTGGTTTGATACCGAGGCGGTCGCGCGCGAGGAACAAAGTTCGACTGCGCATATCCCAGATGGCAAAAGCAAACATGCCGTAAAACCGCTCGACACAATGTTCACCCCAAGCGTGGTACGCCTTGAGGATCACCTCGCTATCACCTTCTGAAAAAAAGTTATAGCCCAGCTCCAACAACTCGGCGCGCAATTCCTTGTAATTGTAGATCGTGCCGTTGAACACCAGCGCGAGGTGCAAATCCTTGTCCAGCATCGGCTGATCGGCATGCGCAGAAAGATCAATGATCGCCAGCCGCCGATGGCCGAACGCCAGCGCACCATCAGTGTAGAAGCCCTCATGATTCGGGCCGCGCCGTGCCAGTCGTGCCGTCATACGCTGCATTGCAGCCATGTCGGGCACGGAATTATCAAAGCGCAATTCCCCGCAAATACCGCACATGCAAAACTCCACTAAATTTCAGATATGGGATTTTCGCATAGTTAGCGAGGGGAACGCAGCGTCGTAATAACTAAAAGTACGAAGTTAGTAAAAAACTACGCCGAAAATATAAACATGTTTAATACCTTCATACGAGGGCATCTGTCTTGCGCAAGCGCTTCGCGATCACTTTCATAATATGCACGGCGAAATTTGGTGTCTCCTGAATGAGGAAACTAAACCGCTTATGCCCGATAGCTAACAACTTGCAATCGGTCGTTGCAACAACCGTCGCCGAACGTACTCCTTCATCAATCATCGCCATCTCGCCCAAAACTGCGCCAGCCACCGCTGTTTCCATCACTTTATTATTTACGCTTATCTCGGCAGTGCCGGAGATGAGCACATACATTACTTCTCCCTGCTCACCTTCCTTAAACAACGTCTGCCCTGCGACCAAGTCCTGCAAATCGGTCTCGTGCCGAAACAACTCTGCCAAATTCATAGTGTGCATACCGCGATGTCCTCAATCATAATTAATAAAGGTAAAAATACCCCCGCATCCAAAGTATCCTTCGGAAATTAGACTGACTTTATCTTAAAATTATTACACTATTGCAACGCGTTCTGAATGAGTTTTTGCAGCTCACCTGTCTCGGACATGGATAACATTATGTCGGAGCCGCCGATCAGTTCGCCCTTGATGTAACACTGGGGAAAAGTCGGGAAGTCGGCATAGAACTTCAAATTGTCAAATACCTCCTGGTCTGCCAGCACATTTACCGCGACATATTTTTCTACCCCGCAAGCTTTGAGCACTTGTGCCGCACGTCCGGAAAAGCCGCATTGCGGAAACTGCGGAGTGCCTTTCATGTACAACACGATAGGATTTTCGGTAACCGTTTTTCTGATTTTTTCCAACGCATTTTGATCCATAATTTTCTCCAAAAATAATCTACAGGGTGACTCTAAAAATTCAATTTGCTGGTGAAACAACTAGCCATCTCACTAAGNNCAAGGCAAGGCGCGAGTAAAAAATTACGCCGCCACATATATTGATATGTAAGAAGTCATTTTTTGTGAGCAACGCATCATTGCGACGGAAATTGGATTTTTAGAGTTGCCCTAGGTTTGTTTGCGCCACTGCTCGGGAGTAAATGTCTTCATCGACAAGGCGTGAATTTCTTCCATTTTATCTCCCAACACCTGAAAGACAAGCCGCTGTTGTTGCAACACTCCTTTGCCTTCGAACGCTTTGCTCACAATCACCGCATCGAAATGGCGTCCATCCCCCTCTACTGCAATATGTTCACAGGCCAACCCCTGCAGGATGTAGGCCTTAATATTTTCCGGTGTTACCATGATCCCAATCCTTTTAAAATTACGCGATCAATCCTCGAAACTCGAGCTCACGCTTCCGCAATATGCCATGTAAAAAGCTCTTGCCTGACAAGACAAGAGCCCTTTAATCATTCAGCCCGCGACTCAGTATGGACACAAACTAACGCCGGTCTTCCGAATTAATTTATAACGTATCACTTCAGCCCGACAATGAATTTAGCCAGCGACTGAATCTCGGCATCGGTTGCTCCGATCCCTTTGGCCGGCATGACTCCCATCTTCCAGCCAAATGAGCCTCCCTTGGTAATGTTGGCGACCAATGTTTTTTGAGCATCCGCTTTGCCAGCATATTTAGCCGCAACATCTTTCCATGCGGGACCAACCATTTTGTTAGCTATCGTATGACATCCGCCACACTTGGCCTTACCTTCCGGGGGCATGTCCGCAGCAAATACATTACCAGCCACCAGCGAGCCAACCACGATCAAACCTGTAACGAAAGATTTCATATTTTCTCCTCATTTATTATTCAAGTGACCTTCAACCCACACATTGTCATCTTAATGACTCAGCGGGGTCAAGTACGCAGCAATTTTCGCGGTAGCTCGAAATAAAGTATATTCCAGTTATAGAGGATCGGCTCCATATTTTATTTATTCGAAACATCAAGCTCTGACAGTAGAGCCTTCAAATATACGAGCTTGGGGTGCTTCGGGGATTTCTGGGAAATTGCTTTCCCGAATTTTAGACATTGCTCCATCTTGCTCTCCGAGACACCGTTACAGACCATATCGATGGCGATCAGGATGGCGGCGTTGCCCTTGATCCGCAGATTATTGGGAGCCCTTTCGATCTCTTTCAATAGCACCTGAATCGACTCGGAGAAGCGTCCTTCTGCCGCAGCCTTGCCCGCAGCAAGATGGGGTTGACTGACAGTTTTATGAATTGCCCCCAGTATCTCATCAGTTTGCTCTTCACTTTTTCCCGCTTTGACACACACATCGCGAATCTGTGTGTTTGCCGTTTTATCTTCGGAATCGTGCCTGACCACATTGGATAGATACTCGTGGGCTTGTTCCTCTCTGCCCAACAGAAAACACGCTTCAGATAGGGATAACGTAGCATGAGAAGAAAGATTTCCGGTATTTTCAATAGACATCGCTTCTTCCAATACGGAAGCCGCTTTTTGATAATTCCCCTCGTGGAAATATACTGAACTGACCGCCGTCAGTAACAAAACTCTCTCGTGCCCGTGCGGAAAAGCTTCGGCCGCTTCGTTCAGTATAGCCATCGCGTCATTCGGGCGACTTTGTGCCAACATCGCTTTGGAAAGCATTACATAATCGTTCATTTCCCTGACTGGCGAAAACTTATTTTTCTTCAACGCCAAATTCAACAGTTCTTCAGCAACTTCCGGCTTGGCCAGATGAAGTGCCAGATGACTCATCTCGCGCAGTCTGGATAATGAACCGGGTGAAACCCTTCGCGTCTCCTGTAAAATTGCCAACGCACCTTCTTTGTCACCGGTCTCAACCATCGTTTTACCTATAAAATCATAGGCAGCTAAAAATTGCGGAACCTCGGCAATAATCTCTCGAACCAAAGCTTGAGCTTTGCCGGTGTCTCCCATTAAATGCATCATGCGAGATACACCAAGCTTGGCCCAGCCTAATGGACGAATAGCGATAATTTCGTTATATGCATTTATCGCTTCGGCATAATCACCCAACTGCTGAAAAGCAAACGCCTTAATTTTCAATAAATCAATAAGAAATTTCTTACCCAGCGGATCTTCGCCTGAAATTTTTTTATCGCAGCGATTTATTACGTCAACCCAGTTCTCTTGGTCGGCTAAGGTATTGATCTCCTCCATAAAGGACTGCTTTTCCATTAGCACTTCAAGGCGAGCATCAAACTGAGAACCGGTAAACGGCTTGAGCAGATAACCATCAGGAGCACACTCGGATGCGCTAACAACTCTTGCGTAGGATTGCTCCGCAGTTACCATAATGAAAATAGTATTTCTGGGCAACAAATTATCGGCGCGCAGGTATTCCAAAAACTGCTGCCCGTCCGTTGAATCCCCCATCATGTAGTCGCACAGAATGACATCGAACTGTGTGTCCTTCATTCTTGCCAACGCATCTTTGATATCGCGGGCGGCTTGGATTTTGTTAAAGCCGGCAGTCGTCATCGTCATGCGCAATTGGGTGCGCATGCCTTCAATGTCGTCAATAATGAGGACTCTTTTTTCGGCTGAATTACTCACGCTGTTTTGTTTAAAACGTCTTCCGCGATTTCTACCAAAGTCGTCACGGGCACCGTGTGCCCTGTTAGAGACCTCACCGTGGTTGCGAATTTTCTGAACATATCAATCCGCTTTATATTTTCTGCGCAATTTTTTTGAAGATTGCTAATATCTGCTTGAAGCCTGCTGATGTTTGAATCAACTTCGGCTCTTTCCAGAGTAAGAATTGCAAGTTTAATTTCAAGCTCTTCTTTCTGTTTCCACAAATCTTTTATCGATTGTGAAACCTCTTCCACTTGTGGCGTATTGCCCTTTTGCACCATCGCTTCACTGGCTCCGGTAAACGCCCGCGTCAGCCGACCTATCACCGATTTCTGGTGGTCTATATAGACAATGGCCATTTCTGCCGCGTGCGCTCCCGGCTTGTGGTATTCAGGAGGTAAGGCATCCCATATTTTTTCTATCTTATGTGGCATATGATCGTGTAAGGCTTGCGCGTTGGTGTGCTAAATAATACCTATTACTCTTCCGGCTTTTGCTAGCTTCATCTGAAACAGTTCCATGTTGAAATTTGGCTGGATGCCGTTCGTTTTAGTTAATCCCCTACATTATGTACGCCATCATAATATATATGAGAGTTAGCAGATAGTGTCAATATATAATGCCGGACAGAACTTCTTTATGCTGTCAGCATGGCTACCATCCAACTATTACCCGACCTGCTTATCAACCAAATTGCCGCTGGCGAAGTAATCGAACGCCCGGCTTCCGCGTTAAAGGAGTTATTGGAAAACAGTCTGGACGCGGGCGCAACCGAAATCGCCGTACAGCTCGAAGGCGGCGGCATCAAATTACTGCGGGTGCGCGACAATGGCGGCGGCATCGTGCCAGAACAACTGCCTTTGGCGCTAATGCGCCACGCCACCAGTAAAATCGCCTCATTGGATGATCTGCAACGCGTCGCCAGCATGGGTTTTCGCGGCGAGGCACTGGCCAGCATGGCCGCAGTAGCGCAAGTCACGCTCACCAGCCGTCATGCCGATGCCGCACATGCCTGGAAAATCGAAACGGTGGATGGCAGGCAAAGCGCCGCCACACCCGCTTCTCACGCGCACGGCACCAGCATTGAGCTGCGCGAGTTGTACTTCAACACGCCTGCGCGGCGAAAGTTTTTGAAAAGCGAAAATACCGAGTTCGCCTGGTGCGAGGAAACGTTCAAGCGCATCGCCTTATCGCGCCCGGATGTCGCGTTCTCCTTGCAACACAATGGCCGGATGGTATTGCAACTGGCTACGCAGAATCTGGCACAACGCATCACCGCCATCCTCGGTGAAGAATTCGGGCAGCATGCTGTTGTTGTCGAACGTCAGATAGCCAGTTTGCACCTGTACGGTATCGCCGCACTGCCCGCCTATTCGCGCTCATCCCG
>PLYB01000004.1 GCA_003151655.1 Gallionellaceae bacterium | reverse complement strand
CCGCCTTTGGCATGGTGGCGCGCGCACTGGGGCACGGCATGCGCGTGGGGGTGGTGCAATTTATCAAGGGCAGTCTCTCCACTGGTGAGGAGACTTTTTTTCGCCGTTTCCCGGAAGTCAGCTATCACGCGATGGGCGAAGGTTTTACCTGGGAGACGCAGGATAGAGAACGCGACGTTGCCGCTGCCGAAAAAGCCTGGCAACAGGCTGTTAGCTTTCTTACCGACCCCGCAGTAAATTTAGTGGTACTGGATGAAATCAACATCGCGCTCAAGCACCGTTACCTCGATCCGCAAGCTGTATTGGCCGCGCTGCGCGCGCGCCCTCCGATGCAGCATGTGGTGCTGACCGGGCGCGGCGCACTGGCGGAAATTATCGAAGCCGCCGACACCGTCACCGAAATGCAGGACATCAAACACGCCTACCGCGCCGGTATCCAAGCGCAAAAAGGGGTCGAGCTGTGAGCGTATTTTGTCCCGCGCTACTGCTTGCCGCGCCCGCCTCCGGGCAGGGCAAGACTACCGTCACCGCCGCACTGGCCGCCTATCACCGCAAACGGGGACGGCGAGTACAAGTGTTCAAATGCGGCCCGGATTTTCTCGATCCGATGATTTTGCAACGAGCTTCGGGGCAGCCGGTATATCAACTCGATTTGTGGATGGGCGGCGAGGAGCATTGCCGCGCCCAGTTGTATCAGGCGGCGCAACAGGCCGATCTGATTCTGGTGGAAGGCGTGATGGGGCTGTTCGACGGCCATCCCTCCAGCGCCGATGTTGCTGCTACCTTTCATCTTCCTGTGCTGGTGGTACAGGATGCCAGCGGCATGGCGCAGACTTTTGCCGCGCTGGCGTTGGGTATGTCCAGGCTGCGCGCTGATGTGCGGGTGACGGGAATGTTCGCCAATCGCGTGGGCAGCGCACGCCATCTGGAAATGTTAAGCGAATATCTGCCGGAGGATTTACCGCTGTACGGGTGGTTGTCGCGCGATGCCAATGTCGCCTTGCCCGAGCGCCATCTGGGATTGTTGCAGGCGGCCGAGATCGAAGATCTGCTGGCGCGCATAGACCATGCCGCAGATGCGTTGCAGATGTTGAGCGACGAACTTCCTGCGGCGGTTGAGTTCTCCAAACAATCTTCCCCTGCGCACCCCAAACTGCTGGAGGGCATGAAAATAGCCGTGGCGCGGGATACTGCATTCGCTTTTCTATATCAGGCTAATCTGGATACCTTGAGTGCGTTGGGGGCGCAGTTGGAATTTTTCTCGCCGCTGAACGATGCGGCCATGCCGGAAGCGGATGCACTGTATCTGCCCGGCGGCTACCCCGAATTGCATCTGGCGCAACTGGCGGCCAATCAATCTATGCAGCATAGCATCCGTGCGCACCACGCACAGGGAAAACCTATCCTGGCGGAATGCGGCGGTATGCTTTATGTGCTCGACCGTCTCACCGACAGCGCGGGAAATAGCGCCGAGATGGTGGGGCTGCTGCCCGGCCATGCGACGATGCAGAAGCGACTGAGCAACCTCGGTTTGTACAGCATCGAACTGCCAGAAGGTGTGCTGCGCGGTCACAGCTTCCATTATTCCAACATGGCAACCGATGTTCCGCCGCTGGTACAAAGCATCGGAGCAAGGCCGGGCGGCAAGGAAGAACCCGCCTACCGGATTGGCCGTTTGCACGCGACTTATTTGCACCATTATTTTCCGTCCAATCCGCAAGCCGTCGCACGTTTGTTTATGTCGTAAAATAGCCTATGGAACATATTATGCATATTGCACTGGATTATATTTTTTATGCGGCAGAAATTGCCGCAACCAAAACCGGCATGGTTTACCTGCCGCAGGCGGCGTAAGCCATGGGCAAGGTTTGGTTTGTGGGAGCCGGGCCGGGAGATCCCGATCTGCTTACGGTCAAAGGACGCCGTCTGATTGAATCGGCCAGCGCGATTCTGTACGCGGGTTCTCTGGTCGATCAGGCCGCCACGCTGTATGCGCCAAGTGGCTGCAATGTGCGCGACTCGAAAGACATGACGCTGGAGGAAATCAGCGCATGGCTGGTTGAGGCTGCGGCACACGGCGATGTGGTGCGCCTGCAAACCGGTGACCCCACATTGTATGGCGCGCTGGTCGAGATGGCGCGCGCGCTGGATGCGGCTGGAGTGGCATGGGGCGTAGTGCCCGGAGTCTCTTCGGCAATGGCATCCGCTGCGACTGCGTGTGAAACATTGACGCTGCCGGAAGTTACGCAAACTGTGATCCTCACGCGCGTGGCTGGGCGCACGCCGATGCCACCCGGCGAAGAGCTGGAAGCGCTGGCATCACATCACAGCACGCTGTGTATTTATCTGTCGATCACGCTGCTGCACGAAGTTCAACGCGCGCTGCGTGCAGCCGGATGGGCGGAAGATGCACCTATCGTGGTGGTGCAAAAAGCCAGTTGGCCGGGAGAAGAAAAAATCGTGCGCGGCACACTGGCCGACATCAAGCAGCGCTGCCAAGCTGAAAAGATCGGCTCTCAGGCCATGATTATTGCCAGCCCGGCACTGGGCGCACGCCACTGGCAGGATGTCGCCCGTTCCAAACTTTATGACCCCGAATTTTCCCATCGTTTTCGCCGCGCGGAAAAGTAATGAAGTTTTGAATAATGAAAAAACAACCTGTCCACGAAATACACGAAAGGCACGAAATTAAGTTAAAAACGATCAGGTTTGCTTGATCGCTTTCTGGAGTCGTCAAACAGCTTTGCGACCCATGAAAAACTTTGGTGTTCTTTCGTGCTTTTCGTGTGTTTCGTGGACAAAACGAGGTTTTAATTATGAACACAACAATTTTATTGATCGGTCACGGTTCGAGAAAAACTTCGGGCAATGACGAAATACAGAGTTTTGCCGCTTCGTGGCGTACGCATCATCCGGATTGGCGTATCGAGGTGTGTTTCATCGAACATGCCGACGTGCTGATGGACGAAGGACTGGATCGCGCCGCCGTCAATAGCCAGCAGGTGATTGCCGTGCCCTTGATTCTCAACGCCGCAGGCCACGTCAAAATGGAAATACCGCAAGCGGTGAATGAGGCGCGCGCGCGCCATCCCGGAGTCGAGTTTGTCTGCACGCCGCATCTGGGTATGGGGCGCGAAATATACGACATACTCCGCCATCGCACCGATCATCTGTTACACGAGTTAGCCGTGCCCGATCCGCGCACCACCGGGATCATTCTGCTCGGACGCGGTTCGTCCGACGCGGCAGCCAACGGTGAGATCGCCAAAGTGGCGCGCTGGCTGTTCGAGGAAATGCAGCACGACTTGGTGGACATCGCCTTCACCGGGATCACTTTGCCGCGTTTGGAAAGCGTGGTGCAGCGGCAGGTTAAATTAGGCATGACGCAGATCGTTATTCAACCGGTTTATCTTTTTACCGGTGTGCTGATCGAGCGCATCCAGCAGCAGGTCGAGCGTCTGCGCCAGAGCTATCCGCAAATTGCCATCGCACTGGGTGGGCACTTCGGTTTTGACAAGGGTATTTATGCGATTGCCGAAGCGCGCGTGCGCGACCACGGCGTGTCCGGCGGTATGCTGGAATGCGATGCCTGCAAGTACCGCCTGGCTGCGGCGCATGACCATCATGGCCACGCGCATGGTTGCTAAGGCCGAATTATGAATAACATTATTACCGAACAACTCACCGCCGCCGGAGCCGCCATCGAGCACGACTCCTTCGCCATTATTGATCGCGAAGTTGCTCATCACGACTACACCGCCGAGCAATGGCCGCTGGTGCGGCGCATGATCCACGCCACTGCCGATTTCGAATTCAACGGCCTGACGCGCTTTCATCCTGATGCAATGCAGGCCGGACTCGCTGCGGTGCTGCGCGGTAATACGCCCATCATGGCCGATGTGGAAATGATTTGTGTCGGACTATCAGCCGTGCGTCTCAAGCACTTTGGCATGACTGCGCATCAATTTATTTCCGATGCCGACGTGATTGAGCTAGCCAAAGCGGAAGGCAGTACGCGCGCTGTGCAGGCGATGCGCAAAGCCCATCGTCTCGGGCTGCTCGATAACGCCATCGTCGGCATCGGTAATGCGCCCACCGCGCTGATCGAAGTGCTACGCCTGATGCGCGAAGAAGGAGCGAAACCGGCGCTGGTGATCGGCATGCCGGTGGGCTTCGTCTCCGCTGCCGAATCGAAGGCGTTGCTGGCTGAGCAGCTGGATGTGCCGTGGATTATTACCGAGGGCAGAAAAGGCGGCTCCACCTTGGTCGTGTCAGCACTGCATGCTGTGCTGGCGCTGGCGGAAGCAAAACAGAAAGTAGTCTCCTAACCATTATGAGTACGCAAAAAGTCAAAGGTACGCGCAAGGGATTTACCACCGGAGCCTGTTCGGCAGCGGCGGCGCGCGCCGCGACTTTGGGATTGATCGCGGGACAGGTGCCCGATGCGATTGATTGCCAATTGCCCAACGGGCAGGTGGTGCGCTTCGCGGTGACCGAGGGCGTGTGCGAGAACGGACATGCGCATGCGGTAGTGATCAAGGATGCCGGTGATGATCCCGATGTCACCGACAAAGCCCATCTCACTGCCGACGTGCGCCTGTTGCCTGGGATGCCGAATGAGTTGCTGATCAAGGGCGGCGATGGCGTGGGTCAAGTTACCATGCGCGGCCTCGGGCTGGAAGTCGGCGGCCCTGCAATTAATCCGGTGCCGCGCCGCAACATCGAAGAAAATGTGCGCGCGGTTGCCGCCGAGTTGTTGAAAAAAGACGGACTAGAAGTAACTATCTCGGTGCCGGGCGGCGAGGAGATGGCGACGCGCACACTGAACGCACGGCTCGGCATCCTCGGCGGCATCTCGATACTCGGCACCACCGGAATTGTGCATCCTTATTCCACCGCCTCGTTCCGCGCCAGCGTGATTCAGGGCATCGAAGTCGCCGCGCGGCAGGGACAGGATACGGTGGTGCTCACCACCGGCGGACGCACCGAAAAATTCGTCATGCGCGAGCTGCCGCAGCTGGCTCAATCATGCTTCGTGCAGATGGGCGATTTCCTGCAATACGCGCTGGATACCGCGGTCAGTAACGGCATCAGCCATGTAGTGATTGGTGGTATGGTGGGCAAGCTCACCAAGATGGCGCAGGGCGAAACCATCACCCACGCGGGGCGCAATGCGGTGGATACCGATCTGGTGGCGGACATCGCCGCCGCTGTCGGCGCACCGCCCGAGGTATGCGCAGAAATACGCGCTGCGGAAACCGCACGCTTTGGTTCGGAACAAATGGAACAACTGGGGCTCGCGCATGAATTTTATCTTGAACTGGGTCGCCGCGTGATTGCCACGCTTGCCGCGCGTTACCCGGAAAAATTTACGCTCAAAGTGCTGATCTGCGATTTCGAAGGCAACAAACTGGTTGAGGTGGCGCAATGACACTTGCACCTTGTCGCATCATCGGTGTGCTGGATAACGGCGTGGCGGGATTGACCCCTGCGGCACTCTCACATCTGCAATGCGCTGATCTGGTGATCGGTGCCGAACGCACGCTGGCGCTGTTCGAATCGGTGTTGCCCGCACAGGCCGAGCGGCGCGACATGGGCGGACAACTGGGCAGCGTTCCCGAATGGGTAACGCAGGCACGCAATGAGCAACGCAGGGTCGTGGTGCTAGCCACAGGCGATCCGTTGTGCCACGGTATCGCGTCATTCCTGATCGGAAAACTTGGCTTGTCAGCCTGCGAAATATTACCCAATGTTTCCACCTTGCAATGGGCCTGCGCCCGGCTCGGCTTGGCGTGGCAAGAGGCGAAGATATGTTCAGTACACAGCAAGGATGCTGGTGAATGGTCGCAAGGTGCCACCCCGGAACACGGTTTGTATGCGCTGCTACAGGCGGTGCGCCAACATGATTTGCTGGCAGTGCTAACCGGCCCCGACAACACCCCGGCGCGCATCGCGCGCATGCTGGTGAGCGAAGGGCTGGGCGAAGCGTTCCAGCTCAGCATCGTGGTGCAGATTTTTCAGCATGAAAAAATCATCGGGCCATTGTTGGCTGCGCAGTGCGTTGCAATGGAAGCCGCCGATCCCAATGTGGTGATCCTGCAACGCTGCCAACCACGCAAACAAGAAATTCGCTTCGGTCTGGACGATAGCGAATTCATACAACGCAAACCGGAAAAAGGGCTGATCACCAAGCGCGAAGTTCGTGCCGTGTCGTTGGCGCGCATGCAATTGCGTAGCGACAGCATCGTGTGGGATATCGGCGCCGGGTCGGGTTCGGTCGGGCTGGAAGCAGCGCGGCTATGCCCGCGCGGGCATGTGTATGCCATCGAAAAAAATGTCGATGATGCGGCCAACGCGCTGCAAAACCGCCAGCGGCTAGGTATTAGCAACTACACGTTGATAAACGCCAAGGCACCTGTAGGCATGGGTGCGTGGCCCGATCCCGATGCGATATTCGTCGGTGGGTCGGGCGGCGAATTGGATGGATTGATAAAGATCGGGCTGCAACGCCTGCTTCCGAATGGCTGGTTAATCATGAATTTTGTTACTTTTGAAAATCTGAATGTCGCGCTGACGACACTGGGCGCGCTGGATGCCGTGTGGGATGTCACCCAACTGCAAGCTTCGCGCAGCCAGCCGATTCTGCACATGCACCGGTTGCAGGCGGAAAATCCGGTGTGGATCGTCTCGGCGCAAAGGGGAAAACAATGAACACTGCGCGCATCGGAAAACTGATCGGCGTTTCGCTCGGTCCTGGCGACCCAGGCCTGATCACGCGCCGCGCATGGGAGGTGATGCACAGCGATGCGCACATGACTTATCCGGTGCGCAGCCGCAGCAGTGACAGCTATGCGCTGGGCATAGTGCAACGCGCGGGAGTGAACCTGCCGGAAGACAGCAGCCCGCTATTTTTTCCGATGACCCACGACCCGGAGAAGCTGGGCGCTTACTGGATGGAGGCAGCACAGACCGTGCTGTCCGTGTTGCAGACGGGGCGCGACGTGGCCTTTCTGGTCGAGGGCGACGCTTCGACTTATTCCACTTTCGGCCATCTGGCGCGCACCCTCGGCGCACTGGATGCCACGATAGCCATTGAAGTCATTCCCGGCGTACCGTCTTTTCATGCCGCTGCCGCGCGCCTCGGAGAACCGCTGGCCGATGTGGACGACATGGTGGCAATCGTGCCTGCGGGTTACGGCATCGCCATGCTGGAACGGCTGCTGGACGATTTCGACACGCTGATTCTGCTCAAGGTCAAACCGCTGCTCAACGACATTATTGATTTGCTGGAGCGCCGTAATTTGTTGGCGCATAGCTGCTTTATCGAAAAATCCGGCGCACCGGAAGAACGCATCGTGCGCGATGTCGCGAGCCTCAGGAACGAGAAAGTAAATTATCTGTCGTTGCTGATCGTCAAGAATCCTGAGCGGCAGCGCGGCGAAATCGCGCGCGGTTGTCGCAAAGTCGTGCGGGTGGAGGAGCTGTGAGCGAACCCCGCGTCGCATTGGTGGCGATCACCAAACATGGCGCAACTCGCGTCGCGCAACTCGCGCCGCAACTGCCATTCGCCAGCATCATCGTATCGGAAAAATTCGCAACCACGATGCAAGGTTTATCCAAT
Organism: Gallionellaceae bacterium; assembly: GCA_003151655.1. Lineage (GTDB taxonomy): Bacteria > Pseudomonadota > Gammaproteobacteria > Burkholderiales > Gallionellaceae > PALSA-1006. The sequence goes on along the minus strand of PLYB01000004.1, from coordinate 10,874 downwards.
CCCGTGCACGTTTACCAGGGTGCGTTGAGTGCGCAAATTGAAGCGCTATTTCATACTTACGACCAGATCGTGTTTTTCGTTTCGCTGGGTGCCGTGGTGCGACTGATCGCACCGTATCTGAAATCCAAAGACGAAGACCCCGGCGTGCTGGTGATCGATGATGCGGCGCAATTCGTGATCCCGGTGTTATCGGGCCATGTCGGTGGAGCCAATGCCTATGCCGAACAATTAGCCGCTTTGCTCGATGCCACGCCGGTACTGACCACCGCCTCGGATGTCGGCAAGACCATTCCGGTGGACATACTCGGACGCGAACTGGGCTGGCAGGTGGAGTGCCCCAAGATCAACATCACGCGCGTCTCGGCCGCCATGGTGAATGAAGAACCAATCGCTTTCGTGCAGGAAGCCGGCTCCAAAAACTGGTGGACGCGCGCCACGCCGCTACCCGGAAATATTAAATTGTTTGCCCGTTTTGAAGAGGTGGATCTTGAGCAATTTCAGGCGGTGTTGTGGGTGACGCAGCGCGACATTTCTGAAAAAATTTGGTCAACTCTGTCCGAGCGGCTGGTTGTGTACCGTCCGCCGCAGGGTCAAGCGTGATGCTTGTTGCATTGGGCATCGGTTGCGACCGCAGTGTAGCTTTGCAGACGTTGCAAAATGCCGTGTCTCAGGCCTTGGCGCAAGCGGGACTGACGCATGAGGCGGTGGCGGTGTGCGCCAGCATAGATAAAAAGAATGATGAGGTCGCGCTGTTGCAGTTGTGTGAACAGCAGGACTGGCCGTTGCAGCTTTACACGGCGCAGCAGTTGGCGGAAGTGGCAGTGCCGAATCCTTCCGAGGTGGTGCGCAAATATATGGGCACCCCCGCCGTGGCGGAAGCGGCTGCGTTGCTCGCCGCCCGCACCGATATGAGCGGCCTGCTGGTCGAGAAATTTAAACACTGTGGCGCGGACGGGAAAAACGCCACAGTATCTATTGCGAGGATAGCAACATGAAAAAAGGAAAAATTCTGCTGGTTGGATTCGGCCCCGGCTCCAAGGAGGATATGACTTATCGCGCGCGGCAAGCTATCGCCAGCGCGGATGTGGTGATCGGTTATTCCACCTACATCAAGCTGGTCGAGGATTTGCTCGATGGCAAAGAGGTCGTGCGCAAGGGCATGACCGAAGAGATAGACCGCAGCGTTGAAGCTTATGAACAGGCCAAACTGGGCAAGGTTGTGGCGCTAATATCCTCGGGAGATATCGGTATTTACGGTATGGCCGGGCCGACCTACGAGGTGCTGTTTCAGGCTGGCTGGACGCCGGATTCCGGCATCACTGTGGAAATTGTGGCCGGTGCTTCCGCGCTTAATTCCTGCGCCTCGCTGGTGGGTGCGCCGCTCACGCACGACTTCTGCGCTATTTCGTTGTCCGACCTGCTCACGCCGTGGCCGGTAATTGCCAAGCGTCTGAATGCGGTTGCCGCAGCCGATTTCGTGGTGGCGTTGTACAACCCGAAGAGCGGGCGGCGCACGCGCCAGATTGTCGAGGCGCAACGCCTGTTCCTGCACCATCGCCGTCCCGATACCCCGGTGGCTGTGGTCAAGTCTGCCTACCGCCCAAAGCAGCGTGTTGAACTTACCACGCTGGCGCAGATGAGCGAATGCGACATCGGCATGTTGTCCACTGTGCTGATCGGTAATTCGAATACTTTTGTGCGCGAAGGGCTGATGGTCACGCCGCGCGGGTATGCCAACAAATACGATGTTGAAAGCGGAGCAGAAAAAAATGGCGAGCGTGCTGGACGTTCGCTTTCTACCGGCCTGTCGGGCTGGCTGGAATCGCTGCACGCCAGCGATGAATCGCCGCAACAACTGGCCGTGCGCTACGGCTTGCCGGTCGAATATATTGTCGAAGTATTGGCCGAGCCGATTGATCTGGATGACCAGCGCGAAACCGCAGCCGATGAAAACGCCTGAACAAAAATTAGCCGGCGGCGAACACTTCTCGCTTGATGAGCGAGAGGCGCTTTATCGCATCATCAATGCGCGCCGCGACATGCGTCATTTTCTGCCGGGCACGACGGTCGATGAAGCGGTTTTGCATCGCCTGCTGCTGGCCGCACACAGCGCCCCCAGCGTCGGGCTGATGCAGCCGTGGCGTTTCATGCGCATAGGTGATGCGACGCTGCGCGCGTCCATCGCTGCATTGGTGGATGAGGAACGTAACTTGACCGCGCAAGCGTTGGGCGAACGCGATACCGAATTCATGCGCCTGAAAGTGGAAGGCATACGCGAATGCGCGGAGTTGCTGGTGGTTGCGCTGGCACCGGACGACGGCACGCTGTTCGGGCGGCGCACCATGCCGGAGGAAATGGCGCTGTGCTCCGCTGCGTGCGCGATCCAGAACCTGTGGCTGGCAGCACGCGCGGAGAATCTCGGCATGGGCTGGGTGTCGCTGTTCGATCCCGTGCGGCTGGCAAAATTATTGAACTGCCCGCCGGGCGCAAAAACGATTGCGCTGCTGTGTCTGGGGCCGGTGGCCGAATTCTATCCGCGCCCGATGCTGGAACAATTGAACTGGCGACAAGGTAAGCCGCTGACTGTGATGCAAGACGGCTGGTGCGAATCGTGTTGAGCATTGCGCTGGTCGCAGTTTGCGCCGTACTGCTTGATCACCTGCTGGGCGAGCCGCGCCGTTTTCATCCGCTGGCGGGTTTCGGTTGGCTGGCAAAACGTACCGAAGAAATGCTTTATGGCGCAGCGGATGCCGCACCTGCCATGCACTATCTATGCGGTGTCGTCGCGCTAAGCGTGCTGCTGATCCCGCTTGTGCTGATCGCCATGTGGCTGCAACAAATCTCAATTCTTGGCACGCTGTTTTCCATCGTGCTGCTGTATTTCGCTATCGCCCCGCGCAGTCTGCGCGAACACGCCGAGCGCGTAGCACAAGCTTTTTCTGCTGGAGATATACCCGCTGCCAGACAGGCTGTGAGCATGATGGTTAGCCGCGATACCAGCCAACTGGATGAAGAAGGCGTGGCGTGCGCCACGGTGGAATCGGTGCTGGAGAACGGCAACGATGCGATTTTCGCCGCGCTGTTCTGGCTCGTCGTCGCGGGTGCGCCGGGGGTGGTGTTGTATCGTTTAAGCAATACGCTGGATGCGATGTGGGGTTATCGCAATCAGCGCTATAACTATTTTGGCTGGGCGGCGGCGCGTCTGGACGATGTGCTGAATTTTGTCCCGGCTCGCCTGACTGCACTGAGCTATGCGCTGATTGGACATACGCGCAGCGCGCTGCACTGCTGGCAGCAACAGGCCGCTACGTGGGACAGCCCGAATGCCGGGCCGGTGATGGCTGCCGGTGCGGGAGCGCTGTGCGTGCGACTCGGCGGTGCGGCAATCTATCACGGCGAACTGGAACAGCGCCCATCACTGGGCTGCGGCATGGCGGCAGGTGCAGCGGACATCACGCGCGCCGTGCGATTGGTGCAGCACACGTTGTACCTCTGGCTGATTATGATTGCGTCAGGCGCGTTGCTGGTCACGGGATGGCAACAACATGCTTGAGCACGGCGGCAGATTGCGTCGCGCCGCGCGGCAATACGGCATCGCCGAGGCCGACTGGCTGGATTTGTCTACCGGTATCAACCCGCATGGCTGGCCGGTTCCTACTATCCCGAATGAGATATGGCAAGCGTTGCCGCAGGACGACGATGAGCTGAATGCAGCCGCACAGGGCTATTACGGCACGCCAAAATTATTGGCGGTGGCTGGTTCGCAAGCGGCGATTCAAGCGCTGCCGATGTTGCGCTCTGCTACACAAGTGGCACTGGTCACGCCGAGTTATGCGGAGCACGCGCACGCTTGGCAACGTCACGGTCATCAGGTTCATAACGTAGCCGCGACAGAAATTCTTCAGTTCGGCGAGAGCATCAAAGTCGTGGTCATCGTCAATCCGAACAATCCCACCGGCGTGCGGTTCAGTTGCGACGAATTGCTCGGTTTACACGCGCAACTGGTGGCGCGTGGTGGCTGGTTGGTGGTGGATGAAGCCTTCATGGATGCCACGCCCGAACACAGTCTCGCATCTACTTGTCCGCGTCCGGGTTTGATCGTATTGCGCTCGCTGGGAAAGTTCTTCGGCTTGGCCGGAGCGCGAGTCGGCTTCGTGTTGGCGGAAGAAGATGTATTGCAACCTATGGCTGAACTGCTCGGCCCGTGGACTATTGCCGCACCATCGCGCTATGCGGTGACGCTAGCGTTGCGCGACACGGACTGGCAACGTGCGACCCGCGTAGCGTTGCCGCTGGCATCGCAACGTATGGCAACATTGTTGCTCAACGCAGGTTTAACATCGGGTGGCGGCTGTACATTATTTCAATGGGTGTGCTGTGCCGATGCCGCACGCGTGCATGAACAGTTTGCTCGGCAGGGCATCCTGACGCGGCTGTACGATGCTCCGTCCAGTATTCGTTTCGGCTTGCCGCGCGATGAGGCGCAGTGGGCGCGATTGGCTGTAGCGTTGAACGGAATTAAATCATGAACGCCATAACCGTGATGGTGCAAGGTACTACCTCCGACGCGGGCAAGAGCACGCTGGTCGCGGCCTTGTGCCGCTGGCTGGTACGCCAAGGCGTGGCGGTTGCACCATTCAAGCCACAGAACATGGCGCTGAACAGCGCGGTGACGCAAGACGGCGGCGAGATCGGGCGCGCGCAAGCGGTGCAGGCGCAGGCCGCACGCCTTGCACCGCACACCGATATGAATCCGGTGCTGCTCAAGCCCAACAGCGATACCGGTGCGCAAGTGATTATTCACGGACGCGCCATCGGCAATATGGATGCGCTGGAATATCACCAGTACAAAAGCACGGCGCACATGGCGGTGATGCAATCGCACGCGCGTCTATCCGCACAATATCAAGTTGTGGTGGTGGAAGGTGCAGGCAGTCCCGCAGAAATCAATCTACGCGCGAACGACATCGCCAACATGGGCTTTGCCGAAGCGGTGGACTGTCCGGTGATCTTGATCGGCGACATCGACAAGGGCGGTGTGTTCGCGCATCTGGTCGGCACGCTGGCGTTGTTGTCCGAGAGCGAGCAGGCGCGCGTGGTCGGCTTTGTCATCAACCGTTTTCGCGGCGATCTGGCGCTGTTGCAGCCGGGGCTGGATTGGCTGGAACAGAACACGGGCAAACCGGTACTGGGCGTTTTGCCGTATTTGCATGGACTGCATCTTGAGGCTGAAGATGCTGTGCCAGTTAGCGCTTCCGTTGATAGCCCCTCACCCCAACCCTCTCCCGCTTGCGGGCGAGGGGGCACAAGCAAGCTGCGCATCATCGTGCCGGTGCTGCCGCACATTAGCAATCACACCGATTTTGATCCGCTGCGTTTGCACCCGCAAATCGAGTTCAGTTTCGTCGAGCTGGGCGAGCCTATTTTCGCTGCCGATCTGATCATTTTGCCCGGTAGCAAATCGGTGCGCAGCGATCTGGTTAGTTTGCGCAGCGTAGGTTGGGACGAGGCAATCAAGAAGCACCTGCGTTATGGAGGCAAACTCATCGGCATCTGCGGCGGCTTGCAAATGCTGGGGCATCACATCCATGATCCTCTCGGAATAGAAGGCGAAGCGGGCAGTAGCAGCGGGCTAGGTTTGCTGGAACTGAGCACTACGCTCGCTTCGGAAAAGCAGTTGCGCAATGTGCGCGGTAACTTGTTGCTGGAAAATGCGCCCGTATCCGGTTACGAAATTCATGCGGGTGTTTCCAGCGGAGCCGCCCTGCAACATCCCGCGCTGCAACTCGAACACGGCGCCGACGGTGCCATCTCGCAGGACGGTCAAATATTCGCCACCTATCTGCACGGCGTGTTTGCCTCGACTGAGGCATGCAATGCGCTATTACGTTGGGCGGGTTTACGCGAGGTGCAAACGCCGGATTATCATGCGCGCTGCGAGGCCGATCTGGAACGCCTGGCGGATACTGTGGAGCATTATTTGGATACGGCAAAGTTGCGCGAATTATTTCAATTGGGAGAAACGCAATGCGTGAGTTAATCCTGGGTGGTGTGCGTTCCGGCAAAAGCCGTTTGGCCGAACAGCACGCCAATGATTCCGGTTTGGACGTGGTGTACGTGGCGACTGCACAAGTGCGCGATGCCGAAATGCAGCAGCGCATCGTCCATCATCAGGCGCGCCGACCGGCGCATTGGCAGGTGATCGAGGCCGGACACAATCTGGCGCAAGTGTTGCAACAACAGGCCGGCCACGGACGTTGCGTGCTGGTGGATTGTTTGACGCTGTGGCTAACCCAATTGCTGTGCGATGTGAGTGAAGCCGAATTGCAGCGCGAAGTGGATGCCTTGCTAGCCGTGCTACCCACGTTGCCCGGACAAATTATTTTAGTGAGCAACGAAACCAATATGGGCATCGTCCCGATGGGCGAATTATCGCGGCGTTATTGCGACGAAGCGGGGCGCTTGCATCAGCAAGTGGGCGCCCTATGTGAACGCGTAATTTTGACCGTGGCAGGAATTCCGTTAGTCGTTAAAAACGTAGGGGCGTAAGGCATTACGCCCGCGCTGTTAGACATTATCAATAAATCAGGAGTAGATATGAATAGCAATTGGAAAACACAATCGTATGCGAGATTAAATGAAGGTGTACGCACCGTCGCCTTGGAGCGTCAGGGGCAACTCACCAAGCCGCCCGGCTCGTTGGGGCAACTGGAAGAGGTAGCGGTACGGCTGGCCGCCATGCAGGGCGAAGAGCGCCCGTCCGTGGATAACGCCGCTATCGTTATCTTCGCCGCCGACCACGGCGTGGCGGCAGAAAACGTCTCGGCGTTTCCGCAAGCGGTCACCGGTGAAATGGTGAAAAATTTCGCGCGCTGCGGCGCGGCAATTTGCGTGCTGGCAAAAATGCTTAATGCCAAATTGGAAGTGGTCAATCTCGGCACAGTTAATGATCCCGGAGAATTACCGAACGTAGTACGCGCGGTCATCGCGCCATCGACGGCGAACTTCGCGGCGGAGCCTGCGATGACCGAAGCGCAATTGGCGCAAGCATTGCAAGCCGGTCGCGACAGCGTAATGCGCGCAGTAAAAAATGGCGCGCAGATATACATCGGCGGCGAAATGGGTATCGCCAACACCACCGCTGCTGCGGCATTGAGCTGTGCCTTACTCAACGCCTCACCGAAAGAGTTGGCAGGGCCGGGAACCGGACTCGACCATGCGGGCGTGACACACAAAATTGCCGTGCTGGAACGCACGCTTGCGCTACACGCCGGTCATTTTGACGACCCCATGGAATGCCTGCGCCGCGTAGGCGGCTTCGAGATCGCCGCGCTGACCGGCGCTTACCTCACCTGCGCGCAACTAGGGTTGCCCGTGCTGGTGGATGGTTTCATCACCACTGCGGCTGCCTTGGTTGCAGTACGCCTCGTACCGCAGTGCGCGGACTGGTTCATCTACGCGCACGGCTCGGCTGAGCCTGGACATGCACGTCTGCTGCAAGCCTTGAATGCGCAGCCGTTGTTGAATCTGGGGATGCGTTTGGGTGAAGGGAGCGGGGCGGCGACTGCTTTGTCGCTGCTGCGCACGGCCTGTGCATTGCATAACGGGATGGCGACATTTGCGGAAGCGGCGGTATCGGGGAAGATTTGATTGGAGGGCGTGACCGCCCTCTTTTTGATCCCACGTAGGGGCGTATGGCAATACGCCCTTTTTAAAAGTCAAAACCGTCGGGGGTAGCCCGACAGCTAGTTACTTTTTCTTGCTTCGCCAAGATAAAGTAACCAAAAAGAAGGCGACCGTTCGCAGTAACAGCAGTAAATCTAGCGGGTTGAAGTCCCGTCCGGGGAATTGTCCGTGCGCCCCGGTAGCATGAGGAAGCGGCGCTGGAGTAATTCGGGGTCGTGAGTTTCCAAACAGCAAGAGAGCAGGCCGTAACGCAAGTGAACCTACACGTAGCCCCGTTAATGAAGTGAAGATGCTGACCCTGTGGTCGCAAGGGGAAGGCCGTTGGATGGGTGCAGAAATAACGGAAGTGGTATCCATCGTTTTCCGGGGTAGCAGGGTCGGCATGTTCTCGCAGATTTATTGCCCAGTGCTGGAGACCCGTTACGGTGGTGGGGAGGCCACCGACTGCGGCGTATAAGGAAACGAAAGCGCCGCAGGCCGTAGCGGGAGTCGGAGGGGTTCATAGTACCGTTCGAGTTCGAGGGACACCGCATACGAGGGGAGAGCGAAGCGAGGGGCCAACCCTGCTTTGTTCATGCAACCGAAGAGTGGAGGAGAGGGGGATTGCCATGTCGCTAACAACCCCTGATGCGATCAGGACACTACAGAGGAAGCTCTACACCAAGGCCAAGCAAGACCCGGCCTATCGCTTCTATGCTTTATATGACAAGGTGTGGCGGGCAGACATCCTCATGTTTGCCTACCGCCTTGTGCGCGCCAACAAGGGAAGTCCCGGTGTTGATGGGATGGACTTCGAGGACATAGAGCAAAAGATAGGGATAGACACGTTCTTGTCGGAACTAGCTCAAGACCTGAAAGACAAGACCTACCATCCAAGTCCGGTGCGGCGCGTCATGATTCCCAAAGCGGACGGCAGTTTGCGTCCGTTGGGGATACCGACAATCCGTGACCGGGTAGCCCAGATGGCGGTGAAGCTCGTCATCGAACCGATATTTGAAGCGGACTTTTGTCCGAATTCTTTTGGGTTCAGGCCAAAGAAATCCGCCCATGATGCGGTCGATGAAATAGCCGATGCGCTTTCTCGTGGCTACACCCAAGTCATCGATGCCGACCTGTCGAAATACTTCGACAGCATCCCCCACGCCGAACTGCTGGCCGTCGTAGCCGAGCGCGTAGTTGACAGTGCGATCCTGCACGTAATCAAGCTATGGCTCAAAGCGCCGGTCATCGGGGAGGACAAGGACGGTACCAGAAAGAATGTGGGCGGCGGCAAGGCCAGCAGCCGTGGCACGCCGCAAGGCGGCGTCATCTCGCCGTTGCTGTCGAACTGCTACCTGCATGTACTTGACCGGATATGGGAGAAGCATCAACTACGGTGGAAACTGAAAGCGCGCATCGTCCGTTACGCGGATGATTTTGTAGTGTTGTGCAAGGGCGAGGTTGATGAGCCTTTGGCGGCGGTACGCTATGTGCTGGATCGTTTTGATCTCACGTTGAACGAGAGCAAGACGCGCATCGTTGATGCACGACAAGAAAGTTTCAACTTCTTGGGTTTTGCAATCAGGGTGAGCAAGAGTTGGAGGACGGGCAAAAGCTATCGGCATATCTGCCCTGCGCCAAAGTCTCTTGCAAAAATCATGGATCGTATAACGCAATTGACTGGGCGGGATTGCACGCCCATACCGTTGGAAGATATAGTCGGGAGCATGAACGCCACCCTTCGCGGATGGACGAACTACTTCCACTATCGCAATTCCAGCAAGGCGCTGTACAAGGTGAAGATACATGCAGAAGTACGTTTGCGTACGCACCTGATGAAACGCCACAAGGTCAAGGATCGTGGGACGGGTATTAGCCGTTTCACGAGCCAACAGCTTTATACGAAATATGGGCTATACAAAGTTTCGACAACGGCGGGCTGGAAGTCAGCGCATGCCTTGGCGTGAAGAACATCGGAAAGCCGTATGCGGGAAAACCGCACGTACGGATTGAAAGGGGNNCGCTACTCGGTGGCGGAACAGGGGCGGGTAATGCAAAAACCAAAATCGTTAAGATGCAAAAAGCCGAGCAAGCTCGGCTTTTTCAACTCAAGTTTGCTGGAAAACTTAGAAGCTGGATACAACACCAACGGATATTGCTGACGCTGAGATAGGTTGTGACGAACTGTCAAACTTACCAAAGCTGTCATATTGCACACGAATGCCGAATTGTGAGCTCACGTTGTATTGAGCACCCACACCAATCAACAAATCCGATTGTGAAGTACTTGAATTAACAAGCCCAGCGAAAGCACCAGTGCCTGACGACGAAGCGGAATTTCTAGACACCCCCAGTTTACCAAGCAAATCAAATTGAGAGTTCAGCGGGTATGACCCCACTGCCGCGACTTGAGTTGAATTCATTGCCAATGTTGCTTTGCCAACAGCAGCATAGTCAAGAGAGGTATCGGCAAATTTCGAATAGCCGACTTCTACTGCAATCATTGGGCTGAAATGATACCCCACTGCAATGCGGCCCATCCCAGGGTTAAGGAAAGTCGCTGCGGGGAAACCACCAACAGCAGGGACTGTTACATTGTTTAAACTTGAAGTACCAAAATCAGCTGCCACATAAAACTTGCCAGAGTTATCTGCCAGGACTGGTGTTGCTACGAAAACGGACAACAGTGCAACAATTGTAATTTTATTCATGAAGTTTCCCCTTTGTGGAGTTATTTACGTTAGTTAATAGGCATCCTGTTTAGGGTAACCCGTTTTGGGATATTCGACAACAGGTTATTACTCTGGGTGTATGCCCAGCTCGCTACATAGTCACCAGTACAACATTTTTCGATCAATGCTTATTTCAGCAAGGAAGGAATCTGGATTAACGCAAGTCCAAATTGCGGAAAAAATGAACAAGCCGCAAAGTTTTGTTTCAAAGTATGAGCGGGGAGAAAGGCGATTAGATTTTTCAGAATTTATTGAACTTGCCAATATTTTACGAATAGACATCGCAATATTTGTTGATATTTATCAATTGGCTTTAACCACAAAATCGAAATCACATAGCCATTCATAGCATTAGCACGGCAGGGGGCACATCGTGCCCAAGCTGTGGTTTTGGGTTTTCGCTTTACCCTCCCCTGTTCCGCCACCGAGTAGCGCAGGCGGGTCAGGGAATTCTGACGAATATGTTTGAGCACGTGG
>PLYB01000213.1 GCA_003151655.1 Gallionellaceae bacterium | reverse complement strand
TACCGGCCTGCGCCGGTATGACGGCTCTTTTGGAATTTCACGCATGAACGTTGAAATAAAATCCGATCTACCTTCAGTTTCGCCCAACCAGCAGCGCTGGCGGCGTTTCCGTCAGCACCGTTTGGGTTATGTCAGTCTAATTATTTTTTCTGTGCTGTTTGTGCTCAGCCTATTTTCCGAAGTGATTTCCAATGATAGGCCGCTGATTGCCTATTATCAGGGTTCGCTGTACGTGCCATTGCTGCGCGATTATCCGGAGAGCACCTTCGGCGGCGATTTCCCCACGCCCGCTGATTACCTTGATCCGTTTATTCGCGAGCAATTTTCTCGTCCCGGTAATTGGGCGATCTATCCGCTCAATACTTACCGCTATGACACGCTAAATTATTTTTCTCAACTGCCCAATCCGGCTCCGCCCAGCGCGCAAAATTGGCTCGGCACCGATGATCGCGGGCGGGATGTGCTGGCGCGCTCGTTGTATGGTTTCCGCGTGTCGGTGCTGTTCGGTATGGCGCTCACCATCATCGGCGTGCTGCTGGGTATCGCGGCGGGGGCGGTGCAGGGCTATTTCGGCGGACGCATCGATCTTTATCTGCAACGTTTCAGCGAAATTTGGGGTTCGCTGCCCGAGCTGTACCTGTTGCTGATTTTCGCTTCTATTTTCACGCCCAGCATCACGCTGTTGCTCATCCTGCTATCGCTGTTCGGCTGGTTGGGACTGGCCGATTATGTGCGCGCCGAATTTCTGCGCAATCGCCAGCTCGACTACGTGCGTGCGGCGCGTGCGTTGGGGCTGGGCAATGCGCAGATCATGTGGCGACACATTCTGCCCAATAGCCTCACACCCGTTATCACTTTTCTGCCTTTCCGCATGAGCGTGGCCATCACCGCGCTGACCAGTCTCGATTTTCTCGGCCTCGGCGTACCGCCTTCCACGCCCAGTCTGGGCGAACTGTTGGCGCAGGGTAAAGACAATCTCGATGCCTGGTGGATCGGGCTGGCGGCATTCATGGTGTTGTTCGTCACGTTGCTGTTGCTGGTGTTCATCGGTGAGGCGCTGCGCGATGCTTTCGATACGCGCAAAGCGGGGAGCGGACGATGAGCGCGTTGCTGGAAGTACGCAATCTCAGCGTGAGTTTTAACGAGCATGCCGAGGCCGCGCGCGCGGTCGATGATATTTCTTTCGCGATACAGCCGGGCGAGAAATTCGCGCTGGTCGGCGAATCCGGTTCGGGCAAGAGCGTGACTGCGCTTTCGTTGTTGCGTCTGGTGCAGGCGCGCTCCAGCGGCGAGGTTATCTTCGCCGGAGAAAATCTGGTGAGTGCCAGCGAGCGACGCTTGCGCGGCATCCGGGGCAAAGACATCGCGATGATTTTTCAGGAGCCGATGACGGCGCTCAATCCGCTGATACGCATCGGCGAGCAGATCACCGAGGTGTTGTCCTTGCATGAAGGACTGGCCTTCGCCCCCGCACGCGAACGCGCTATCGCCTTGCTCGCGCGCACTGGCATCACCGAGCCGGAACGACGCTTCTCCAGTTATCCGCATGAGCTTTCCGGTGGTCAGCGCCAGCGCGCGATGATCGCGATGGCGCTGGCTTGCCGTCCGCAATTGCTCATCGCCGACGAGCCGACTACCGCCTTGGATGTGACCATACGCGTGCAGATTATGGAGCTGCTGGAAGAGTTGCAGCGCGAATACGGCATGGCGATTTTGCTGATTACGCACGATCTGAATCTGGTGCATCGCTTTGCGGATCGGGTCGGGGTGATGCAGTCCGGTCGTCTGGTCGAGGTGGCCGAGACCGCGCAATTGTTCGCTAACCCGCAGCATGCGTACACAAAACGTTTGCTCGATAGTCGCCCCACAAAAATGGTGCAGTCGCTGGCACCGGAACTGGGCGGCTCTGCCGATCTGTTGCGCGGAGACAATTTGCGCGTTGAGTTTTCTTATCCGGTGGGCTGGTTCAAGAAAAAAGTTTTTACGGCGGTGGATGGTGTCAGCGTGGCTTTAAAACGCGGCGAAACGCTGGGTATCGTGGGTGAATCCGGTTCCGGAAAATCGACCTTGGCGATGGCTTTGCTCGCCTTGCAGCCGCTTGCGCACGGCGACAGCGTTTTCGCCGGGCAGTCGTTGCGCAACATCGCGCCCGCGCAACTGCGATCACTGCGTGCCAGGATGCAGGTGGTGTTTCAAGATCCGTTTGCCAGCTTGTCGCCGCGTCTCACCATCGAGCAGATCGTCGGCGAAGGTTTGGCCTTGCACCAACCCAAAATGCCCGTGGCCGAACATCGCCAGCGTATCGCGCAAACCTTGCAGGAGGTGGGCTTAACCTCCGACATACTGGTGCGTTATCCGCACGAGTTTTCCGGCGGGCAGCGCCAACGTATCGCCATTGCGCGTGCACTTATTCTCCAGCCGCAATTGCTGGTACTGGATGAGCCGACCAGCGCCTTGGATGCCTCGGTACAAAAACAGGTATTGGAATTACTGGCCGGGCTGCAAGTCACCCACGGTATGAGTTATTTATTGATCAGCCACGATCTCGAAGTGATCGCCGCAATGTCGCACCGCATTGCCGTGATGCGGGCGGGCAGGATTCTTGAGAAAGGCTCCGCCGAAGAAATCATCAAATCCCCGCATCACGACTACACCCGTCAATTGCTGGCGAGTGTTTCTCCGCAGANNGAGCGGGCCATGCCCGCGATCAATATATTCGCGGGCATGGCCCGCTCCTACGCATACTGTATTTAGATATTATTGGCTAAAAAACTCTTTAACCTTGCTCATCCATGATTTTGCGCGCGGGCTGTGACGGCCGGTGTCTTGCTGGCTGATAGCTTCGAACTCGTGCAACAATTCTTTCTGCCGCTCTGTCAGATTGGACGGGGTTTCCACCACAACGTGGCAGTTTAAGTCGCCGTGCGAGTTGGTGCGCATGCCCTTGATGCCTTTGCCGCGCAGG
>PLYB01000257.1:294-15929 GCA_003151655.1 Gallionellaceae bacterium | reverse complement strand
CATCAGTTGCGATTACCTTTTTAAGTGCCTGCGGGCCAAGCACGCCCGCAACCACGACATCCACATCTTCTTCAACTGGGTCTGGATCTACCGTCACTCCAACTGGCTCGTCTAGTATATCCCTTTCCCTTACCGATGCAGCGGGTGCAGCAACGACCTCCGTTACCTCGTTAGCCCCCACGACGGTCACTGCAACCGTGTTAAATTCAGCAGGAGCCGCAGTTCCCAATACGGTCGTTACATTCACCACGGATGTAACATTGGCAACTATGTCCCCATCTACTGGAACAGCGCTTACAAATGCTTCTGGCGTCGCAACGATAACTTTGCTTGCAGTGAGCACCACAGGAGGAGCCGCCACCATAACTGCAAAGGCTCAGATATCAGGCGTAGCGGTCACCAACTCAATTGGCTACGCGGTCGGTGCGGCAACTGTTACCGTTTCAACACCCGTTTTTGGTATTGGTGCCGCCTCGTTGTCTGCTTTCGGCACTACCAGCGTTACAGTTACAGTATCAAGTGGCGGAGCAGCTGTGACTACACCACAAACCGTCACTTTCACTTCTGCTTGTGCGTCCAGCGGCAAAGCTACGCTAGGTAGCGTAGTCACCGTAAATGGAGTTGCAACAGGCTCATATCGTGACAATGGTTGCGCGGGAACCGATTCGGTTGTTGCTTCCGTAACGGGTGGACTCGCTTCTTCCTCCTCAACCTTGACTGTCTTAGCCCCAGCAACCGGCTCGATCCAGTATGTGTCTGCAGTACCTCTTAATATCGGCTTGCAAGGTTTTGGTGGCACTACCACTTCACTTGTGACATTCAAAGTGGTCGACTCTGGGGGCAATCCGATTAGCGGAAAAACTGTGACATTCGGTTTAAGTACGACCGCAGGTGGTATTAGCCTAGCGTCGCCTACCGGCATTTCCGATATCAATGGTCTTGTCGTCGCAAGAGTTAATTCCGGCATTACCAGCACGCCCGTGCGCGTAACCGCAAGCACTCCTAGCGCAACCGCCGGTACTACGCTCACCAGTCAATCCAGCCAACTATCAATTACTACGGGCATTCCCGACAATTCCGATTTTTCCATCTCAGCGACTTCGCTAAATATAGATGGATGGAATTATGACGGTAGCACAACAGTGATTACTGCTCGACTAGCCGACCATTTCAATAACCCGGTACCAGATGGCACCACCGTCAACTTCACAGCCGAAGCAGGTTCAATTGTTGGTACATGCAATACTGTTGCAGGGTCATGTCAGACGACATTAACATCTTCAGGTACTCGCCCCAGCAATGGAAGAGTGACAGTGTTGGCATATGCAATCGGCGAGGAAACTTTCACCGATATGAATGGCAATGGTGTAGCTGATCTAGTATCAACTGGGGGAGCAAATGAAATGGTTGATGTCAATGGTGCATCGACAGACTTGCCGGATGCATGGGTTGATTGGAATGAAAATGGTGTTCACGATACCAATGAACCCTACTTCGATCTTACTTCTGGTGCGGCTTACACAGCAGCAGATGGAAAATATAGCGGAGTGTTGTGTAGCGCCACGGTTTCCTCATCTGGCACTTGTGCGGCTTCCCAAACTGTCTATGTGCGCAGTTCAACTGTGATTACGTTCTCAGATCACGTTGCTCATATCACAATGCCAACGATTACGACGTCCGGAACATACATAGTTACTGTACTGGATTTAAACGGAAATGCTTTGCCCTCTGGTACAACCGTCTCCTTCGCCTTTTCAGGCAGTGGCACCTCTACTATAAGCCCTGCAAGCTACACAATTCCAAGCACCAACGGCTGTCGAGCTGGATCTTCAGCCGATTGCTCGTTGGCTACCAATCCCTCCCATGCTTCAGCCACATTTGGGAATATCCCTGTATTAATTACGGTTATTGGTAGTAACACCCTTACTGCAACGGTAACAACACTTTCACCCGCATACACAACAACTGCGTCCACTTCATTCTAGTCCGATGAGGAGTCAAAAATGATGCCTCGTTATTTTTAAAACGGACTACTCTTCCTCTACAGCAAACAATCGCCGGTGCTCTCTGATCGCATAACGATCAGTCATGCCTGCTATGTAATCAGCCACGGAGCGTGCATGCTCCAACTCTGCGGCATGCAGGAACTGGGGTGGCAATAATCTGCGGTCTTCCATGAAAGCATTAAACAGCTCATTAATGATACGCTTGGCTTTGGCACTCATTCTCATTACGCGATAGCGGCGGTACAAGTGATTGCGCAAAAATGTTTTGAGTTCTCGATTGAGTTCCTGCATGGGTTCGCTGAAGGCTACCAGATCAGGGGCATTGCGAACATCATTCACATCGCGAAGTGTTTGTTCCCCGATATTCTTCTCGGTCTGATTGATTACGTCGCTAACCACAGTGTTAATCATGCGCCGTATTGTTTCGTGTATAACGCGACGCTCTCCCAAAGCCGGATAGGTTTCGCGAACTTCGTTCAAGTGGTTGGAAAATAATCTTACCGAGGCAAGTTGTTCCAGCGTAATTAATCCTGAGCGCAGGCCATCATCGACATCGTGATTGTTGTAGGCGATTTCATCCGCCAGATTGGCTATCTGCGCTTCCAGCGTGGGACGTTGGTTGTTGAGAAAGCGGCCGCCCACATCGCCCAATTGGGCGGCATGTTCCAGCGAACAGTGTTTGAGTATGCCTTCCCGGGTCTCGAAACAAAGGTTCAAGCCGTCAAAGTTGGCATAACGCTCTTCCAGTACGTCAACTACCCGTAAGGATTGCAGGTTATGCTCGAAGCCCCCGTGATCCTTCATGCAGGTATTGAGCGCTTCTTGTCCGGCGTGACCGAACGGGGTGTGACCCAGATCGTGCGCCAATGAAACTGCCTCGACCAAATCTTCGTTCAACATCAAGCGCCGTGCAATTGAGCGACCGATTTGTGCCACTTCGATACTGTGGGTTAAACGGGTACGAAACAGGTCGCCTTCATGATTCACGAAAACCTGGGTTTTATACTCCAGACGACGAAAAGCGCTGGAGTGAATGATGCGATCTCGATCACGTTGAAATTCGCTTCTGCCGGGCGGTGCATCCTCATACACTTTGCGCCCTTGTGAAGCCTCCGGACTCGCGGCATAGGATGCCAGTTGGACGTTAGGCACTGCAAGACTCCAAAGTCTGCTTAAGCAACTCGGCGGGAACCTCGTCGGTGATGATGCCCTGCCCGAGCCCTTTCAACAATATGAAACGTATCTTGCCATCCGCAACTTTTTTATCCAGTCCCATGAGTTGCAAATATTTCTCTGTATCCAATTGCGGGCCCGAAATCGGTAACCCTGCCGCTTGGAATAATTTTTTGGTGCGCGCAACATCTTGCTCTGTCAGCCAACCCAGTCGTCTGGATAAATCTGCTGCCATGATGGTGCCTGCGGCGACGGCCTCGCCGTGCAACCAGACACCGTATCCCATGGCATTTTCGATGGCGTGCCCGAAGGTATGGCCCAGATTCAATAATGCGCGCTCGCCGCTTTCACGCTCGTCTACACCAACGACCTCAGCTTTATTCTGGCAACTGCGCACGATGGCATATTGCAGTGCTTGCGCATCACGCTGTAGCAGCTTTTCGATATTTAATTCCAGCCATTCCAAAAATGGCAAATCGCGAATCAAACCGTATTTGATAACCTCGGCTATTCCGGCACGCAGCTCTTTATCGGATAACGTGTTTAATGTGGCGACATCGGCAATCACCACTTGCGGTTGATAAAACGCGCCAATCATATTTTTGCCCAGCGGATGATTGATGCCGGTTTTTCCACCCACTGATGAATCTACTTGAGCCAGCAGTGTCGTAGGAATTTGAATGAAGGGAACACCGCGCAAATAAGTGGCAGCGGCAAAGCCGGTCAAATCTCCTATTACCCCGCCGCCCAGGGCAATCAGCGGCGTGGTGCGCTCACAACGATTGGACAGCAGCGCATCGAAGACGGTATTAAGGGAAGCTGAATTTTTATACTGTTCGCCATCAGGTAACACGATAGCCTGAACTTGAATACCGTTGCCCGCCAGCGTATTCGTCAATTTTTCCAGATACAAAGGCGCAACAGTCGTGTTCGTGACTATGGTCACCCGTTTATGCGGAATGTGTTTTAGCAGCAACTCGGGCTGACTGATTAAATTTTGCCCGATGTGGATTTGATAACTTCTTTCAGCCAAACCTACGTTTAATGTTTGCATGTTGTGACTTGACGGTAAGGATTGTTCAGGTGAATTTAATTTCTTGATTAATCGGGCAATCAGAATTTGCACGCTTTGTTTGCCGGTGTGAACGATGCTATCGGCTACATCGGCGTAAAGAGAATCCCGCTGTTCAAATAACTCTTGCAGCTTGGCTCGCGGGTTGGCAGTTTGCAGTAACGGGCGATTATGATCGTTGCGCGTTCGCTGCCACAAATCATTAACACCGCTTTTCAAATATACGACAATGCCATTTCTTTTTAATGCGTCACGATTTTCCGGTTTAAGCACGACCCCGCCACCGGTTGCCAAAACGATGTTATCGAGTTTTATCAAATCTTGAATGACTGCGCTCTCGCGCTGACGAAAGCCCTCTTCGCCTTCCACATCGAAAATATGGGCTATTTTGACCCCAGTGCGTTTTTGTATCTCTTCATCGCTGTCAATGAAAGTTTTGCCCAGTTGCCGGGCTAGCATTTTTCCGACCGTTGTTTTACCCGCCCCCATCATTCCGACCAGAAAGATGTTTCCGGAAGCGCGTTTGTCTTGCTGTGTGTTTGTATTAATATTTGTCATCAGCCTAAACCCGGCAGTTATGTCGGGTATCGAAATATTGAACTACCTCAACCCCGCCCCAAAAAAGAATTGTAGCGGTATTGGGATCCAACGAGCTATAGGTTCAATTCAGATTCAGGCTGTCTTTCAGTATTTTCGGTGTAATAAATACTAACAACTCATTTTTGGCATCGGATTTAATATCGTTTTTGAACAGCCAGCCGATCAACGGAATATCGCCCAACAGTGGAACCTTAGATACGGTGTCCGCCGTATCTTGAGTGTAGATACCCCCTATAACAACCGTTCCCCCGTTATCAACCAATACCGTGGTAGTCACTTGTTTGTTGTTAATGCTCGGTATCCCACCATAAAGGCTGCCGACAGTATCTTGAGTCAAATTTAAATTCATTGATACTCTGTCATCCGGCGTAATCTTCGGGGTTACCGTTAGACTCAGCGTTGCGTCTTTGAAGGCTACCGTAGCTGCCCCTCCTATGACAGCGCCTGCCGTCGTATAGGGTATTTCAACACCGGATTTTATCGTCGCCGGAGTCGAGTCGCCTGTCATTACACGCGGGCTGGCAATCGACTTGGTTGTGCCATCGACTTCCGAAGCATTTAATTCCAAACTCAGTGTCTTGGTGGCTAGCGCATCGAACAACGATAAATTAACACTCCCTCCCTGCCCGGAAACAAATCCGGTGTTGGAAACTCCCGCTGCCGTAACAAGAACGTTATTTCCCCCGCCGTTAATCGGAACTCCCGCGCCCGCAGCGACCGCTGGTCCCGCATATCCCAATTTTCCGCCAAGCTGCGCGTTGTATGAAGTAGTAGCCTGCACAAACCTTGCCTCAATCAGTACCTGACGCACGGGAATATCAATTTTTTTGATAATTTCGCGCACTTGTGCCAAACGGGTAAGTGTTGCTGTGACATACATGGTGTTTGTGCGTGCATCAAATGCAACATTTTCACCCGTGCCCTTGCTCATGTCTGCATTTGCTTCGCCTGCATTGGCAGCCGCCTGCTTTTGGTAGCCCGCCAGTACGTTTTTAACGTCGGCGACTTTGGCATAACTCAAAGGAAACGCCTCCGTTTGCAAAGGCTCCAACTCGCTGATGACTTTTTGTGTGGTTAAGGCATCTTTTTGGCGGGCGGTAATTTCATCACGCGGGGCGACCATGATGACGTTGCCCTCTTTTTGCTGGAGCAAGCCGCGTGAATCAAGAATGATTTGCAGCGCCTGATCCCACGGCACCTCTTTCAAACGCAACGTCAAATTGCCACTGACTGTATCGCTAATCACCATGTTTAGATTGGTGAAATCGGCAATCACATTTAAGGCTTCACGGGTGGTGATATTTTGGAAGTTCAGACTCAGTTTTTCACCTGCGTATGTATAGCGGCTGCCTTTGATCAGTTTATTGGCATCCTCGATCACCGGCTTAACTTCAATGATAAATTTGTTGTCCGTTTGATAAGCGGCATATTCCCAAACGCCCTTCGGTTCAATGACAAGGCGGGTGCTGTCTCCCTGGCTAAAGGCATCGACCATTTGTACCGGGGTTCCAAAATCAACCACGTCCAATTTGCGCAGCAAATTTCTTGGCAAGCTGGTTTTGGCGAAATCGACCACCAAGGTTTTGCCTTGTTGTTTGATATCGATACCTATATCGGCATCGGACAGGTCGATTTGAATTCGTCCCTCGCCATTTTTACCGCGTCTAAAATCAACATCGCGCAGGCTATGCAATTGGTTGCCCGGTTTGGCTTCGGCAAATCGGGTCGTGGTCGCAGATTCTGTGCCACTGCTCGCCGCTTTTCCTTGCAGGGTGATAAGTACAGTGTTTCCATCTAACTGAGTGTCGTAAGTGAGCATTTGATTGAGATTCACCACCAAACGGGTACGATTCCCAGCTTGAATGATATTAACACCGCGCAAATCACTCTCGCCAAACGCCTGCGAAGATTTACCAAATTCGTTGCTCGTGTTGGCAAAATCGAAAACAATGCGCGGCGGGGTATTAATGGTAAATGCAGGAGGTTGAATGGCAATGGCGTTTTTCAAGCCAATCTTGAGTACAATTTTTCCCCCGGCTGCCGGGCTTGCGCTAATTGATTGAATGCTATTGCCTTCGCCTGTAGCGACTTCCGCCTGAGCAAGCGAAGCCCATGCTGAGACAGCGACAAAAGCCAAAAGAAGAATTCTTCGTGATGAGTTAATAAATTGTTTCATAATGTACTCCTGATTACTCAACCAACTGCAAACTGCTTTCGCGTTCAGACCAATCGCCAGCGCTGTCCTGCACCATTTCTTTAATTTTTATTTCCGAGTCCGATACCGAAATTACTTTTCCAAAATTCATCCCGACATAGTTACCGGCCTTGATCCGATGCAGCTTCCCATCGGAAGACCTTATTACGGCATAGCCGATATCCGCCTGTTGGAGATAACCAACCATTTTCAGACTTTCGAGCGGAAACTCTTCCAGCTCTTCCCTTGAGCGATCCAAATTGGGTTGATTTTGGCCGGAACGGTTGGCGAATTTAATATCCGCCTTGTGCGGCTTAAACGGATCCGGTATCGCTGACGAGTTGTCGTAGCTGAACGGCTCGTAAGGACTGATTTCCGGAGGCGGCGGCACCTTGCCGCGCATGTCCGCACCCGAGTCCTTCACAAAGTTGCGCAAGTCCTGAAATTCCTCGCCGCCACATCCGGCGAGCAGCAAGGTTACGATTATCGTTGCGGAGACTTTCTTCATTTCTTGGCTCCGGCCAGTTTTGCCGCTTTTTTCTGCGCCGCCAATTCATCCTCGTCAAGATAGCGATAGGTTTTTGCGGTCGCATCCATGCTTAAGGTACCCCCGCCGGCTACAGGCGCGATGCTAATATCATTCAAGGTTACGATGCGTGACAACTGGGAAATATCACTGCTGAATTTGCCCAGATCGTCGTAGTTGCCCGTGACACGAATTAAAATTGGCTGTTCGGTGAACACGCCAGAGGCCACTTCCAGACTTGGCCGAAAAAGATCGAACTGCAATCCCCGACCCAGTCCGGCTTGATTAATATCAGTCAATAACGCATCCATTTCGGACTTACTGGGCAACTGTTTCAATAATGCGCCGAAGGACAGTTGCGTTTCCATCAGTTGTTTTTTTATGATATCCAAATTGATGGCTTCTCTCTTTTTTCCCAAGAAAGTGTCGCGCAATTTCAACTCTTTCTCTTTCACCTCTTGCAGGCTTGACCATTCTCTTTGCCAGTCAACTATTGCCCCAATCATCACTACTGCCACGAAAATGGCAACAAAAGCTCCTATCTTAATGAACCACGGCCAGCTTCCTGGTGTTTTGGGGTCGACATTTTTTAGTTCCTCTAAAAGCTTCATGGCGTTCCCTTATCTTTTGAACCCGCGGGTTTGGCTGGCGCTGAAGGCACCGCCGTTTCCTGTTTGGTCAAATTAAAGTTTAGAGAAAACTCATTGAGTCGCGTGCCGGCAGTGGTTGAGGCATGTATATCCACCAGCGTTGGGGAATTCAGCCACTTTGAGTCTTCAATTGCGCGCATTAATGTCGATACTCGTGCATTGGATTGTGCATTACCGGTGATGCTGATTTTGTCTCCTGTCTGTTTCAGACTGCGCAAATACACACCGTCCGGTAGTATGCGCAGCATCTGATCCAGCAAATGAACCACGTTGGAACGCGTGCTTTGCAAATTCTCAACTACTGTTTTTCGCGCCAATAATGATTCAGTCTGCTCGCGGAGTTTTTTGATTTCCGCAATCTGCTTGTCAAGGATAACGATTTGCTGCGTCAGGTACTCATTGCGACGTTCTTGATATGAAATTTGCGAATCAATTGCCACATGCACAAAACCGATAACCAATAGGCCGACAACAAAAGAAATTCCGCTGAGAATTGCGAATTGCAATTGTCGTGCACGTCGTTTTTCCGCCCGATGCGGTAGTAAATTTATGCGTATCATGACGGATCAAACCTGCGCATTGCCAAACCGCATGCAATCATTAACGCCGGGGCATCAGCTTGTAATTGTCGCTGCTTGATCCGGCTCGATAAGGACATTTGTGCAAATGGATTTGCCAGCAAGGTACTCACCTGGGTGCGCGAGGCAACGGCATCATCAAGGCCTGACAAGGATGCGCATCCTCCCGCCAACACGATGTAGTTAACCTCGTTGTATGGCGTGGAGGTGAAGAAGAATTGCAAAGCCCGCGTTATCTCGGTTGCCACACTTTCGCGGTAGGGAATCAGCACATCGCTTTCATAATTTGCCGGCAATCCACCATTACGCTTGGCGGCTTCTGCATCTTGAGCGGACAAACCGAAAGCGTTTTGAATCATCTGTGTCAATTGCGCCCCGCCGATTTGCTGGTCGCGCGTATAAACCGATTGGCCATTCCTGATAACGTTCACATTCATTACGTTTGCCCCGATATCAATCAACGCAACGCATTGATCAGTTGGATCACCGGGTAACTGAACTCGAATTTGCTCAAATGCGGCTTCGGCGGCATAAGGCTCCACATCAACAACTATCGTTTTAAGGCCGGCAGCCTGTGCTGCGGCAACCCGATCCTCAACATTGGCCTTGCGCGAAGCCGCCAATAATACTTCTATCTCTTCCGGATTGGACGGTGCCGGCCCGATAACTTGAAAATCCAGATTGACTTCTTCAAGCGCAAAAGGAATATATTGATTCGCTTCCATCTCGACTTGCGCTTCCAGTTCGTCGTCGCGCATTCCGCTCGGCAGTAAAATTCTTTTGCTGATTACCGCCGCCGCAGGTAAAGCGAGGCTAACATTTTTTACCCGCGTTCCCATGCGCTTCCACGCGTTCCGCAGAGCGTCAGAAACCGCATCCAGATCATTTATGTTGCCATCTGTTACCGCATCTTGTGGCAACGCTTCAATAGCGTAGCGCTCAACTATGTAGTGACCCGCCTTTTTGGGCGCTTCGCTTAACTCCACCATCTTGACCGAAGACGAGCTGATATCCACCCCGATCATAGGAGGTGTAGAAGTGCTCAAGAAATCTAATGGAATATCAAAATTTCCTTTTATCATAGATAGGTTAGCGGTTTTTCATACAAAATGGTTTAAATCCTAGCAATAACCTCCAACTGTGTAAAGCTATTTTTATATGCTGATGTCTCTGCCCTAGAGTCGATATAATAAAAAAAGGCACAATATACATTTTTCATTATGACATCTCGTTGGTGGTTCATTCCTGCGCTTTCCGTTTTCGCTTTACCGATATTGTTTGTGCTATTGGTCGTATTTGCAGCCGTCCTGACTTACCCGACTCTACCATCGCTAGAGTCTTTGACGGATTATCGCCCGAAAGTTCCTTTGCGTGTTTTTAGCGCAGAGGGGCTGTTGATAGGTGAATTTGGTGAAGAGCGGCGCGAATTGATTCAGATCGGCGATGTTCCTGATTTGATGAAAAAAGCCATTCTGGCAGCAGAAGATGATCGCTTTTATGAACATGGCGGGGTCGACTATATTGGTGCCGTGCGAGCTGCTCTTTCTAATATAGCGACAGCCAGCAAACGGCAGGGTTCGTCTACTATCACCATGCAAGTTGCGCGAAATTTTTTTCTGTCTTCGGAAAAGGCTTGGACACGCAAGTTTAACGAAGTGTTGCTAGCCTTTAAGATTGAACACAATCTGAGTAAAGATGAAATATTGCAGTTGTACATCAATCAGATTTATTTGGGTCAGCGCGCTTATGGCTTTGCTGCCGCTGCACAAGCCTATTATGGCAAACCTCTTAACCAACTTACCATTGCCGAAACGGCCATGTTGGCTGGGTTGCCCAAAGCCCCTTCCTCGTATAACCCCGTAGTAAATCCGAGCCGGGCCAAGCTTCGCCAGACGTATGTCCTGCGTCGCATGCGTGAGTTGGGCTTTATCACGGCGAAGCAGTTCGAAGCTGCTCAGCTGGAACCGTTCACCGCCAAACGCGGCAGTCAGGAATTTTCTGTTAAAGCAGATTATCTTGCCGAGATGGTGCGGCAGGCAATGTATGAACGCTATCAGGATGATGCCTACACACAAGGCTACAAAGTTTACACCACCATCCGGCAACAAGATCAGGCTGCCGCCTATGCGGCAGTTCGCCATGGCGTTTTGGAATATGACAGTCGGCATGGCTATAGAGGTCCTGAGGGTTATATAGACCTGCAAAACGATAAAAGTGAGGAGTTTCTGGAAGAGGCGCTGCAAGACATCTCGGATAGCGATGATTTGATTCCTGCGGTAGTGCTATCGGTTAATTCGAAAGAAGTTAAGGCTTATGCGAAGGGCGGGCTGCCTATCGATATCAGCGGCGACGGCTTACGCTTTGCCCAGCGAGCCCTTGGTGACAAGCTTGCACTGAATCAAAGAATTCGCGAGGGCTCGTTAATTCGCGTCCAAAAAAATGAAAAGGGCATCTGGCAAATAGCACAAATTCCACAAGTCGAATCGGCCTTTGTCTCCGGCAATCCCCATAATGGAGAAATTTATGCACTGATTGGCGGTTTTGATTTCAATCACAACCAATTTAACCATGTAACTCAAGCCTGGCGTCAACCTGGTTCAGGTTTCAAGCCATTTATTTATTCCGGCGCGCTGGAAAAAGGATTTACGCCCGCGTCGATAATCAACGATGCGCCGCTGGTTTTTGATGCCGAGCAGACTGGCAGTCAGCCTTGGCAACCAAAAAATTTCGAAGATAAATTCGAAGGACCCATGCGTATGCGCCAAGGATTAATCAAATCCAAAAACCTGGTATCGATTCGTATTCTGCAGGCCATCACCCCGGAATATGCTCAAGATTACATAACCAAATTCGGTTTTGATAAAGATAAGCATCCTCCTTATCTCACCATGGCGTTGGGTGCTGGTTCTGTTACACCGATGCAACTTTTGACCGGATACTCCGTCTTCGCAAATGGCGGCTATCGTGTCATGCCATACTTCATCCAACGTGTAGAAGATGCGCAAGGGAAAGTGTTGAGTCAGACAACTCCGGTCGTGGCTGGAGAGGGTGCGGAACAAGTTATTGATGTGCGCAACGCCTTTACCATGGTCAGCATGATGCAAGATGTTGTCAAACACGGCACGGCTACCCGCGCCATGACACTCGGACGTCAGGATCTTGCCGGAAAGACCGGAACCACGAGCGACTCGATGGATGCCTGGTTCTGCGGATTCCAGCCAACCATCGTCGGTATTTCCTGGATAGGCTTCGATACGCCGCGCAGTCTTGGCGACAAAGAAACGGGGGGCGGCGCTGCATTACCTATGTGGATGGAGTATATGGCAACGGTGCTGAAGGATGTTCCGGAAGCCACCTACTCCATGCCGGAAAACATGGTCGCGGCGCGTATCAACGAAAAAGGACTGCGTGATCCCGATGGCGGCAGGATTGAATATTTTTATCAGGAAAATATACCTCCAGCAGTGGGCGAGAGCTTGCCCGGAGAAAGTGGCGAACGTATTGATTCGGTCAAAGATCAAATATTCTAATGAGTAAACTCCACCCTCAACGCCGCGATTTGATGCGGGAACAACTTGCACATCAAACAGCTCGTCTGATTGCCGAAGATGGCATTGTTGATTTTGCCTTCGCCAAGCGCAAAGCAGCCCGACAAATGGGGGCATCCGACACGCAACATCTGCCCAGCAATCATGAAGTGGAACAAGCTTTGCACAGCTACCGCGCGCTATATCAACACGAAAGTCACCCGGCTATCCTGTTTCAACTTCGCGAAGAAGCGCTGGCGGCCATGCGTTTGTTTGCCGAATTTAACCCCTATCTCACCGGCTCGGTTTTAAGCGGTGCCGCAGGCGAGCGCTCCGATATCAACCTCATGTTGTTTAGCGACGATGCCAAAGCTGTGCTGTTATTTCTGCTGAAGAATAATCTTGAGTTTGAAGATGGTGAATGGAGAATGCGTTTAGGAGGGCATGATGAGAGTGTGCCGAGTTATACCCTGACCGGCGAATCGGGCACATTGATGCACCTCATCGTGTTACCTGAAAATGCCCGTTACAGCGGCGGTCGCCATCCCGAAACACATGCCGACATTGCGGCGCTGGAAGCCTTGATCTCCGCAACCTGAGTTTGATAATACCCGCATGGCTGGCCTCATGAATTTTCACGCGGCTGAATTGTTCGTCCATTCTCGATAACCCTGCAAACCTCCCCTTCTCTTGTGCTTCAAACCCCTCACTTGAAAATGATGGAGCGGATGTCTTCGTTCTGTGATTGAAAAATAGAGCCCTAAAAATAGCCCTATTCAAAGCTTAGCTGCCGCAGAAAATTAGTAGACTTCACTCACCCTAACTAACTTAGAGGAGTGCCGACATGTTTACCAATCGTTATTTCATGGTTAAAGACTATCCGCTCTCACGTCTCTTGCATAAATTTGTAAGCAGCTTGCCAGTTCCTTCACGAGCTAAAAAAATCGCCATGAAAAATCCAGTTGAATTCAATTTTCGAAAAAGCTTGGCCTTAATGCTTTTAACTTTGTTTTGGATTTCAACAAGTGCCATTGCCGGGGAATCCGGCGATGGTGAAGGCTACGAAAGGCTCGAACCTTTTAAGGTAAACCTGATCGGTCTTCATCAGGTGATTCAGTTATCGGCTACGCTCAAAATGGCAAAGCCCGATGTTAGCGATAAGATCAAGCTGTATATGCCCGCCATTCAGCATGAAATCATTCTGTTGCTGAGCAGTAAAACTCCGGAGCAGCTAAAAACCCCGCAAGGAAGACAGGAGCTGATTTTGGAAACACGCCTCGCCGCCAATAAAGCACTCATGCTGAGTCCCAAAGACGGCATTGCCGACGTGTTTTTTGAATCTATTCTTATCCAATAATTTTTATACTCCGGCAGGTTTTATTCAGTATGCCGAATTAGATGAACTGACACAGGGCGGCAGATTAGCCGCCAAGCTCAAGAATGCAGGAAGACATCGGCTTTCAAGCAACGCAAGCCGCGTCCACTTTATTTTTTAGCCACCTCGCCGCATCCAGCGCAAAGTAAGTCAGTATCCCGTCTGCTCCCGCACGTTTAAAAGCCAGCAATGACTCCAGTACGCACGCTTCTTCGTTCAGCCAGCCATTCTGCGCGGCAGCTTTGAGCATGGCATATTCGCCGCTGACCTGATAAACGAAAGTGGGCGCTTTGAATTCGTCTTTTACGCGACGGACGATGTCGAGGTAGGGCATGCCGGGCTTGACCATCACCATATCAGCGCCTTCCTGCAAGTCGAGGCCAACTTCCCATAGGGCTTCGTCGGAGTTGGCGGGATCCATCTGGTAGGTGTATTTGTTGCCTTTGCCGAGGTTGCCGCTGGAACCCACGGCGTCGCGGAACGGACCGTAGAAACTGGAGGCGTATTTGGCAGAGTACGCCATGATGCGGGTGTGGATGTGTTTGCTGGCATCCAAAGCCGCCCGTATAGCGCCGATGCGTCCGTCCATCATATCGGATGGAGCGACGATATCTGCGCCTGCCGCAGCGTGTGCCTGCGCCTGTTTGGTCAATACTGCGATAGTCTCGTCGTTGAGGACGTAGCCGCTGTCGTCAATGAGACCATCCTGGCCGTGGCTGGTATAGGGGTCGAGGGCGACATCGGTCATGATGCCGAGCTCGGGGAAATTCTTTTTCAGCGCGGCGACTACACGCGGCACGAGTCCGTTCGGATTATAGGCTTCGCGCGCATCCAAACTTTTTAGCGGCGTATCGATCACCGGGAAAATCGCCATCACTGGAATGCCTAGCATAACGCATTGCTCGGCATCGGCCAGCAGCAAGTCCAAAGTTTTGCGCTGTACGCCCGGCATAGACTTCACATCCTCGACCTTATTGCTGCCTTCCAGTACAAAAACCGGATAGATAAAGTCTGCCGGAGTGAGTATATGCTCTCGCATCAAGTCACGTGAGAACTGGTCATGGCGCATCCGGCGCATCCGTTTATGAGGATATTGTCCTAGTGTTTGCATAATGTGTCCCAAAAAATATTTTCAAATTCTTTGAACTATTTTCAAAGCGTCCCGTCTGAGCATGTAGATGATGTGAGAGTCATCTCCTGTTTCTCCTCCCTGAGCAGGTGTCTTAACCCCNNCCCCAAATAGTTAAGACTTGATGCCCCTGACCTCCCCCTTTGGTTCAGGGGCATTTTTTTGTCTAAAATCCAAATGCCGTCGCTATGCGGCGTTGTAGTCAGGGGAAATCTTGCTTGCATACATGAGTATGCGGCGCGGCGATTTCCCCTAACCGCGCCTTGCCTAGCTTAGGCATTTGAATTTTAGGCTTCGGTGTCTTCTGCTTCTGCCAGCCAGCTTGCAATTACCGCTTCTGCCTCTTCTGTGCCTTGTTTCTTCAAGCTGGAAAAAAGTTGTACGGTACAAAATGGGTAGTGCTCGTTCAGGTAAGCGGTCACTTCACGTAAAGTCTTGGTGGCTTGCTGACGGCTTAGTTTATCCGACTTGGTTAGCAAAATATGTACCGGTTTACCGGTTACGGAGAACCATTCCAGCATTTGCTCATCCAGTGGAGTCAATGGATGACGAGAGTCCATAATGACTACCAGACCACACAATGCCTCGCGGGTTTGCAAGTACTCATTTAGCAGCGCTTCCCAGTGTTGTTGAACATCCGGTGGTACTTTGGCATAGCCGTAACCGGGAAGATCAACCAGAAAATTGTGCTCGCCTAAGGAAAAATAATTAAGGTGTTGGGTACGTCCCGGTGTCTTACTGGTGTAAGCCAGCCGCACATGGTTGGCCAGTGTATTGATGGCGCTCGACTTGCCCGCGTTGGAAC
>PLYB01000257.1:0-248 GCA_003151655.1 Gallionellaceae bacterium | reverse complement strand
CGTGGAAGAAACGATTGAACGCTTCTTTGTCGCACTTCATTACTTCGGCATAGCTGGTCGGCAAGATCTTGCTGAAATACAATCCGAACATGCCGCCAACTGATTGTGCGCAGAACGAAATGCCGTGCTTCTTTGCTGCTGCAGTGAGTCCAGTAGTAAGTTGTGTCGCCAATTGTGACAGGCGTTCGTAGAAACCCGGAGCTTGCACTAACTTCAACGTAGCCAAACCCGCCGCCACCGCCACCGGA
>PLYB01000022.1:681-4478 GCA_003151655.1 Gallionellaceae bacterium | reverse complement strand
TGCGCAACATCATCGCCGACGGCTGCGAGAAAGCTCGCAAGCTGGCCGGAGAGACCATGCGCGATGTAAGAGAAGCGATGGGGCTGAGTTATAGCTAAGGTGATTCGCCCTCATCACCTGATGGGCAAAAAGTAGCTGCGAATTCGTATCTACAAGGAGGCTATACGACGTGATCTATCTGTGTCGACAGGGCAGCTTTGTGGAAGGCAATTTTGTGGTGGCGTGTGTCGAGATGTGCCAGTTGCTGTCATTCAGAATGGTGCATATTAGTTAATTATTCAAAGTACACAACGCTAATAATCACGCAGATCAATGCGGCTTGTTAATAGTGTTTGCCCGTGGCGGTTAAGCATTCATGATTTTGTGGATTTGTTGTAAAAATTAGCCACGGTTTTTAACGAATGCGCCCGCATGGCTTACAATCTCGTTTTCACAAACCGGATCACCCCCCATTTCCTGAGCCATGCTGAACAAACTAAGTAACTTCCTCTCCGCCATCATCCCTCCCAGCAGTGACGCGGGGCGGCCAGAGCTCACTCTGCAACTGGCCGTTGCCGTGCTGTTGATAGAGGTCATGCAGTCGGATGCCGAATGCACGTTTGATGAACAGGCCACGATACTGAACATCCTTAAGCAACGCTTTCACCTGTCGGATGCGGAAGTGGCACAACTGACCGAACGGGGGCAGCAAACATCAAAGTCCGCCAATGACCTGCACCAGTTCACTTCCCTCATCAACCATGAATTGGAATTGCCGGAAAAAGTACACATCATCGAATACTTGTGGCAGGTCGTATATGCCGACGGCAAAATCAGTGCACATGAAAACCACTTAATGCGCAGGCTGGTAGACCTGCTGCACATTTCCCATGGCGACAACATCGCCGCCAAGATGCGCGCCAAGCCAGAGGGGTTTGAGTAATGGAGTGTCTAAAAATAACTCTGCTCTCCGCTAAATTTTTGGAGATATAGCCGACCTCTTTATTGCAGCCTGTTTGCTTGGTGCTATAGTCACTGTGTGCCATAAACGGGCTGCCACCAGCTGCAGCTTATCGACAAGCAATTTGATAACTTGTAGTTCGGCATCGTGCCAGAACCGATCCTTCGCGACCGACTGCTATCAAGCAAGTCTAATAGAAGGATGACTTGAATTAACAAACTGTTTTGAAGAGGGGTGTTTGCAAAAATGTTTATCTTCCAAAAAAAATACCCACTGGCATGTCATCGTTTTCATTTGACACTCTATTAAGGTTGAACCTGGATATAAACAACTCATCCGACAGTTTTGGCAGTCAGTCACTATGTGATTTGTGGAAATCGGCGATGTCATGACGATATTTATATCCAAAAATTTTAATTGAAAACTCGTCTAGACGGCTGGCAAGAATATCACTTTGGAATATGCCAATAGCTAAGGCCATTAACAATAGGACGGAATAGTTATTTCCCATCAGTGTTTGTCCTATGGACGCCTGATTACCCTGCGCTCGGCAAGCCGGGTATATGGTTATCACCATGCTGGGCGGTTTTGCGCCTCTGTTTGCAGTGCCATCCACAGCATCGGTTGAGCAAAGTTTCAATTTATCTCTCTGTCAGACTGGCGGGTTGATTCAATAAATTGAACACATTATGTTCCCCTATTCTGACTATGGGATTTGTGGAAGTTGTTTCATAATGTAATTGCCTCTTAATAAATAGAGACAAGGGGGAGCATGCAAATGAAAAAATATATTATGTCGAGCATTTCGGTAAAAACTGAAATTGCAGTTCAAGCACTTTTGCTACTTGTCAGCATTTCTCTTTCGGTCGCGTTTTACAACGCAGAACGAGAAAATAAAGAACACGGACAAGAAGCCAAGATCGAAGCCATAGCTGATGGCGTAATTAACGGTGCAAATATGCTAATGTTGAATGGCATCATTAGTGATGTTGACCAGCGTCAATTATTTATAAATAAAATGGGGGCTGGAGATAACATCAAGTCCTTGCGATTAATTCGAAACAAGTTGGTGCAAAAACAGTACGGGCAAGGACTGCCTGAAGAGCAACCGACAGGAAATGAAGAGATTCGAGCACTAGAGGATGGGAAGAGATTCTACGAGCAAAGAGGCGATGTATTGCACGGAATCGTGCCCTACACAGAAAGCAAGAATTTTAGAGGCACAAACTGTCTTATGTGTCACGATGTTCCAGAAGGCTATCATAATGGAGCTTCAGTGATTGATCTCGATATTTCAGCCGACAATATTTATCTTCGGAGTCTACTCATTAAATGTGGAGTCGCAATTGTCGTTCTCCAAGTTCTATTTTGGGGGAGCATTAGCATCATCTTGCGGCAGTTTGTTTCAACTCCTATTGGCAAGATGAAAACAGCAATAGTTGAAATTAGTAAAAACAAGGATTTTACAAAAAGGGTTTCAGTGAATAGCATCGATGAAATCGGACAAACCGCACGATCATTGAATGAATTGATCGAAACCTTGCAGGCTGCATTCCGACAATTGCATGATGGAATTAACAAAGTGGCGGACGCATCACACTCTGTGTCATCGTACTCGCAGCAAGTTGAACAAGGCTCCGTAAGTCAGAGTGAAGCAACCTCAATGATGGCCGCGACGGTATCGTCGGTTACGTTTGGCACCAGCATGGTTTCAGCAGGAGCAAGCGATGGCGCAAGGGTTTCTAGTGCGTCGACCCAATATTCCATACAAGGTGGCGAAGTCATTCGCCAAGCAACAGAAGAGATGGTGAAAATTGCTGCATCTGTTCGTAACGCTGCCACTTCTATTTCAAATCTAGGTGAGCAGTCAAACGAAATTTCATCCATTGTTAGTGTCATCAAAGACATTGCGGATCAGACTAATCTTCTGGCATTGAATGCGGCAATCGAAGCTGCAAGGGCAGGTGAGCAAGGACGAGGTTTTGCGGTGGTGGCTGATGAGGTTCGCAAACTAGCTGAACGAACTGCTCAAGCAACACTACAGGTAACCGAAAAGATAGGTGCGATCCAAGCTTCTTCTCATACAGCGGTTGAAGGTATGACGGTGATAGTTAGTCAGGTTGAAAATGGTGTCGCATTAGCGAAGGAAGCAGGAGAAGCAATTTCACATATGAAGGAAGGTTCAGAGCAAGTCACAATAAATATAACTGACATTGCAAATGTTCTTGAGGAACAAGGGAGAACCAGCAATGAAATAGCAGTTAACATCGAAAAGGTCTCTCAACTGACTGAGTTAAATAGCGGTGCTGCCAAAAAAACGTCATTTGCCGCAAATGAGCTTGAACAATTGGCAGAAGAAATGCGTACTACAGTAGATGGCTTTAAAATTTAAGCGAATTCAAACCCGCGAGCCGATGACACGCTCTTTTGCTATAGCCCTCCTCAACAACGACCACTCGTGA
The DNA here is from genome assembly GCA_003151655.1 of Gallionellaceae bacterium. GTDB lineage: Bacteria > Pseudomonadota > Gammaproteobacteria > Burkholderiales > Gallionellaceae > PALSA-1006. The sequence continues at coordinate 1,076 of PLYB01000022.1, read as the reverse complement.
ACGTCTGTTTTTGGCCGTTATGAATAGCTATTCATAACGGCCAAATTGAGTCAGTCGGCTAAGGCTGCTTTGGGGCAAGCAATTTTGGGTTTTAGTGTGTAGAGAAGTCTCGATTGTTGCCATTGGCGAATGACCAAACTGGTAACGAATTCGCGTAGGGCTATGACCGGATTGGGTTGCGACAGCAGTACTCCGCCAACGACTGCTTTCCTGCAACCAATTCGTTTATGGCGATAACGGCTTTGTGTTTGGAAGAGTCAGTCAATAAATAGGCAATGACTTCTGTTCACTTAAAAACAGTCGAACTCAGTTGCCAATGCCTTTGTTAATGCACAATGAATGATGGGCTTGTGAACGTAAAAAAGCCCGTTGTTATACGGGCTTAATTATTGTAT
>PLYB01000022.1:0-676 GCA_003151655.1 Gallionellaceae bacterium | reverse complement strand
CTACCAATTCCGCCATCCCGGCTCGGGAAGGCGCGAATTATCCATGAAACGATCCTCTTCATCAACTACAATGCGCGTCTTTTTGCATTCAGCCCCCGATTTTTTCATGCGCACCATTGATTTTGAATTCGATTTACCCGAGCGATTGATCGCTCAGCATCCGCCCGAACAACGCGGCGCGAGCCGTTTGTTGGAAGTGAATAAAGCAGATCTGAAAGATAGTCAGTTTGCCGATCTTGAAAGTTTAGTGCGTGAGCATGATCTGTTGATTTTGAACGACACACGGGTTTTGAAAGCGCGTTTGTTTGGCGAGAAAGAAAGCGGTGGCAAGGTCGAAGTGCTAATCGAGCGGGTGCTGGATGAGCATGAAGTGCTGGCGCAGGTGCGAGCCAGCAAAACGCCCCGACCGAATAGCCGATTATGGATCGCGGAAAAATTATGGGTACGCGTACTCGGTCGCGCGGGAGAGTTTTTTCATTTGCGCTTTGAAGGCGCGGAAGCCGTGACCGACTTAATCGAGCGTCACGGGCATCTGCCTTTGCCGCCTTATATTACCCACGCAGCAGGTGCCGAGGATGAGACGCGCTATCAGACCGTGTTTGCGCGGGAACTTGGCGCAGTGGCCGCGCCGACGGCAGGGCTGCATTTTGGTGAAGCGATGCTGCAAGCCTTGCGC
>PLYB01000100.1 GCA_003151655.1 Gallionellaceae bacterium | reverse complement strand
GATGAAATTGCTGGTTCCGAAAAAAGCATGAGTCCATATCTGAGCGTTTGTTGGACGCGATACCTCGCACCCGTAGGTCGGGATTTATCCCGACGCTTTTCCTTTGAACCGTGAACCCCGTCGGGATAAATCCCGACCTACGAAACCACCTTTTTGGTTCCGGCTTTTCCGGCTTAGGATGAACAATTTCAGCTTAGGAAAAATGCTCGCATGAGAATTCAAAATATTATCCGATCATTCCTGCCCCACATCGCACCAGTTCCGCTAGCTGAAAAAATCCGTAGCGGACTCGCCGCTGGTGTAGCTATTTTTCTACTTGCTTTGGCGCTCAAATATCTGCCACAAAATACTTTTCCGCTATTGATGTTAGGCTCGATGGCTGCTTCTGCACTTCTCGTTTTTGCCGTACCTCATAGCCCGTTGGCGCAACCGTGGAATCTAATCGGCGGGCATCTAATTTCTGCGCTGGCAGGTTGGAGTTGCCTCTTGCTCATCCACGATCCGTTGTTTGCTGCGGGGGTCGGGATTGGCTCGGCTATCGTCCTGATGCACTTATTGAATTGTCTGCATCCGCCGGGAGCCGCAACGGCGCTGATACTCATTCTCGGCAGCACGCAGTTTCAAAAGATGGGATTTGAAGCGGCGATGATCATCGTAACTGTCAATGCTTTCATCACGCTGCTTCTGGCATTGGTAATAAACAACTTGTTGCCGGGTAGACAATATCCGATACGACATACGCCACCATCGCCCGCCAAATCTGGCTCTCCTATCTCACTCGAACAGCAAGACCTTGAGCAAGCTTTGGTGCAAATGGGTGGAGTGATTGATATCAGTGAAGAGGATCTCGCTCAAATTTATGAGCTCGCACTGCGCAACGCACAAGATCGCAATAACAAGAAGGCTTAAGAGAGTTTGAAATTACGGGTATCCGGATTTTCCGGTGGGTCTGAGGTAGTCTCCGAAGGGTGATGAAATTTTTACTCTCCGGATTTTCCGGTGGGTCGAAAATGGTTCATTGATTTCACAACGGAGCGAGTGTAATTTTTGACATGCCAGCGTTGCGTGGGCACAAAAGTTACGCAGCATTTCAAACCAGCCTTCGGGCACCTGTAGTATATAAATCAACCATTCCGTCCAGAGAAAACGTTCCCACTTGCGCTTTTCGAGCGTAATCGCGACCTTTTTTATCGTCCCGGATTTTTCCTCATCTTGAGGAAGATCGTCGCCAGGCGCATCTAGAATTCAAAACCTGTAATCCCATGCAGCAAACCGGGAAATTAGGTTTCGTTGGCGCAAAATATCGTGCCATTAACCCGTGCGGGATGCCAATTCGTCCCGTTTGGGGCGATGCGCTTTCCGTGCTTCAGTAAGGAGGTGACAAAATGACGCCATCGTCATATACTAGGCATATTGAACATTTGCCAATACAGGAGGCTGCTATGTTAGCTCATGCCGGAAAACGTCTCACCACACGTATTACAGACCATGTGCAGGATAAATTGCAGATGGCAGCCGATCTTGTTGGTGCAACGATGAACCAGTTTGTAGTACAGGCAGCGCTAGAAAAGGCGGACAAGGTCATTGAAAGCGAATCAACAATCGTCCTGACACGTCGTGAATCGTTGCGTTTGCTGGAACTGATTGAAAATCCGCCACCGATGAACGCAAAACTCAAGAAATTGATGGCTGACTACGAAAAAGGGAGGGCGGATGATCGCGATTCTTCCATTGACTGGTCACCACGATAGAAAGACGTTTGATTGCGGAAATAACGAACTTAACCATTGGCTAGCTAACGTAGCTCAACAGCACAGAACCAAGGGAGTGTCTTCAACCTATGTTGCAGTCGAGTCCGACATTTCCACCGAAATATTAGGGTTCTATGCTGTAAGTATTGCCGAGTTGCGTGGAGATGAAATACCACCAGCATGGATCAAAAAACTCCCGCAGAAGGTTCCTGTTTTTCGCTTAGGTCGTCTAGCGGTTGACAACAAGCACCAAGGAAAAGGTCTGGGCGGGAAACTGCTGGCCAACGCCATTTCAAGGGCCCGTAGAATAGCTTCCGAAGTTGGAGGAATTGGTATCTTAGTCGATGCTAAGCCAGACGCAATCGGCTTCTATGAACAATACGGCTTTGAACATCTAGCTGACCATCCGCTTAAGTTGTTTTTGCGGATATAAATCAACTCATCCCCCGCGCATCTATGATGCCGGGGTTTTCATTTTCTGGAATTAGCAGATGCCAGTCAATATCCTGAATTTGCCAGATTTGCATGTGACAGACTTCAAGGAAACAGAGACGGACTATCACGTTAGAGCTCAGCCGCTAGTAGTTTCCCGACTCTGTCCGCACTGTGGTCGCTCCAACGATACGATCAAGCATGCGCAAAAGACGCTGTTCATCAGGGACATGCCATCTCACGGAAAAATAGTCGCCATCCACCTGGATGTGCCACGACTGCTATGTAAGCCATGCCAGCAGACCTTTACTGCTGTCGTGCCGGAGGTCGATACCGCTCGGCAAATGACTGGGCGACTTGTCCGGTGGATCGGCCGGCAGTCCCTTGAATACACCTATGCAGAAGTTGCAAAGCAGGCTGGTGTCAATGAAAAAACCATCCGGAATGTCTTTGACGAATATGTCACCGAGTTGGAGCAACAGTACCGGCGAGAAACGCCAGTCTGGCTGGGAATTGATGAAATCAAGCTTGGCCGCTTTAGAGCGGTATTCACCAATCTCCAAGAGCATGCACTGATTGATATGTTGCCGGACAGGTACAGTGCGTCCATCGTCAAATTCCTGTCTGCCTTACCGAACAAAGAGAAAATCACCCATGTAGCAATGGATATGTGGCGTCCATACCGTATTGCGGTCCAGTGCGTACTGCCGGAAGCCAAGATCGTGGTCGATAAGTTTCATGTGGTCAGCAAGGCCAACGCATCATTGGATGCAGTTCGACGAAGCGTGGGCAAGTCTGGGCAGGGCAAATACGAGAAAGGTTTGAAACACGCACACAAGCTTTTTGCCAAGCGGCAGGCAGATCTCAATGACGAGCAACACTTAACCGTTTCAGGCTGGCTGAATAACTTCCCTTTACTGGCCGGGGCCTATGACCTGAAGGAACGGCTGTATCAGATTTACGAGGTAACAACCAAGGAAGAGGCCTGGGCCGAATATCTGAAATGGGAACAGAGTATCCCGCCAGAACTGGCAAAACCATTCCGGTCTGTGATGACCGCGTTCCGGAATTGGAAACCATACATCTTGAATTATTTCGACGATGAGCGCGTCACCAATGCCTTCACTGAAAGCTTTAACGCAAAGATCCGGCGGGTATATCGTGATGGACGGGGCTACACTTTTGAGCGATTACGAGCGAAAGTGCTTTACACAGACATGCTACAAAAACGAGCCCTCATCCAAGACAAAGTTCGGGTCAGAAAGAAACAAAAATTCGATGAGGTCAATATGGCCGGGTATTTCTCGCTAGTTGGCTCATTCCATGATGAGTACGAAACAAAGCTCCAGAATCGTGAAGCCATCCTCGGGGTAGACCTACCCACCCTGATAGCCAAAATTGATGGATGGAAACTTTAACACGTCAACTCCTTCCACCCACCGGAAAATCCGGATACCCGAAATTACTAAAATACATTTTATGGTTAAGGGAGAAGAGGGAAGGGTGAATGGTAAAACCGACTCTCCGAATAGAGGGAGCGAGAGTTTGCCCCTTCCCCATTCACCCTTCTCTCTTCCCATTCAATTCGAATCCGGCAGAACACCACTTGCAGCAGACTCACTATTGGTTGCTTGGAAAGGTAGGCTAACACGCTCCATTTCCGGAGTCAGCACCGTGATTGTCACGCGTCGATTGCGCGTACGTCCCTCGGGGGTGTCATTACTCAGTACGGGATGGTTGTCCGCCGAACCAACCACGGTCAGACGTTTGGCCGCGACCCCCTGATCGATAAATAATCTCACTACACTACTTGCACGGGCAGAAGATAATTCCCAATTTGAAGGGTACAACGACGTTTTAATCGGTACATTGTCCGTGTATCCTTCGACTTCGATAGCTTGATCCCCGTCAACCAGCACCTTGGCCACGTCAGCTAAAGTTTTCTGCGCTGTCTGAGCCAACGCTGCATCACCTTGGGCAAACAAAGCGCTGGCATTGATATCCAGCATGACTCCGCGATTGGTTTGCGAAACGGTCATCTGTCCGTTTTTCACGAAGGCATCCATTACCTGATTGAGCATAGTGACCAAACGTTGCATACGCTCGTTTTGCTTGCGCTGCTGCTCGGCCATTCTGGCATTGCGCCGGTCAACGATGGACTTTAAATACATTTCCTGCTCGGTCATATGTATTTGCACGGGAGGGAGCTCGCCAGGTTTTGGCGTAACGGCACCGAATGCGTCGCCTAGAGACAAGCCGAACGTTTTGTACTTGCCTTCGTTCACCGAAGAGAGTGCATACATCACCACGAAGAAAGCGAATAAAAGCGTTATGAAATCCGCGTATGAAACTAACCAGCGCTCATGATTGTCGCGATCAACTCTTTTTCTTCTGAATGCCATGGTAAATTAAACTCGCGATGTTATGCGATTGCCCCCTCGCCCCAGAATTGAAGATTGCCCTTCTCGTTTGCCTCCTCGCCCGCTTGCGGGAGNNCGGGAGAGGATTGAGGTGAGGGAGTCTCTGTGGGAGAGGGTTGGGGAGAGGGAAGCGGGCATAACAAAATAACTTCATAATCACCATGCCCGTTTAAGAAATATAACCCGTTAGCTTGCTTTCAATAAAACGGGGGTTCTCTGCATTGGCGATCATCGTCAATCCGTCGATCAACATTTCACGCATTGTTAGTTGCTGCATGATGATCATTTTTAATTTGCCAGCGATAGGCAAATAAACAAGGTTAGCCAGTCCGACTCCGTATATCGTGGCAATAAAAGCAACCGCAATTCCGGCTCCTAGTTTTGCCGGTTCGGCCAGATTTTGCATCACGTGTATCAAGCCGAGGACGGCACCCAAGATACCTATAGTCGGAGAATATCCGGCAGCAGCCTCCCACACTCTGGCCCCTTCCCAGCGCAATGCTTCGTAGGCACTCACATCGACTTCCAGAACTTCACGTATTTTTTCAGCACTATTACCATCGACCAGCAATTGCAGGCCTTTGGCAACGAACGGGTCTTTGATATTTGCAATCTGACCTTCCAGCATTAGCACACCGTCTTTGCGGGCAACGCTACTCCACGCGGTCAATTGGTAGACCATATTTTGCAAATCGACTTTGGGCGTGATAAAAGCCCAACCGCCCATCTTGAGGCCGGTGAGAAAGACTGGTAGGGGATTTTGTAACATGACGGCACCGAGTGTACCGCCGCAGACAATCAAAAAAGCAGCGCCCTGAATTAACACCGTGGCCGAGCCACCTTCCAGCAACTGGCCGCCAAGAATGCCGGAAAATGCGATAAGCAGGCCGAATAAACTCAGCTTATCCATCAATGTCCCTTCAGTGCAGCGCGCAAACGGGCAACAGCCTGACTGTGCAATTGGCACACTCTAGACTCGCTTACTTCCATCACTTCTCCAATTTCACGCAAATTCAAATCCTGCTCATAATGCAACGCCATCATAAGGCGCTCCCGTTCGGGTAATTTATCAATCGCCTGAATCAATGCACCGCGAAAACGGTCTTCCTGTAATAACGCCATCGGGTTTTCATCGTTATCAGATTCGTGGCGCTCAAAGAAATCTTCGTTGTCTTCGTCGTGGAAGTCTTCGTAATAGACCAACTGCGCTCCGCGCGACTCCTGCAACATTTGTTGATATTCAGGCAAGGAGATTTCCAGCTCTTTTGCGATTTCAGATTCGCTTGGAGCGCGCCCCAATTGCTGCTGCAGACGGTGAATCGCCGCTTCGATACGACGCATGTCGCGCCGCAGACTTCTGGGCAGCCAATCCGCCCCGCGCAACTCGTCCAGCATGGCTCCGCGTATGCGCTGTGCCGCGTAGGTTTCGAACTGCGCCCCGCGAAACTCATCATAGCGCCCCGCCGCATCCAGCAAGCCGATCATACCGGCCTGAATGATGTCATCGACTTCTACGCTGCTCGGCAATTTCACCATCATATGGTGCGCTATGCGCTTCACCAAAGGCGCATATTCTTTGAGGCATTCCTCTTTATCGCTTAGTCCGCTGGCCGTGTACATAGCGTTAACATTGCTTCTCATGTAATAGCAGATACCACGTTATTAATAGGACGCGCCTGACGAATCACCCGCTGCATGACCTTCGCCAAACCGCTCGCGTCTTCGTCAATAGCACTCTTGGTTTGCATCAAATGCTCTGCCAATCCCCTGAATTGTACAGAACTTTTCGCACCAGGAAATGCCTCAACGACAGAACTGCATAATTGTCGGGCACTTTTAAGCTTTTCATCAAGCGGAATATATCCCATATATTCCAAACGCACTTGTAAATTCTGCAATGCCACCTTGGATATACTATCGAATATTGCCTTGGCTTCAGCTTCATTATTGACTTTATTGATCACTATATCGAAAGACTTGCGGCCATTTTGGGATGCCATTTGCTTGAGCATGGCATAACTCTCGGTCAATCCGCTCGACGTATTGTTCAACACCAGCATCAATGGCTCATCGCCGGACAGGCTGGTGCAAACAGAGTGCCCTTCCCTTGCCGCGGCATCAACCAGCACCACATCAGCCCCCGTAGCTGCATGGGTCAATAGTTCCAACAATTTATTACGTTCGTTGTCTTGCAACTTGTGAATCGTTTGCATGGCACGCGCGACCGGCAAGATTTGGATACCCTCGTTGGCACGCAAAATCACTTCGCGCAGCTTCTTGTCTCCGCGCAGCACATTCAGCAAGTCATAACGCGGCTTGAGCGCAAAAGTATTGGCCACATTATTGTGCGACACGTGTTCATCCAAAATGAGCACATCCTTGCCGGAACGCGCCCAGGCTGCGGCAAGATTGACCACTACACTGGTTGCCCCCAATTCGCTGCGAGCACCGACCACGGCGACTACTCGCGCTGCGGATCGAGCCAACAAACGACGCAGTCCCTCGGCTTGGTCCGAATCAAACATTTGTTTTCCTCGTTCGCCTCCTCTACCGCTTGCGGGGGAGGATTGAGGAGGGGGAAACGAGTATTATCGAGATTCATTGTTGGCATATTTTTTGATGCTCGTTAGGCTGCTTGTTTTTTGGCGTTGTGATCTTTTTTGGCATTCATCCGGGCAACTTCGTCGTCCCAACCATCGGTACGCACGTAGGGGTTCATACGCGGCGAATTAACCATGGCCGGATCAACGTCGATCTCCATCGCATCGAGGAAATTGGCCAGGCCGATACGCTCGATCATTTCGCCGGTACGCTCGTGCTCCAATGCGTTCTCGGCGAAAAACTCAATCGTGCGCTGCGCGAAATCGACCAGCTTCTCGACATTTTCTTCCGTGTCCAGCTTGATGAACGGAATCACCACCGTGCCCATCAAGCCGCCGATCTTAAGGTGGCTCTTGCCGCCCACCAGAACAGTCGCGCCCTTGTCGGTGCCCGTTGCCAGCGCGCCGGTCATCACGTTGATGCAGTGCA
>PLYB01000209.1 GCA_003151655.1 Gallionellaceae bacterium | reverse complement strand
ATGCAAATGCCCGAACACGCGGGATATTTAAGCCCTATTCTCCACACCATTCCTTTGCAGCTGCTGGCATATTACGTGGCATTGCAAAAGGGAACGGATGTAGACAAACCTCGCAATCTTGCCAAATCCGTCACGGTTGAGTGACTGATTCGGCGCGAGGTTTGCGGCGTAGACTAATTTGCGTAGCAAGTTAAGCCCCGAAGGGGCGGTCGAAGCCACAAACCCGGTGTAAATCCGTCACGGTTGAGTGACTGATTCGCGCGGTGTTTTGCTCACATCCTTCCGCAACCGTGGAGGTGTTCCAAATGGCTGTCATCGCCGTATTCAATCAGAAGGGTGGCGTGGGCAAAACAACCACCTGCCTTAATCTTACCGCAGCGCTCGCCCTGGCGAAGCGTAATCCTATTGCCCTCGACATGGATCCGCAAGGTCACCTGAGCATCGCCTGTGGCGTAAAAAATGCCACCGCACCGGATGTAGGGATGGAGGTGTTTTTCAAACATCAAACCCCGCTTGCCAAGTTGTTACGCGATACGCCGGCGGGCTGGCAGATTATTTCATCTTCACTGGGACTGGCCAAAATCGATGCGCTGTATGGTCGCGATCCCAAGGCTGCGACTTTGTTGAAACAGGGCTTTGATGAGGACTTGGGACTTACCGGAGCCCCCATCCTGATCGACTGCTGTCCCATGCTGGGTGTGCTCACACTGAATGCATTGCTTGCCGCAGACCGGGTGTTGATACCCGTGTCGGCAGATTTCCTTTCCATGCACGGCGTGCATCGCCTGGATTCCGCCCTGAATGTACTGGAAGCTAAACTCAAGCGTCGCTTTGAACGGCGCATTGTGGTTACCCGTTTCGATGCACGGCGTAAACTTGCCCACGAAATATACGCCAAACTCAAGGCACGCTTCGGCTCGCGCGTGTGCAACACGCGCATCAGCGAAAGCGTTGCGCTTGCCAACAGCCCCGTGCATGGCAAAGATGTATTCGCATTTTCTCCAGGTAGTCCGGGTGCGGTAGATTACCGGGCGCTAATGGTGGAGCTGGGCACCAGCGGCTTTTTTAATGCGGAGCCTATGGAAATGGAGATGGAAGCGCTGGCCGGTTGAGTCATGCCAGAGAGCATTTTCAATTAACAGCCATCAGCGATTGATGGCTGTTTGCATTCTGGTGACGCTACCCTGCCAGCCGCTTTAACAGCTTTTCATGTATCCCGCCAAAACCGCCGTTGCTCATTACCAGCACATGGTCGCCGGGGCGTGCACAGGCAGCAATGGCGGCTACCAATTCATCCAGATTATTCTTGACGAGTGCCTTGTTGCCCAGCGGAGCGAGTGCTTCAGATGCGTCCCAGCCGAGGTTGGCACCGTAGCAAAATACCTCATCGGCATCCTTGAGACTGCCGGGGAGAGCATTTTTCATCACGCCGAGTTTCATGGTGTTGGAGCGCGGTTCCAGCACGGCGAGGATGCGTGCATTGCCAACCTTGTGGCGCAGACCGGCAACAGTGGTATCTATCGCGGTGGGATGGTGGGCGAAGTCGTCGTAGACGGTGATGCCATTTACTACTCCGCGCACTTCCATGCGGCGTTTCACGTTCTTGAATTCGGCGAGCGCCGCCAAACCCTGCGCAATCGGCACTCCGGCGTGGCGTGCGGCAGCCAGCGCGGCGAGAGCGTTCATGCGGTTGTGTTCGCCCATCAATTCCCATTGCAACATGCCCTGCGCGACACCGTTTAACGTTACGCGGTTATCGGCGTCGATGTTCCAGCCGTCGTTGCTGCCGAATTTCTCCACGGGTGTCCAGCAACCGCGCTTGATTACGCGCGTCAGCGATTCTTCGCGGCCGTTGCTGACCACGAGACCGTTGCCCGGCACGGTGCGCAGCAGATGGTGAAACTGCGTCTCGATGGCGGCAAGGTCGGCAAAGATGTCGGCGTGGTCGAATTCCAGATTGTTGAGAATGGCTGTGCGCGGACGGTAGTGCACGAATTTGGAGCGCTTGTCGAAGAAAGCGGTGTCGTATTCATCGGCCTCGATGACGAAAAAGGGAGAATCGGTAAGTCGCGCCGAGACACCGAAATTTTGCGGCACGCCGCCGATCAGGAAACCGGGATTCAGTCCCGCATATTCCAGTATCCACGCCAGCATGGAAGTGGTGGTGGTCTTGCCGTGAGTACCCGCTACCGCCAGCACCCACTTGTTACGCAGCAGCGTGTCTGCCAGCCATTGCGGGCCGGAAACATAGGGCAGGTTGCGGTTGAGGATTTCCTCCATCAGCGGATTGCCGCGCGATACCACGTTGCCGATGACAAACGTGTCCGGCTTCAGTCCAAGTTGCTCCGTTCCGAAGCCTTCGATCAACTCAATGCCCTGCGCTTCGAGTTGCGTACTCATCGGCGGATAAACATTGGCATCGCAGCCGGTGACGCGATAGCCCGCCTGCTTGGCGATGGCAGCAATGCCGCCCATGAATGTGCCGCAAATGCCGAGGATGTGAATGTGTTTTTGTTGACTCATCATTTAAGCTCTAAAAATAAAATATACTGCGCCCATCATACACAGCGCCGCATACAGATAATCCATCTTTAATGGTTGGTTCATGTACAGCACTGCAAACGGCACAAATACCGTCAGCGTGATGACTTCCTGCAAAATTTTCAATTGTCCGAGATTCAATTCCGTGTAGCCGATACGGTTCGCCGGGACTTGCAGCAGATATTCGAACAGCGCAATGCCCCAGCTAATCAGAGCGGCGACATACCAAGGCGACTGCGCCAGATTCTTGAGATGCCCGTACCATGCAAAGGTCATGAACAAATTGGAAACAATGAGCATCAGCGCGGTGACTAGCAGCGGTTGCGAAATCATGTTCATTGAGTTTTCCCGGTTCAATATCGACGGCGGCGAATGGTAATGGGAATTGACGCGTTGTGCCAGCTTCTCGCATATTCTAAAGTGCTGACTGTGTGGCAATTTGAAGTAGAATCATGCCGCCAAGAGGCCATTTGTTAGAACCTACTATATAGCCGTGCTCCATTCATCGTCCAATTCATTCTTCGAGAAACGACCTTTATGGTCGTTTCTCGCGTTGGTAATTGCGCTAATTTTGCCGGGCTGCGCCGGTAGCTCGCCTAGCAAGCCGCCTGAATCCAAGATTTCTGCGCAGCCTATGCTGGACAGTACTGCCCAGCGACTCGACACCAAGCTGAATATTCAGTTTGACTGGTGGAAGCTGCTGCAATCGGCACAACTCAACACGCTGATCGAGCAAGGATTTGACGCTAATCCCAGCGTTGATGGCGCGCAAACTACTTTGCTTAAGCTGCAACAAAATAACATTTCTAGAGAAGGCTATTTTTATTCCGCCATCAGCGTGAGTGGTGCCGTGAACGGGAAAGGGCGACGGCTGTTGCTGCAAGCCCCAGCCGTTTCGAATGATGTAAAATTCATCGGCGACAGCTACTACGATGTTCATATCTGGCAACTCGCGGCAGGATATTTGTCTGACCTATTAAGAAGAACAGATCAGCAAGCGGGATCATCCAAAGCCGCAGCAGAACTACAGCAACTGCAATTGGAGGCAACGTATCGCACGCTTGCCGACAATCTTATTGCCAGCGTTGTGCAGGATGCTTCACTGCGCGCACAAATGCTTGCCGTAAGAAAGATTGTTGCTATCGAACAAAGCCTGCTGGCGATTGCACGCAAGCGACAGCAGGTCGGGTTGGCAACACAAACAGAAGTAAGCGCACAGCAACAAGAGGTTGAGCTTGCCACTCAAGCGTTACTCCAGCTCAAGGGGCAGTTCGAGCAGATTCGCGGGCTGCTGCATCTGTTGCTGAATATTCCATCCGAGACCGATTTGCCCGAGATGCCCGAACTGGCTACGCTGCATTTGTTGGCGGCATTACCGCTGGAACTGCCTGCCGCCGTCATCGCACAACGTCCAGATGTACGTGCCGCGCAATTGGAAATGCGTCCGTCCAACACGAAATATCAAAGCACAGCAGATGTCGCGGTAAAAAATGCCGAAAATATCCTGTTTGCGATTCGTAATGACAATAGCGCACTGCAGACTGCTATTACTTCCGAGCAGGATAAGTCGGTGGAACTTGATTTTGTTCGCCAGGATTACGCGGCAAACAAAGGAGGCTATCAGGATGTTCTCATTGCAGAACTGAACGCTCAGTTCGCGGCATTGCATGCAGTGCAAGCGCGCGTGAAATATCTGGGAGATGCCATTGTGCTTTATCACGCTTTGGGCGGTGGCTGGTGGGCAATGGATAATGTACCCAGATTGGAAATTGACAGCGAAATCAGTAAAAACGGGACTTCTCGCTAACATTTTCGTCACCCCCCGATTTTGAGCGATTTATTAACATTGCCGATTGTCGCAATGGAGGATAAAATGCGCAGCGTGGGAAAAATATCCACGAAATGCATTTAAGCGCGTCGAAGTTCAAAAGTTCGGCGACTCCAAACGCAACATTTAAGGATAAGTCTGCTGTTGAGCACAGACCCGCATATTTTGCCAAATAATTTATCCTCTGCTCGCTTGCCCATCTTGCGCATAGAAGGGCTGACCCTGCATTTTGATGGCGGGCAGACCAAGGCATTGAACGGTGTTGATCTGGACGTGTGCGAGGGTGAGTTCGTTGCTATTGTCGGGGCGAGTGGCTCGGGAAAATCCAGTTTGCTGAATGTGATCGGGACGCTGGATATTCCCTCTTCCGGCGAGCTGTTTTTTGGCGCGCAGCCTTATTCAAAAATAAAAGATACCTCACTGTTTCGTCGGGAAAATATCGGTTTTGTGTTTCAGTCCTTTAATCTAATTTCGACACTCTCCGCGCTGGACAATGTGATCGTGCCGACCATCGGCTGCGCGGGTAGCGACCATGAACACAAAGCGCGCGCCGAGTCGCTGTTGATAGAGCTGGGACTGCGTGAGCGCATGGCGCATTTTCCGGGAAAGCTATCCGGGGGTGAGCGCCAGCGCGTAGCCATTGCCCGCGCCTTGATTAACCGGCCGCGCATGGTTTTGGCCGACGAACCGACCGGCAGTTTGGATAGTGACAATGCGATACAGGTGCTGGATTTATTGACCGGCATCGTCAAGCAACAAGGGCTGACGCTGGTCATGGTAACGCACGATGCGAGTGTTTCCGCGCGGGCGGATCGAGTCGTACGCATGCGGGATGGCAAGATCGCCCTCCCTGTAGGGGCGTATGGCGATACGCCCGAACTCATTGGAGGCGCGCCATGAACCTGTTTCGTTTCGCACTAAATAATCTCCAGCGCAGACCAGCGCGCACCAGCCTGACGGTATCCGCCATTGCACTGGGCATTGCCGCCGTGGTGGCGCTGACCAGCATCGCATGGGGATTCGAGGCCAGCTGGCAAAAGGCCAACGATGCGCGCGGCACCGATTTGATCGTGACGCGCGCGGCCAGTGAAAACACCATGCCGTCCCCGTTCCGCGCAGAAAAAGTGCAGCAGGTGCTGGCGGCGTTGCCGCATGTAAAAGAAGTCGTCGGGCTGTTGAGTGAAATGCTGACGGTGAGCGATGACGCGCCGCCGGTGTTCGTGTTCGGCTGGGTCTATAGCAGTTATCTGTGGGAACACCTGAAACTGGTCGAAGGGCGCTGGCCGAATGCCAGTGCGGAACCGGTGGTGGTGATCGGTGCGCTGGCCGCCGAAATGTTGCACAAAAAAACAGGTGATCAAGTCGAAATCGAAGGGAAGTCTTTCCAAGTGGTAGGCATCTTTGAAAGCAATGCTGTTGTGGAAAATGGCGCATTGCTGATGACGCTTGAACAGGCACAGCAAGTGACCGATAAACCCGGCAAAGTAAATGTGCTGAATATTAAAGTGGATGCCAATACGACCGAAGCCGATCTGCGCAACATCAAGGAACAGGTGAAGATGACGTTGCCCGGATTTGTGGCGATCACCTCGGGCGAATTGGTGAGCCAGAACGCGGTGGTGCGCATTTCCAAAGCGATGAGCAATGCCACCATTCTGATTGCGGGTCTGGTCGGTGCGCTGGTGGTGTTCAATACCATGCTGATGAGCATCAATGAACGCACGCGTGAGATCGGCATATTGTTAGCCTTGGGCTGGCAGCGCGGCACCATTATGAAGCTGGTGATTAGCGAGTCGGTCATTCTTTCTCTGCTGGGCGGGCTGGTGGGAATCTTGGTCGGGGTAGGTATTGCATGGGGTTTGGAACATATTGAATTGATGCGCGGCAAGATCGATGCAATTTTCTCGATCCCGTTCTTTTTGGAAGTGCAGGCGCTTTCGATTGTGCTGGGTATCTGCGGTGGCTTTTATCCTGCTTTCAAAGCTTCTCGATTGCTGCCGTCATCCGCATTGAGGCAGGAATGATGCGTGCTACGCTGCTCATTTTTGTTGGCCTGATGTTTTCTGTCAGCAAGGGTTATGCAGCGGAGCAGACCGCGAGCGACTTGGCGAAAATGATGAACCAGGCGAAGTATTCAGAAGGATTTGAGGCGCGCCTGAATGTCCTCATTACCAAGGCGAACGGCGCTCATCCCGCGCCTTTTAAGCTGGCTGTCATCGGACAATTCAATGCCGGCAAGCAGCGCTTAGTGATACGTGGGATTTCACACGAAGAAGTGCGCAATCATTTTTATGCCGCCGAAAGTGGCAGTGACGGGCGCGTCAGGGCGATGGAGTCGCGCAGTCAGGCAAGCGGATACGTCGACTTCGATCCTTCCGCCAGGATGTT
The DNA here is from genome assembly GCA_003151655.1 of Gallionellaceae bacterium. Classification (GTDB taxonomy): domain Bacteria; phylum Pseudomonadota; class Gammaproteobacteria; order Burkholderiales; family Gallionellaceae; genus PALSA-1006. The sequence continues at coordinate 5,307 of PLYB01000209.1, read as the reverse complement.
TAACTCGGGTTTAGTCGCTTGGGATATGCTCGGGCTGTGGTGGGGGTGGCAAAAGCAAACGCTGGAAGGGATGGAGCAAGTTAACGGACGCGAATGCGTCAAAATACGCTCTGTTGCGGACGACAAAAATAGCGTCGTTCAGGAAGTTGAAAGTTGCGTCGATCAGCAGGCAAAACTTTCGTTAAGGACGCGCATGTTTGATCACAGCCATGCTTTGCTGCGTACGACTTCTGTGGCGAATTTGGCGCACAAAGGAGAGGGCGGCGGGATGATGGCGAAGAAGTTGAGTATTAAAGATGCCGATAAAACGCTTGCCGAAATTGAAGTTTATGCGGGCGATGAACAATATCAGATTTCTGCGGAAACTTTCGCGATGCTGGATAGTCCAATGCGGAATATAGAACGGGAAGCGAAATGAAAAGATTAGTTCAGCAGACTGAGATTGGTGAAGTTCCGGTGAACTGGTGCAATGCCGACCCCGTTACTTCAAGCGTGATGGAGGCGGTCAGTTTTGTTACACCCGTGCTGGAGAATTTTTTTATTCGCACCGTTGTCGAAGGTACGCGCACGCATCGGGATGAGGAATTGGTGCAGCGTTGCCAAGCCTTTATTCGTGAAGAATCCAATCACTCGTGCGTGCATAAAAAATTTAATTCGTCGCTGTTGCAGCATCTTGGAAAACAGCCGCCGGCACTTGCTATGGTGGGTGCGCTTCTTAACGGGGCAGCACGACGCTTGAGCCTTTCAAAGCGGTTGGCCTTGGCTGCGGCTCTTGAGCATTTGGCCGCGGTGATTTCCAAGCTTTACGTCAATCAACAACCCAAACTTATTTTTACCTCGTCTTTTGCGCAGGAGTTGTTTGAAATGCATGCGCGGGAAGAGTTGGCTCACCGTTCCGTGGTATTTGACCTGTGGCTGGCGAATGGGGCGAGTAGCCGCATCAACCGGATCGTTACCATTGCCCTCGTGTTGCTTACCGGGGCGGCTTACGTGTCCATCGCTGTGCCTTGGATATTGCACCGGAAAACTGGCAGGAAGTTTACAAAAACATTGGCCGGATTGGGAAGCTTTGTGGCGAAAAATTTTCGCGATACGCTGACGCATACACCGCTCGTCGAATTGTTATCGTTTGTGCGGCGGGATTACCATCCGGAATCTCTGGTTGATGATGCACACGCCAGTGGAGTCTAAACAAGGTGGGGGTTTTTAAAATACCTTTTGTGGTGAAGGGGGAAGGGAGAAGGGTAAAACCGGCTCTCCGAATAGTGGGCGCGAGGGTTTTACCCTTTCCCCTTCAGCATTCTCTCTTCCCAATATCAGGGAGAAAAGCATGATCGTTGGAAGACTGGGGCGACTGGTCGTGGCTGCTTGTTTGTCGTCCATTACGGGGTTTGCCAGTGCAGCAGAAAGGCCGCTTGATCTCACCTTGCCTGACAGCAAGTATTACAGTCAGGATGTGAAATCTTTCATGCTGGCAGAAACTGATGCCGATGTTGCCAAAGTAAAAAATAAAATTTCGGCAGATTCGCCATCCAAAGAATTCGAACCGAAACTATTTTCAGGTAAAAAAATTCACCAGTATTTGGGGGTAACGACGGCAGCATTAGCCGGAATGACCTTCATGACCCATGTCCACCCGGTTGGTAACGGGCCGCGTGATGTAAATGGCACACATGCTGAATTGGGCAAAGCGACTGCGGTAATGGCGCTGGCTACCGTGGCATCCGGCCTGATTGTCCACTGGGATGACTTTAGTTTGGAAGACGGCTGGAAAGATCCCGATAATCTGCACGTACTGCTTGGTGTGACTGGCGCAGCCTTGATGGCTTATGCCGTGAACAAATCAATGAATACCAGTACCGGGCAAGTCAATCATGCAGGGTATGCCGAACTTGGAGCACTTAGCATGGTAGTAGCAATCAAGCTAACTTGGTGAAGGGATACACTGCTTGGTCTAGAAGTAAAAAACCAATAACGAAAGATAGCTTCGCAGGAATTCTTATAACTGCAGCACAATTTTACAGCCTCAAATCGCCAGATGAATCTGCCTCCTACAATAATCCTCACTGTAGGAGCTCGATTCATCGAGCGATAGCGACCTGTCAAATTACCTGTGTTATTAATGCGCTGAGCAGAAACTTAATGCGCACCCAGCAACTCGACATCAAACACCAGCGTCGCATTGCCCGGAATCACACCACCCGCACCGCGTTTGCCGTAACCCATCTCAGGCGGGATGATGAGTGTGCGATGACCGCCCACTTTCATGCCCTGTACGCCTTGATCCCAGCCTTTGATGACCTGTCCTGCGCCGAGCGAGAAATCGAACGGAGTGCCGCGATCACGCGAGCTGTCGAACTTTTTACCTTTGTGTTCAGGCGCAGCTTCCTCATACAGCCAGCCGGTGTAATGCACCGTTACCTGCTGGCCTGCTTTGGCTTCCGTACCATCGCCGCGCACCATATCTTTTTTGATCAGTTCAGTCACTTTGCTTGTCTCCGCAGAAGATGAATCCTGTTGCGAACAGGCGGTGGTAACGCATGCGGCAGACAGCAACAGCGTGAGTAACAGTTTGGGAATCAGATTCATTTAAGCCTCAATATTTAAGAAAAGTTAGCGGTAATTATTACGTACGGTATTACAGCACTTCCAGCAGTTCAACATCGAATACCAGCGTCGCATTGCCCGGAATCACTCCGCCCGCACCGCGCCGCCCATAACCCATTTCCGGCGGGACAATCAGCGTGCGCTGCCCGCCCACCTTCATGCCTTGCACGCCCAAATCCCAGCCTTGAATCACATGGCCCTCGCCGAGCGGGAAATCGAACGGCTCATCGCGGTCGCGCGAGCTGTCAAACTTGGTGCCTTTATTCTCCGGCGCATTTTTGTCGAACAGCCAGCCGGTGTAATGCACAGTAACGTTTTGTCCGGCCTGTGCTTCTGCGCCCTCGCCGATTTTGGAATCGATCATTTCGGTGCGGATCACCTTGAGCAACTTTACCTCAAATACCAGCTTCGCATTCGGTGGAATCACATCGCCCGCACCGCGCGCGCCGTAGCCCATCTCCGCCGGAATAACCAGCGTGCGCAAACCGCCTTCTTTCATGCCCTGTACGCCTTCGTCCCAGCCCTTGATAACGCGCCCGCCGCCGAGCGGAAAATCGAACGGCTCGTTGCGGTCGAATGAACTGTCGAACTTCGCGCCTTTATTGTCGGGCGCCACTTCGTCATACAACCAGCCGGTGTAATGCACAGTAACGGATTGTCCGGCTTGCGCTTCCGCGCCTTCGCCAAGTTGGGTGTCGGTTTTGATGAGGGTGGTCATGTTTCTCTTTCTGGTTAGTAATCGATAGTTGTAAAAAGTGTAGGTTGGGTATCGCGCTGCTCAACCTATCCTACGCTAGCTGCTTAATTCATGTTTGTGAAGTAACTGAAATCGAAGTAGTGCGGCTTATCTTTTACCCACTCTTTTCCATACGCACATTCTTCCCCCATAGGGATGCCACTCAAAGGTTTTCCGCTTGCATCCTTGAGCTCAGCAACAGATCCAAATCGGACGGAATATGAATTATTATCGAACGGGATTGCCATCCAAAAAGCCTCTGCATCCAGTTCTGCTTCTACCGCTGAGACATGTGTCTGCTTCAAGTTGTATCTGTTATTTAACGTGCCGTTCTTTTGCAACTTATTTCTAGCTTTAACACTTATCGCGTACTTTTTGCCATCCTTTTCTGCAAGCAGATCAGCAAAGGGATAATTTCGTCTTTTCGTATCGTTAAGATGCGTAATTTTTTCAAAGCCATTATCCACAAGCGTTTTAAGTGCTACTAACTCGCCCAACTCTCCTAAGGCTTTTTTCCGCATAGCTTCTTTTTTGCTGTCTACTTCCCTTTCGTCCATAAAGGATCTCCTCCCTTCATTTACGAGGCTAATAACTCAACACCGGAGCCAACCAACGTTCCGCCTCTTCCAATGTCATGCCCTTGCGCTTGGCATAATCCGCGACCTGATCCTTATCAATTTTCCCCGTAGCGAAATACTGCGCTTGCGGGTGCGAGAAATAGAAGCCGCTGACTGCTGCGGTGGGCAGCATGGCGAAGCTTTCGGTGAGGGTGATTGCGGCATTCTTTGGCGCTTGCAGCAATTTGAACAATGCGCCTTTCTCGGTGTGCTCGGGGCAGGCGGGATAGCCGGGAGCGGGGCGGATGCCGCAATATTTTTCGGCGATGATGTCGTCGTTGCTCAAGGTTTCATCTGCCGCATAACCCCAGAACTCGCGCCGCACGCGCAGGTGCAAATGTTCGGCGAAAGCTTCGGCCAGACGGTCAGCCAGCGCTTTCAGCATGATGGCGCTGTAGTCGTCGTTCTGCTTTTCGAATTCCGCCACGCGCGCGTCGATGCCGAGGCCGGTGGTGACAGCAAAGCCGCCGATGTAATCCTTCACCTTGGAATCTTTAGGTGCGATGTAGTCGGCCAGACAGTAGTTAGGAATATCGGCGGGCTTCTTGGTTTGCTGGCGCAAGTTGTGCCAAGTCATCGCGACTTTGTTGCGCTTCTCATCGGTGTAGATTTCGATATCGTCGCTGTTCACGCTATTCGCGGGGAACAGGCCGAACACGGCATTGGCGGAGAGCCATTTTTCGTTGACGATTTTCTTCAGCATGGCTTGCGCGTCGGCGAATAGTTTGCGCGCTTCTTCACCGACCACTTTATCGTCCAATATCTTCGGATAACGTCCGGCCAGTTCCCATGCTTGGAAGAAAGGGGTCCAGTCGATGATGTCCACGAGGATGTTGAGCGGATAGTTTTCCAGCTTTTGCACGCCTAACAAGATTGGTTTTGGCGGAACGTAAACCTCTAACCCCTCCCCAGCCCTCCCCTTGTCAGGGGAGGGAGCGGTGGTCTTCCCCCCTGACAAGGGGGGACTGAGGGGGGTTGGTTTTTTGCTCCAATTTGTTCTAAACCCATGCTTCCGCGCTTCTTCCAGCGACACATACGAAGCCTTACCCTTCTTACCCTCGTGTTGTTCGCGCGCTGCAGCATAGTCAGCCTTAAGTTCGGCGATGTAGCTGTCACGCGAAGTGTTGCTCAACAAATTGCTGCACACTCCTACCGCACGCGAAGCATCGGTGACATACACGGTAGTGCCGCTCGGATAATTCGGTTCGATCTTCACGGCGGTATGTACGCGCGATGTAGTTGCGCCGCCGATCAGCAGCGGAATCTTGAAGCCCTGGCGTTCCATTTCTTTGGCCACGTGCGCCATCTCTTCCAGTGACGGGGTGATGAGGCCGGACAGGCCGATCA
>PLYB01000054.1 GCA_003151655.1 Gallionellaceae bacterium | reverse complement strand
AATTGAGGGGCTGGCGTAGCCAGTCCCTCTCGAATGTAAGGTTAGGCTGCCTCTACCTTTTTATTGAACTTTAGAGCCATATCATTAGCAAGTGCCCAGCCAGCGGCCTCAATCATACCTGCACTGATTGCAGGGCCGACTACCTGCCCTAAGAAGGGAATGAACTTAGATAGTTCTTTCGCTAGAACTTTTATTGGCTGTTTAAGCATCGTGTTTTTAAGTGCTGTTACAGCCATTCCTTTAGCCACTTCTTCCGCGATGCTGCCACCAAAAACTGCGGCAAGGCTCATAGCCATCATTGACATGGCAACTATATCAGCAGCAATTCCAGTACCCGGAACAGGAATTAAATTTCCAGCACCAGCACCTGCTGCCGCAGTATGAATAATTTTATGGCACTTACTTTCTTGTTCCGAGGTCATTACTGACATATTAAATCCTTTCGAGTTGTAAAAGCCTAACGTGAAGTAGGCATCCTATTTGACGCAAAACATTGCATCAAACGGTTACCTATTTGTTTATAAAACAGCATTATCACCATAATTCCAGTCGCTTGGATATTTTTAGTACGTCCTAAAATATTTACAGCCACCATGATTCAGCCAATTAACTTATCGTAGTCGGCGTGGCTGCCGATCCAGAACCACTGTACTCCTTGGTCAACTGGAACGCCAAGTGCGCGGTAACCCAAGCTTACACGAACGCTGCGAAATGCGCCGTTCTTAACTGGCTTGAATTGCAATGATGGGTGCGATGGATTTTGCTTGAGCAGCGCATAGCTATCACGCGCAAGTTGCTGGATGTTGGCTGGCAGCATATCAAAACGTTGCCAAAACTTGGAGGACGCAAAATGTTTCAAAGCTCGCGTGCTTTGCCGCTGCTATACTCAGCCACTGCTTCGGCAGCAAGGGCATCAAGTTTGCCTGCGGTAGCATCGGCTTCTATCTGTGCATCCCAAGCCGCTTCATCAAATTTTGTAAACCAGCGACGAAACTCGGCTAAATCTTGGGCTGGTAACTGTTGAACAGCTTGCTCTATCGCTTGAATGGTGGTCATCAATCGCTCCAAACAGAAAACTTTGACTTGGGTATGTCCTGATCCTATGCAAGATTCTACACAAAAACCGGAAGTTAAGCTGCTCGATCAGGTGCGTGGAAAAATTCGCCTCAAACACTATAGCATCCGCACCGAGCAGGCTTACGTGGACTGGATTAAACGCTTTGTGTTGCATTTTGGCAAGCGCCATCCGCGTGATCTGGGCGCGGCGGAGGTGGAGCAATTCTTAACGCATTTGGCGGTGGCGGGCAAGGTTGCTGCATCTACCCAAAATCAAGCCAAGTCCGCTTTGTTGTTTCTCTATAAAGAGGTGTTGGGGCTGGAGCTTCCCTGGCTGGATAATATTGAGCAGGCCAAAGTCCCCAAACGTTTGCCGGTGGTGTTAAATCGTGATGAGGTGCAGGCAGTTCTGTCTCGACTTTCCGGTACGCATTGGCTGATTTCGAGCCTGCTTTATGGCTCCGGGATGCGTATTATGGAGTGCCTGCGCTTGCGGGTGAAGGACGTTGATTTTAAGCGCCGTGAGATTTTGATTCGGGATGGCAAGGGCTTTAAAGACCGGGTGACGATGTTGCCAGGTTCATTGGTCGCCTCGCTGGAAGCGCACTTGCTTAAGGTGCGGGGGCTGCATGAGGCGGATTTGCAGCAGGGCTATGGCGCGGTGTATTTGCCAAATGCTTTGGAACGTAAATATCCCAATGCGGCAAGGGAATGGGGATGGCAATATATGTTCCCGTCCTCAAAATTATCAACTGATCCGCGCAGTGATGTGGTGCGCCGACACCATGTGCAGGATCAATCTGTGCAACGAGCAGTCAAGCAAGCCGTGCGCGATGCCGATCTGATCAAGCCCGCAACACCACATACTTTTCGCCATTCCTTTGCCACGCATTTGCTGGAGAGCGGCTACGATATTCGCACCGTGCAGGAACTGCTTGGCCATTCTGATGTTTCCACCACGATGATCTACACCCATGTGCTGAACAAAGGTGGCAAGGGCGTGGTGAGTCCGCTGGATAGGTAGTCGCTCTTTCCGGGGAAGGTGACTCTACCCACCGGCGCACTGTTCCGTTACACTCCCGCGCCATGAAAAGATTATCCCGCTGCTCGTTATTTTTGTTACTTGGCCTATGTTGTTTTGTCCAAAACGTTTGGGCGGCGCACGCTATTGCCTTGCACGGAGCGTATAAATATCCGGCTGATTTCCAGCACTTCGATTACGTCGATCCCAAGGCGCCGCAAGGCGGGGAGTTGTTTACTTCGGGCATGGGTAATTTTGAGAAATTGAATCCATTCATTCTCAAAGGACTGGCGGCGGACGGTTTGCAGTATCTGGTGTTTGAGACGCTGGCTGTCAGGGCTTGGGACGAGCCGGACACGATGTATGGTTTGCTCGCCGAAGATATGAAGCTGGCAGCCGATGAGTTGTCGCTCACCGTTCGGCTGAACCGCAAAGCCCGTTTTTCCAACGGCGATCCGGTGACGGCGGCGGACGTGAAATATTCTTTCGATCAACTGATGAGCAAGCAGGCCACGCCTTTTTATCGCCGTTATTGGAGCGATGTGAAACAGATGGTGGTGGTTGACCCGTACACCGTACGTGCCGATTTCAAACGCAAGAATCGCGAGTTGCGTTTGATCATTTGCCAGTTGCC
>PLYB01000186.1 GCA_003151655.1 Gallionellaceae bacterium | reverse complement strand
TGAATTTGTTCGTGTTTTTCGTGCCTTTCGTGGACAACTGCTTTTCCAAGGATAACTGGAGTGAAATTGAAGGTATACATGATACGCATTCTTACAATATGTTTTTGTCTGGCGACCTCATTAGTTCATGCGTTGGCCTATGCGGCGGACGCAGTGTCTTCGGCTGATGCGGCTAAGGCAGAATTTGTAAAAACAGTGCCCATGCCAAAGGGGGCACTGAAGCTGGTTGGGGGAGGCGGAGACCGTTTGTATTTTTCGACCACGGCAGGTTCGGTGGCGGAGACGGATGCGGAGGGGAAGTTACTGCGCATCTTGCAAGCGAAAGACGATGGAGATCCCGTTTTGAAAAAACCGGAAGCGGTTGCCTTGGAGGGGGGCGTGATCTATGTGGCGGACAGCGAACTTAATCAGATTGCCATGTTCTCTTCCGGCGGAAAATATCAGGGAAGTTTCGGGGCGAAAAAGGGCGGGTTCTTTTCTTCCTCTGGCGGCGAGCAGGAGCTGAAAAAACCTCGCGGGGTGGCTGTTCACGAAGGCATAGTGTATGTGCTGGATGGCGGAACCAAGAGAATTATGGTGTTTGGTAGCAACGGCGTATTTATAAGTCCGCTGGACATCAAACCCGGTGCCGCATCCAAAGGCCAGTCTGAAGCATATACATTGCGCGAACCTGTCGACCTTGAGGTTGATAGTGCAGGGCGCTTGTATGTGTGGGACTCCGAAGACTCTCTGGTCAAAGTCTATAGTCAGGATGGAGATTTTCTGCATGCGATTCCCTGGGATGGCGAATTAATCGGGCTCGCCGTTGCTCGGGATGGGGTCTATGTCGCAAAAAACAATGAACTCACGATTCAGAAATACGACTTTAGTGACAAGCTGCTGTCGCGGTTTGGCGGCAAGGGAGACGGAGCGGGGCAATTCAAGAGCTTGTCCGGTTTGGTTGCATTAAAAGATCGGCAGCTTGCCCTGGCTGACCCCGCCAAAGGTGTGGTGAATTTCTTCGTTCCCGAGGCGGGTATTCCGCTTGAGTTGGTTCCCAGGTCGGCAACACGGATATTTGTGCAAAGCACTGAGGACACTTTCCCTGTAGTCGCCAATAGGCTTGCCTGGAACGGCAAAGATACGCTTTACGCAATTGACGCGGATCAAGCGGCGGTCACGGTGATTCGCAACGGCGATTTTGATAAACCGATCAAATTTGCCGACGTTACCCCGGTTGCCGTTGCTGCCGATGCCGAAGGCAAGCTGTGGATTCTTGATAAGAAGAAATACCGGGTGATCAGGCTGGATGCCAACGGGAAAGTTATTTTCAGTTTCGGCAGCGAGGGGTCTGCTGACGGACAGTTTGATGCACCGACCGATCTGGCGATTTCCCCATCCGGCAAAATTTATGTGGCGGACAAGGGGCGCGATTCGGTACAGGTATTCGACCGCGAAGGAAAGTTTTTGAGTGCAGTGCGCAAGTTGGACGACCCGACCAGCATCGCTGTCGATCCGCAGGAGAATCTTTACGTATTGGAAAGCGGGTCAAATGTTATTTCTATTCACTCCGCTCAAGGCGGTTTGATCGGCAATTTTGCGAAGCAGAAAGAAGGGAATTCCGGGTATTTGCAAAAGCCTTTGGCTCTGATGGCGACCCTTGATGAAATCTTTGTGCTGGATGGCAATCGGGTTAAAGTCTATTCGCATAAAGGAGAATATGTTCGCTCCTTTGCTGCCAAAGGAGGCCGTCCAGGTGAATTGGATGAGCCTGTTGCAATTGCACGGAAGGACGATGTGTCGTTTCTTATCGCAGAGCGATCAAATAAGCGCGTGCAGACTTTTGTGACGCAGTACAAGCCAGTTGCACCCCAGCATTTGGTGGCGAAAAGCGGATTGCATAGTATTGAGTTAAATTGGGATGCTCTGCCGTATTCCTATGTTAAACAGTATCAGGTTTATCGTTCGAAGGAGGAGCGAGCCGGTTTTGTGCGTGTGGGTACGAGTAACTCGAATCAATATATTGACCGTGGGCTTGAGGTGGACGGGAGTTATTTTTATCGCGTTGCCGCAGAGACCAAGTCGGGATATCCGGGAGCAAGCAGTGCGCTGGTGAGTGGCACTTCCAAACGCTATACGCCGCCTGCGCTGGCAGCCGTTGATGTCACCGCTACTCCGTGGCAGATCAAAATTACCTGGAAACCGATCGAGTCCGAATTTGTAAATTCGTACATCATCTATCAAAAAGAGGGTAATGCCTTTACCAAGGTAGGTGAAGCGATTGCGCCGGAATTTATCAAAGACACGCTCACGCCGAACACAAAATATACCTACTATATTGCGGCACATAGTTCGGATGGAACTGAAGCGGAAAAGTTTGAGGTTAAAGCAACTACTTTGGCTTTTAGCAAAGCACCGCTGGAAATTGAGGTGCTGAGTTTGCGTCCTATTTTTTCGAATAGCTACAAGCTTTATGAGCAAAACGGGGTCGGTACCGTCAAGCTGACCAACAACACGGATAAGACAATGGAAAGCGTAACTTTGTCTTTTTTGTTGAAGGATTTTATGGATTTTGCAACGGAGACAAAAGTTGAAAAATTGTTATCCGGGCAAAGTGTGGAGATCAAGCTCAGGGCGGTCTTTAACAATAATATTCTCAATGCGACCGAAGATACCTCGGTGCAAACGATGCTGGAGGCAAGTTACTTCGACAATGGAAAGCGCGAATCTTTTAGCAAAAGTTCGACGGTCAGTCTTTATGAAAAGCACAAATTGTTGTGGAGTGAGCCGGAGCGTTACGCTTCATTTATCACGCCCAAAGATCCGCCGCTAATGTCATTTGTGCGAGCTATCGTTACGCAGTACCCGGAGACCAAAGACGAGGTGCAACTGGCCGCAGTATTGTTCAATGCCTTGGGTGTATACGGACTGACCTATATTCAAAATCCGATCGATCCCTATCAGGTAAAGTCGGGTAACACGAATATGGTGGACTATGTTCAGTTCCCCAGAGAAACGTTGGAGCGCAAGTCGGGAGATTGCGTTGATATGGTCGGTGTTTACGTGACCGCATTGGAGAGTTTGGGAATATCTACACGAGTGGTCGAAGTGCCGGATCATCTGCTCATGATGTTCTCAACAGGCGTTAAAGCGGAGGAAGATGCGTATACCATGGACGACATGTATGTCATTTACGACGACATGTTATGGATCCCGGTGGAAACCACGCTGGTGGGAAGCTCATTCGTCAAAGCGTGGGAGACAGGCGCGGCCAATTATTACAAGTGGAAGGGTAAAGGTCTGGATATTCTGGATACTTCGCAGGCATGGCACACGTATAAACCTGCGAGCTTGCCCGAATCCAAATGGAATCCCGGCGAGGTGAGCAAGGAGAGCATTGATAAAAAATTTCCCAATGAGTTTTCGTCAATGCTCAAGATCAGCGCGCAGACAAAAACGCGTCACTATCGTCAACATATTGAAAAGAATCCCGCTGATGTGGAATCGCATTTACAGATAGGTATTATTCTAGCCAAGCTGGGAGACCGGCAGGAGGCCATGAAATATTTTGACAAGGTTATCAGCTTGCAACCCGGCAATGCGGCAGCGCTGAATAATCGCGGAAACCTGTTCATGATCGACGATAAATATGCCGAGGCGAAAAATGCCTATAGCGAGGCGGCCAAGGCCGCTCCGGAAGATCCGTATGTTTGGATCAATCTGGTCAAAGCACATAAAGCGCTAAATGAAATTAAAGAGGCCAAAGAGGCTTTTGCCAAGGCACTAAGTTTGGATCCGGGCATCAAGAAAAAATACAAGGCTCTTTCACTGGAGCTGTCGAACACAATGTAGTGGCGTAGCTGTCTAATTCAATTTCCACTTCAAAATGGAAATAATCCGTAGGTCGGGTATGTGCGTATGCGTTGGGGCTTCAGCCCCTTACGGCTACGGCCTACCCCTTGCGGGTACAACCCGACGCTGGTGATGTCGGGTCACCCTAAAGGGTACAAGAACCTCTTCGAGGTGAATCCCGACCTACAAAATGCGCTATTGAAGTGGAAATGGAATAAGAAAATGGAGATGGTCATGAAAAAGATTCTTGCGTTGATTTTAGTGATAGTGAGCGTCGGTGTATCACCGGCAATTTATGCTGCCGATAATAATTCCGGCACATTGACCGTGTGGGAGAAGTTGCGCAAGAAAGTCGAAACTTTCACGCCGCAGAAAAAGATCAATGCGACCAATGCTGTTGGTGGAGTGCGCGGTGCGCAAGCCGATGCGAGTGATATTTATTGGAAAGGTGAGGCAACGCACGAGATGATTGATGCGGACGAAATGACCGCATTCAAGAAAGCGATGAACTTGGGGGAGGCCGGTGAAATGCATCAGGCACAGGCGGCTTTTGCAGACTTCATCAGAAATTACCCGGACAGCCCGTTGAGAAAAGATGCGGATCAGGCATTGGCAATACTTGTAAAATAGTAAACGGTTGCGAATAGAGGTTCGCGGACTTAGCCGTTCGCTGAAATTCCCTTATTAAGGGACTGCGCTCTTTGCTACACCGCGGTGATAAAAAATTCTCGTGCCCGTAGCTGGAAATCGCAGGTAAATCTTATCGCCCTCGGTAACGTAGAAGGTCAAAGTAACATTCTTTTGAATATTCACATCGATTTCTTCATTTTTAAAGACAAACGACGAGATTGGAATTGTTTGCCTTTCGCCATTGACGGTAAGGCTTATCGAGGTTTCATCAATGTCCATATCAGGAACAATGCGAAGTTGTAAGCCATCTAAGTCCAATGCATCAGAAACCCAATGCCCTCGAATATTTGAAATCGTTGCAACGGCAGTGGGAGCTTTGCCGCATCCCAATAGGAGTCCTGAGGTCAACGCTATGATTAATAGTTTATGCATCATGAGAAGTAATTTGCCTATCCGAAAAACAAGCATACTCTTTCTCTGTGATAAGCGAGAGAAACATGCCAATCATTTTAACTTTCGAGGCGGGTTTTCGAGTTAATGGCAATTCCAAGCAAAAAAACCGGCAGTTTTACCTGCCGGCCGAGTCAACCTTAAACTTGTTGCTATTCTTGTATTAATTTTTATTGTCTTAACGCAACAGAGTCAGCACGCT
>PLYB01000205.1 GCA_003151655.1 Gallionellaceae bacterium | reverse complement strand
AATGCCCGCACTGCGGAAAGACGAACGACCTAGCAAGAGGCTCGCATGATTTGGACAAGAAGATTGCGACGGCAGTATTCAGCAAGAACTGGAATGCCCTGAATGGTCGAGTAATTATATGCTGCGGATGCGATAGTGACTTCAAGCTGACATCTGTAGATGGCTTTCCATGCGCCGCGCCCGCTGCGGTAAAGGGTGGAGTCAAAGCTGACATTAATAAAAATGTAGAACAGGGCATGGAGCGCCAGTTGCGCACTCGCAAGTTCGGAATTCATTTCGAGCTAACACCCGAGATGCGGGCAATCATTCAGCCCGAGATCGCCAAGAACGTATCGCTTATAAAACACATTCCCTCGCAGTATTTTACCGAGGTTGAGGGCTTGGTGATGCGGGCAGTCGCAGTGGGGGGCGATTTGAAAACGCTGACGGACGAACTGCATAAGCGGTATGGTATTACGCTGGATCGGGCTGGGCGGATCGCGACAGATCAAAACAAGAAAGTCAACGCCGTGATGAACCGAGTGCGCCAGTTAGAACTGGGCATCACGAAGGCGATCTGGATTCATACGCAGGGCGGCTGTGCGGTAAATTGTACACATCCTACGGCAGCGGAAGTTCGCATGAGTGAAGCACATAAAGCGTTCAGCGGCCAAACGTATGATATAGCTGAAGGCGCGTTGATTGACGGTAAGCGCGTGTGGCCCGGCTCCGAGTCCGGATGCCATTGCATGAGTCGCAGCATTATGCCGGAACTCATGCGGAAACATTAAATAGGAACCTATGAAACTATGCGGCGAGATTAGCAAAGTAGCACAGTGCTGACACACTACCTGATGCGAATAGATAAGCACCCAACGAAGAAAAATTGATAACCTGACAGATGAGCGCAAAGCACGACTGGAAACGTTACTCGGTTGGGTTTGGCGAGTTAAATGAAAGCATGGTTGGGGTATAGCGATTAATTCTTAACTTTGAAGTTGATGCTAACATGCTGCGGTGTCAACCTCAGGCTCGAAGTGGTTTGAAAATTGCCAAGGGTGACTACTTTTAATTGGACATTAAGAATGCCAGAATTGATCTACTGCCCATACACTGACTCGAATCTATCAATCGACAAATGCTCGCCGGAACACATCGTCCCTCTCGCATTAGGCGGGATGAACGGATTCGAAATCCCCGTGTCCGCTGCGTTTAATTCGAAGGTTGGCTCCGAAATTGATGGGGCTTTGGCAAATGACTTCCTAACTCTTAGCAAAAGGAACAAGTATGACATCAGAGGTCATAGCGGAAAGCGCCCGCTTCACATAGTTAAAAACGCTCGTAATGCGGAAACGCTTGCACCACTTCAAGTTCATCTTGATCAACTAGATGGATTGAAGGCATGGGACCCCATCAGCAAAAAAATTGTTACTGAAAACATTCCACATAAACTCTCCATTGATTTCCAAATAGACCTAGATTTGCATTTTAGATTCACTGCAAAAGTGGCACTTGCAGCAGGCTACTTCACATACGGCGACTTGTTTAGAACTGCTGTCAAGCATAGTGATTTTCGTGAAATAATGAATCATCCCTCTGGTGCCCCGCCAGAACATCTAAGTCACGTAGAGGCCTTGGCAGACTCAATGTTCTATCAATCTGACAATCCAAGAATGGCAGCTATACGTATGCTTTGCAAAGCATCATCCCCATACTCAATTGTTGGGCTGGTTCCAAGTCGCAGCCACCTCGGCATTTTCGCCGGCATCTTAGGCGACTACATTGGCATGCTCACGGTTCCAGCGAACACCTCTAGCTTCCCAAACGAAGGTATATTTCGCGGGGGACATGTCATACAACTTCATCCACAAAAAGGCATGGTAAGGACTTCGCTTATGGAGGCGATTTCTCTTGCTCACATAGCGGCAACGGAAGCAAACACACGTGCAACTCAAAACCGTCATGAATAGCTACACTTTAGGGGGGCTTATTTAATGAAGCGCGACTTTGATTTGATTCGTAAAATAGTTATTGCCATTGCCGCCGAACCGGCTGGTAGCGGATACTTCTCAGTATCGTTTCCTGATGAATATGATAATCCAACAGTATATGAACACATTGAAATGCTCATTGAAGCTGGATTAGTTGAAGGAGAGGTATCTCGCAGCATAGATATGGGAATTACAGGCATTGCTATTCGCGGTCTAACATGGGCAGGCCATGACTTCCTCGATTCAATCAAGGACGATACAATTTGGCAGAAAGCCAAAACAACAATATTAAAACCCACGGTTTCTTTCACCTTTAGTCTTTTTCTCGAATGGCTAAAGGCGGAAGCAAAAGCAAAACTAGGAATTCTCTAACGCGAAAGGCGCAATCATCAAGGCGGACAGAAAACGAGATAAACTGGATTTACTAATTGCATATTACACCTGAATGGATTTAAGAAATGAAAGGACTTATAGGATTCTTCGACATTCTGGGATACCAAAATTTTCTAGAAAATAATTCAGCAATGGATACTGCTCAACAAGTCCTAAATATTATTACGAGCATACCAAAAGAATTAACTTCGTACTCTGAGCTTCTTGGGCCACAGGATAAAGGCTTTGTCTTAAAACACCTCGTTTTCTCGGATACGATCGTGTTTACTTTAGATCGTCCAGATGGAAACAGTGACGACGAGTGGACGTATCAAGCAATAGAATATGTGGCAATATGTTCTTCGCTGCTTGCCGGAGAAATGTTCAGCAACGGATTGCCTATGCGAGGTGTAATTCACGAAGGCGAATTTGTAACATTGGATATGTGCCTTGCCGGTAAAGGAATTGTTGAAGCTTATAAGCTATGCGAATCATTAAATTTTTCGGGTTTAGTTTTTACCCCAGGCTTGGGCGATCAATTTATCAAAAAAATAAACAATGGCGAAGCCATAAATGATTCGCTTTTTTCATACCTAACTCCATTGAGAGACGGGAAGGAAATGAGGCTAATCAATGTAAATTGGATTTATTCGCTATCTGAAAGTGAGAGGTCGCAATGCAAGGATGATGCTGAAAATTTTGTTTTGAAATCTTTCTGGGCACATCAAAAAGATTGCGCTATTGCGGTTGATGAAAAAGTGCGTAATACCGCAAAACTGATACGAAAAATGACACACTTATTTGACTCAAACATGCATGCCCATTTAATCAAAAAAATATGATCGCTTAACTTAAGGAGTTTATGTATGAAAAATAATATTGCTTCACTACTTGTTCTATTTTTTCTGATTTATACAGTTAACGGATTTGCTGGAGTGGAAGAAGCAAAAACCGCTTTCTATGAGGGAGATTATGCAAAAGCTTTACAGGAAGCTAGTCCATTGGCAGATCAAGGGAATGCAGCAGCCCAGCATATACTTGGGCTAATGTACGTTCGAGGAAATGGCGTTCCAGTAGATAACGCCAAGGCTTTAGATTTATTTAAAAAAGCAGCCGATCAAGGGAATGCAGCAGGTCAAGCTGCTCTTGGCGTAATGTATCAAAGTGGTCGTGGCGTTCCAGTAGATTATAAACAAGCAATGGGGCTGTTTCAAAAAGCAGCCGATCAAGGTAACGCAGCAGGTCAAGCAGGTCTTGGCTACATGTATGAGAAGGGCCAAGGAGTTCCAAAAGATTATAAACAAGCAGTGGATTGGTATGTAAAAGCAGCAGAACAAGGCGATGCAACAGCCAAAAATAATCTTAGGAATATGTATATGCGCGAACAAGGTGAAGTTCCATGCAAATATACCCCCCATGAATGTTTGAGACGTAACAGCTGGGACCGTTAAGAGGATAAGGGTTCAGGTTCGAATTAAAATGGCGGGGTCAAGTCTTGCATTAACACATTTCGACCTGAGCGATGCCATCATTTCGCCAAACGCCCAGACCAATAGGCAGGTTGGCGGCGTTGGTGTGCGACAGCAAGCACGACAATTTGCTTTTGATCGGCGCGATAAATGACGTGAAAGGGAAAACGCTTCAATCCGGCTTTGTGGATGTCGGGCGCGCCAATAGTCGGATAAAAATTGGGAGCGGTACAAATATGCGCCATGACCGATTCGAATTCTTTCAGATAGTCCGCGCCCAAACCGGGCAACCTGTCTTCGTAGAAGTTGACGTTATCGTAGTGTTCGGCAGTTGCGGCGCGGTGAAACCGGTATTTCATCGCAACAGCGCACGGGCAGCGGCACTGGCTTCCTCGGAGGAAACGGTATCGGCCACGCCGCTGTCAATTTCCGCAGCGCGACGCAGTGCTTCGGCATGCCATGCCTCTGCGACCTCATCCTCATTTTGAGCTTCAAGGCTGAGTAACAATTTGTGCGCAAGCTCGGCACGCTGTTTCAGGGGGAGATGCAGTGCGGTATCTTCAAGTGTTTCTGTATTCATGATGTTCCTTTCGAACTCGCGTATGGCGTATTGTAGGGTGCCAATAAGCGAAGCGCA
>PLYB01000110.1 GCA_003151655.1 Gallionellaceae bacterium | reverse complement strand
TTCCCGCGCAGGCGGGAATCCAGATGATTGAAAACCTCCCGCGTAGCGGGGCAACATCTCAGTTTTGTCCGCTTCGCGGGATATTACTCTTTGCTGGATTCCCGCCTGCGCGGGAATGACGGACTGTAGTTCTATTGGAATATTGCGACCCATATCTTTTTCCCTGAGTTGTTTCATCAGCAAAACTATTTCGCCTCATCCACCATGCGTATGGTTTTTTCTTCCACTTCTTGCGCTATTATTTTCAGCCCCGCATCTTGCGACAAAGCCGATAGTATTCCTGAAGGCTTAATCATGCCGATGTGAGTTTTACCGCCTTCGGTATAAACCGAGATGCGGCACGGTAGCGCCATGTTCAAGCGCATATCGGTTGCCATCACTTTGGCGGCTTGATTTGGATTGCATACTTCAAACACGCGGCATTGATTGGCAAACTCAACGCCCTTGCCGCGCAACGTCGCGCCGATGTCATGCACATGCAGCACGCCGAAACCGTTACGCTTAACCGCCGCATCCAAATCTGTTGCAGCCTGCTCGAACGACTTTTCGCTTTCAACTATGTAGTACATCTTTCACCTCCTGAATTAATACATAAGGGCTGACCACTACCGCCCACACATCGGCATCCGCCTCGTACCATGCCAGCGCCTGCTCATCCGTAACCTTGCCGACTTTGCCCGCAGACAACCACTGCGCTACTTGCTGCCGGTTATCTTCGGAAATCTGAAATGCCACCTCGACCAGATCAAGATCGGATGCCACCAACACCGCAGCGCCGGTGGCAAAGAAACGTTGTAACTCTTTCCATGCAATGCGTGACGTTTCCTGATTGATTTTAGTCCGATACACTTCCTGCAGCCTGACATCTTTCATGTTCAAAAACTTTCTGCTTACGATTTCGTGCCAATTAAATAATTATCTTTTACCCGCATGTAATGCTCGGCTGAATACTTCAGGTGGGCGATTTCTTCTTCGGTGAGCATGCGCACCGGCTTGGCCGGACGCCCCATATATAGCATGCCGCTTTCCAGTGTCTTACCCGGCGACACCAGACTGCCCGCACCAATCATCACGCGGTCGGGAATGACCGCATCATCCATCACGATAGCGCCCATACCGATCAAACATTCATTGCCGATGGTGCAGCCATGCAGGATCACCGAATGGCCCACCGTCACATAATCACCGATGATGAGCGGCGAGCCTTCCGGCTTCTCCGCAGTCTTGTGCGACACATGCCCCATGGTCAGATCCTGCACATTTGTCCCGCGCCCGATCACGATGCGATTTACGTCGCCGCGCAACACCGTGTTGCACCAAATGGAACTGTCGTCGCCGAGCGTCACATCACCGATGACTTGGCAGGAGGGGTGCAGATAAACATTTTCGCCAAGAATGGGCGAGGTATTGAGGTATGAAGATATTGGCATAATGGTCTCAGACAAAATTCAACTCGATATAGAACTCTTCTTGCGCTATCTGGATTGGTAGCAACACCGTTTGACCGGGATAATGATGTACGATTTCATGTCCTTCACCCAGCAATAGTTGCGGTGTTTGCATGTCGAAATCATGCCCCTTCTCGGACAAAATTCGCTTGGCACCGCCCACCAGCATGTTGGTCAGCTCTCCAACGAGGTCTGCTGCCTCTTTATCAATGCTGACGATTTCGTGGCCAAGCATACTGCGCGAAATCTCGCGGATTGTCGGTGGCGTGAGAGATAACGCGATACTTCCGCAAGCTCCCTCAGCCTTCATGCCGATAAGACCGGAGACCGCGCCTTTTGCGATTTTGTCCTGCTTGGGTTCCGGAACCCCGGGGCGTATCTTCTGTCTCACCATAGTGGTGAAGATCGTGAACATAGACTCCAGCAACGCATTAATCATGACGATGTCCATATAGTCACCATCGTTCAATGATGCGGCCTGATGTTTTTTTCCTGCTGTCCCGTTTTTCTGTTGCATCATGTTCTCCATAAACAGACTAGTTGCCGCGCAATTACTGTGCTTTCAGCTGCCACTTCATCTTTTCCCCGGCTCTGAGAGGTACCAGTTGATGCTCTCCGAATCCAACGGATGCCGGTACTTGCCATTCTTCTTTGCTCAATGTGATGATTTCTTTATTGCGCGGTAAACCGTAGTAATCCGCACCGTAGAAACTGGCAAAGCCTTCCAGTTTATCCAACGCGCCTGCCGTCTCGAACGCTTCCGTATATAGCTCGATGGCAGCATGGGCAGTGTAGCAACCAGCGCAGCCGCAGGCATTTTCTTTGGTGTGCTGTGCGTGCGGTGCGCTGTCGGTACCGAGGAAGAATTTTTTATTGCCGCTGGTGGCGGCTTTAACTAATGATTCACGGTGTGTCTCGCGCTTCAACACCGGCAGGCAATAATAATGCGGACGGATGCCGCCGACCAGCATGGCGTTGCGGTTGTACAGCAGGTGATGCGCGGTGATGGTGGCGGCGATATTGTCTGCTGCACTTGTTACAAATTGTGCGGCATCTTTGGTGGTGATGTGCTCGAACACCACGCGCAGACTCGGCAGGTCTTGCAGCAGCGGTTGCAGCACACGCTCGATAAACACCGCTTCGCGGTCGAAAATGTCGATGTTACTGTCGGTTACTTCACCATGCACCAGCAACGGCATTCCGCAGCGTTGCATCTCTTCCAGCGCGGCATAGGTCTTGCGCAGATCGGTTACACCCGCGTCGGAGTTTGTGGTCGCACCCGCCGGATATAGCTTCACTGCATGGACTGCACCGCTTTGCTTCGCCTTGCGGATTTCTTCCGCGCCGGTGTTATCGGTAAGGTAGAGCGTCATTAGTGGCTCGAACTTTGCGCCCGCTGGCAACGCTGCCAAAATGCGCGAACGGTATTCCAGTGCTTGCGCCGTGGTGGTCACTGGTGGTCGGAGATTGGGCATAACGATGGCACGGGCGAATTGGCGCGCAGTGTCGGGCAGGACAGATTGCATCAGGGCATCATCGCGCAGATGCAAATGCCAATCATCGGGTCGGGTTAATTTAATTTCCATTTTTGATTTCCATTTCTCAACTTTTTTATCTTTTTGGGTCAATTCCCCGCCTCCTGGGGCGTAGTGTTTTTCGTAGGTCGGGATTTATCCCGACGGGGTTAGCGAATCGAAGAAAAAACGTCGGGTTGAAACCCGACCTACAAAAATCCAACTACCCAATCCCCCGCTGCTTGCGGTGGGGGGCTTTATTGTTCCAGCGAGGCATTCCTCGTTTCCGGTAAGAATACCAGACCCACGACGAAGGCCAAACATAACAAGCCTGCCGGATACCAGATACCGAGCGACACATCGCCCATACGGGTGCCGATGAGGGTGACCATGAAGGGCGACATGCCGCCGATCCAGCCCGCGCTCAAATTATGCGGCAACGCCGCTGCGGTATAGCGCGTGCGTGCGGGAAAGAGTTCTGCCAGCACAGCCGTTTGCGGGCCGGTGATTAATGCCAAGGCAACGACCAATATTAACAACAACGCGACGATGGCAGGTAAATTGGCTTGTTGCACATCGGCTTTATCCGGCCAGCCGGAAATTAGCAAAGCTCGCTTCAGCGCATCGGGCTGGAAACCTGCGACCGGTATTTGTTCACGTACAGCAATTTGAGTTGTTGCTCCGCTGCGCTGTTCCAACGTGTAGACCACGCCCTGTTTGGTCAGCCATTCCTGATTGCGCTCACAATCGTTGCGTGGCGCGACAAAAGGATTGTAGCTGCAATTGTCTCCGCTGAGTTTCACCTCGACGCGACTGTTGAACTGCGCCAGCGCCGGATTGCCGAAATGCAGCAGGCCGTGAAACACGGGCAGTATCGCCAGCGCTCCCAGCAGCAAGCCCGCCAGCAACACCGGTCTGCGCCCGATGCGATCCGACAGCCAACCGCAAAATACGGTGAGGGGAAACAGCGCCAGCGTGCTTACCATCACCAGAGTGCTGGCGAGTTGCGGCTCAAACTTCACCACGCTTTTCAAAAAAACATTGGTATAAACCTGCGACGAAAAGAACAGCAGCGAGCCGCCCGCCGAGATGCAAAAGAACAGCAACGCCATGCGTCCCAACGTGCGCTTGTCTTTCAGACATTCGCGCAGCGGTGCTTTGGCGATGTCATCGCTTGCGCGCAATTGATTAAACACCGGCGACTCAATCATGTTCATGCGGCTTTTCAGCGAGATCAGCAGCAGCACGATGGACAACAGAAATGGCACGCGCCAGCCCCATTCGCGGAATTCGGTGTCGCTCAACCAATATTGCAGCAACACGATTTGGATAGTGGAAGCCATAATACCCAACGGCCCCATCAGTTGCAGCACGCTGGTGTAAAAGCCGCGTCGGTTATTCGGTGCGTGTTCGGTCAAATACACCGCCGCGCCACCGATCTCACCGCCCACCGCAAAACCCTGCAGCAAGCGCAACACCAGCAGCAACGCGGGTGCCAGCATGCCGACATTCGCATAGGTAGGCAACAAGCCGACACCAAAGGTGGTCACCCCCATCAGAAAAATGGTGGCAATAAAAATTGGTCGACGGCCATATTTATCACCCAGCGAGCCGAACACCGCCGCACCCAACGGGCGCACCAGCATGCCCACGCCAAAGGTAGCCAGACTGGCCAACAACGCGGCAGTCGGATTATCCGGCGGAAAAAACAGCACGCTAAAATAGGTCGCCAGCGAAGCAAAAGTTAGAAAATCGTACCACTCCAAGAAAGTACCAAAACAGGCGGCAAGGACAACCTTGCGCTGGATCGAGGTAATGGGAGATGCAGAGGAGTTGGCGGGGACTAAAGTATCCATCGCCGCCATTCTATCAGGCTTGCGCAATTCACTTGGCTTGCCGGTTAACAAGTGTCGTTTTGATTTTTTAAAGCAGCAGAAAGCAGCCCAATTCCCCCTTTTCTCCCGCAATGGATCAATCCGGTTTGGGCTAGTATTTAAATGTGACTGTCCGCCGTCGAATTATTTACTCAACTTTATTTCCGGGAGCCTGCTATGAAACTAATGTTATTGATTTCATTGCTACTGATTGATATTTGCACAGGCTACGCAATGGCCGAACCCAAAAACGGTTTTGGATTAAACATTGGCGCGACCAGCAATATTATGAACTCAACTTTCACAGTTGCCTCTGGAACGAACACTGTTGGATCGACCAGTAGTTACAATAGCTCAGGCGCGAGCCTCGGGATGGATTACCAGATGGTCTTCCCGAATAATCTGACGCTGAATCCATTTTTAATGGTATCCAACGAATCGACCAATCTCACCACGCAATCCGACACGGTGATGGAACACAATATTTTGGGCTTGCAAGGCAGATCCTGGAAGGGAGATCTATTTGTGGGCGTCCATGGGGCAATATATACCGAATCGACTACCACCAGTTCCGGTACTACCACCACCTCGGAAACGGGTACCGGCGAAGGGATCGTTGTGGGATGGGAGCCGTCCAACGGCAATTGGTCAATAATGCTTCAAGGCGATTCGGCCAAAATCAAATATGCGAATCAGGATGTCAATTGGACCGGAGCACGTTTGAGCATCGGTTATCGCTGGAAATAATGTTGACTGGCGCTCAAGCCGCTCGAGCATGTTGTACTTCGAACGGATAAGCACCATTGGCACGTGCTTCCAGCAATACAACTTCGACGGCACTACCATCTTCCGCATAGCTGATATGAGTATTCCAGTTTTGCGATATTTCACGTGTAATCGGCTTGTCAGACAAGCGAATCAACTGAGTCGATTAAGATTTTCTTTGGGAAATGCAGCCAAAAAATCACCTTTTGTCTGAGATGCAATATCTGAACGAGTGGTGTCGTAGGTTGCATCGAAGATACGTAGTGCCGCTGTATCTAGGTTGAATCGAGTAGTCATGTCATTATCCATTTTGGCTTGCTAATTTGAGCAAGTAAGCGATAGGCACGCTTCTCTTTACTTTCTCGTGCTGCATCTCATTAATTCTAATACGGCTTTTAGCTGGACAATTGCTGCCCCGCACTGTGCAACGACAAGCTCTCTTTCATTAGAACTACGCGGCCAGAAAGTGCCGTTCATTGGCAGATGTTGGCTCCTTACGATTCTTTGTCGAGATAGCTGGCATGATAGGATATTGAACATGCCGGGGTTCATACCTGATGGAACACCTAGCCATTCCACTAAGCAATCAAAGAACGATTGCCAAGTGGCTGGTTATCACCACCAGCCTACGGCATTGTTCACAATTACAACGCCTCGAAATGATTTGCTGCTGTGTTGTAACGCAAGAGCTGGCCGTGTTCGATATCAAAATACCAGCCGTGTAGAGAAAGCTGTCCGGTATCGACTCGTTCTTTCACCCAGCTAAACGTCATCAGATTTTCCAGCGAAACCAGAATGGCGCGTTGCTCGCAGGCGCGCACTTGTTCTTCCAGCGAAGCTTGCGGCATCTCGGCTATCACGCTGCTACGCGCACTTTCCACCAGCCGCATCCAATCGTCGATGAACGAACCGGGAACGTTTACCCCGCCGGTTTTCACCAGTGTGCCGATGCCGCCGCAATGGGCGTGCCCCAGCACGATAATATGTTCGACGCCCAAAATACGCACTCCGTATTCGATGGCGGCGGTGGTGCCGTGAAGTCCCGCGCGTTCTTCGGCTGGCGGCACCAGATTGGCCACATTGCGGATGACGAACAAGTCGCCCGGAGCGCAATCCAACACTAATGCAGGATCAACGCGCGAGTCGCAGCAGGCGACCACCAGTGTTTTGGGGGTTTGTCCTTCCGTTACTAATTGCTGGTAAAGGCTATCGTTACGCTCGAAGTGCTGTTCGCGAAAGCGCTGAAAACCTTCAACGAGATTGCGCGGGGTAGAACTCATGCGCCGGTAAGGAGCCTTTGTGCTTCGCGATATTTATCGGCGGTCTTTTGCAACACATCCGCCGGAACTTGCGGTGCGGGAGGTTGCTTGTTCCAGCCGGAAGACTCCANNCTGGTATTGGTCGGCGGGCCAGAAACGGGACGAATCCGGGGTCAGCGCTTCGTCAATCAGATACACCTTGCCCGCTGCATCCACGCCGAATTCAAATTTGGTATCGGCAATGATGATGCCGCGAGTCAGCGCATACTCCGCCGCTTCGGTATAGAGCGCCAAGGTGGCGTTCTTTACTTGTTCGGCATAATCCGCGCCCAACAATTTTTTTGCTTCTTCGAAGGAGATGTTCTCATCGTGATCTCCTACCGCCGCTTTGGTCGAGGGCGTAAACAACGGCTGCGGCAGCTTCTGCGCTTCTTGCATTCCTGCCGGTAATTGAATACCGCATAACGCACCCGTCTTTTTGTAATCCTTCCAGCCCGAGCCAACCAGATAACCACGAACAATGGCCTCGATGGGCAATGGAAGCAATTTCTTGGTAACGAAAGATCGACCTCTTACTTGTGCCCGCTCGGCTTCGGTCTTCACCACTGACTCCGGATCGATACCGGACAAATGGTTGGGAATAACATGCGCCAACTTTTTGAACCAAAAGTTGGATACTGCCGTCAGCACTTCACCTTTGCCCGGAATGGGCGTTGGCAGAATCACATCAAAAGCGGACAAGCGATCCGTCTGCACGATCAGCAGGTGATCGGCATCAACTTCATACAGATCCCGCACCTTGCCGCGATGCAAAAATTTCAAACTAGTCAAACTGGATTCATGCAAAGCAGACATTTTTCACCTCGAATTACAAAGCGGGCAGGGTAGTAGCGGCAATTTGTTCCGCTTGTTTTTTGCGGTAGTCGGCAAGCTTCTGTGCAAGTTGCTTATCATTTAATGCCAGCATGGAGACGGCGAACAATCCCGCATTCGCCGCACCCGCTTCGCCGATGGCAAACGTCGCCACGGGAATTCCTTTGGGCATTTGCACAATAGAAAGCAGCGAGTCCATCCCCTTCAAATACTTGGACGGAATCGGCACACCCAATATCGGCAACGTCGTCTTACCGGCGATCACACCTGCAAGATGCGCCGCACCGCCTGCGCCCGCAATAAAACATTGCACGCCTTGCGCAGTCATATCCTTGATGTAGTCGAATAGTAGGTCGGGAGACCGATGCGCCGAGATAACGCGCGCTTCGAATTCCACGCCGAAATCCTGCAAGGCACGGGCGGCCTGTTGCATGATTTCCCAATCATTCGAACTTCCCATCACAATAGCAACCAGCGGCTTGCTCATGACCTTAAGCGCCTTTGTGGTAGCCGATTACGCGCTCAACCTCGTTCTTAGAACCGAGGATAACTGGCACGCGTTGATGCAGGCCGGTAGGTTGCAATTCCATGATGCGTTCGCGTCCGGTGGAACTAACGCCGCCCGCTTGCTCAACGATGAAGGACATCGGATTGGCTT
>PLYB01000106.1 GCA_003151655.1 Gallionellaceae bacterium | reverse complement strand
TTCCTACGGACGCGCCCTGCAACAGACGGTGCTACAGGCATGGCAAGGCAAAACGGAGAATGTGGTCGCAGCACAGCAGGCATTGCTGAAACGGGCCAGATTAAATGGCGCAGCACAGCGCGGTGAATATATGCCTGCGATGGAGTTGGCGAATTGACCAGATGCGAGATCACGGTTTCAGAATTTAGAGAATGAGCTATTGGCACTTCTCTACACATTCAGATATTAAATTGCTTGCCGTGAAGCAATGGGTCAGTAATGAGAAGCTGGAAATTATCAAGATTTTTTCTGAGTGCCTGAGTACTCACCTATGTACTATACCGCACCGAGGTTGCAATAAGGCTGGCGCACAGTAATCAACATAGTGACAACATGTAAATAGGTTGATAGGAGGTGTGTCATGGATATCGTGATGAACATGAGTAGCTTCGAAATAACACGCGGTTTAATGAGGACAGAATACGGTGATGTGGTTATGTGCGCGGGGGCAATTCCGGCTATTGCCCTGATGTGTCAGCTTCAGCCGTTTGTGTCGCCGGATAAACTGACAACCGTTCCAACTGATCTTGCTACGGTCAATGCAGATTTATTTATGCAGCGGATGTATGCCCATCGCCACACGATGCAATCGTCAACTTTGACATCACACATATTGAACTTAAGGAGACGAACATGAGCGCACACCATCTGCACCACAAGCCTGTAGCCAGCGAATTACTTCATGCAGTTATCGCAAGATGCTTTGTGCCGATTCACTTAACTGCCAAGCCTCTTAATGATGATTCTTGCTGGGATGAGTACGAAACCGAATATGCCGAAGAGTCGCTTCCAAACCACGTCCTCAACTTTTTTGATGAAGCGGCATGTGAGTAGGTCTAATTGTTGACTGGTGCAAAAGGTTAGTCGTTGCCCGAAACGAACAATGTTTTTTGAAATTTTCTATGACTGCTTCGTCTCGATTCAGTTGCACATTGTAAAACCCAAGCAGGCAATTCCGGATCACCGGAAGTTTAATGAGGTGGCTGAAACTTTGAGAGCTTGTCCGGCGGCGCGAAGAACTCCAGCGGATGCTTCAGAAATCGCTGTAACAGTAATCCGCCTAGCTCCGCCACATTGATCAATCCGAGGTTTTTGGATTTCAATGCCACATAGAGCGCAAGGCTAAAGCTCACAATTAGATTGACGAGTGCAATAACCAATACCCCGATGACAGCCCATAAAAATATATCTTCGAATTTTGATATATCAAGTGTAGCTAAGGCTGTGCCCAAATTGGCGCTGGAGAAAGCGACATGTCGTATATCCACCGGCAGACCGGTGAGTTTTCCCATATCGCTTAAAAAACCCAAGTACATACCAAAGAACAGGTTGCCAAGGATCGCACCATAATGAGCATCCAGATAGTGGCCGAATTGATTGGCATCTCTCGCTCCCAACCATTTCAGTGCCGGTGAGACTGCTATGCGCGAAGCAAGTTGATGGTAACGCGCCTGATTGTCAAAATAGCCGGATACCAGACCGGAAAGAAACAGCCCGACACCTGCCACGGCGGCAAAGAAAATAGCGCCGCTGTTCCACGGATCCATTCCTTCAAGGAGGTTGATGGCTTTTTCGGGAGTGGTCAAAAGTCCACCAAACAGCGCTGGCCACGCATAAGCAATCAGGAAGGCGACGGGAAGTGCCAGCCCAACATTTCCGAGTACTGCAACGAGCTGGCTGCGTATGACATTTTGTGCGAGGTCACCGAGCGACTCTAAATCACGAGGACGTGCATCAACCAGCGTTGCCGCGATGACCGAGGCAGTCATGGCGGGCTGCTTGGTCGCGACGGTAAAGCCAAGCAGGTAGATAAGCACAAAGCCGATGCTGTAGTTGAGGCCATAGGCAAGACCTTCGGTCAGCGGCGGCAGGTGCAGCGTGGACAACTGGATTTTCAGCATGGCCATCACCCCGATGATTGCGCCTGCGCCCGCTGCGCTGCGCGCCATCCCCCACCAGGCAGCACGATCTTCTGCAATATAGTGTTCTCCGTGGCGGCTGGCGTGATCGGTAATATTGCGCGATAACAGGCTCACACTTTCACCCACGAATCCTTTGATGTGGTGTCTGGTTTTTACCGCATCGCAGAGGACTTTCATTAGCTTTATCGATTGTGCGACGCGATCTTCTGCCACGATGAATTCCAACAGCTCGCGTTGGCGACGGATAAGTTGATGGAGCAGTGCCAGCAGATAGGTGAGGCGGATGCTGATGCCGTTCTCGCCTGCCTTGCGGCGGGTATGATCAAGCACCTCGATACATTGGTCGAGCAGGACATCAATCTCGCGGAAATCGCCATCCGTTGGACTCGTTTCACCGATTCTGGCGCGCTCCAGAATCGGTATCAGCGCGGCATTTTGCGCCAAAAATGGCGAGTCGAAATATTCCAGCATAGGCTCGGCCAGAAGCAGCTCCCGATCCAGTGCCGTTCCGGCAATGCGGTAGGAAAGTGCCCGTACCGCCTCGATCACATTTTCCTGCGCTAAGTTATCCTGATCGAATCCATACAGGTCGAGCGCTGAGGCAAGCTCCAACCAGGTTTCATCGCTTACTCCATCTATCCATTGGTGATCGCAATCCTTGCTGAATACTTGATGCATGATATCTATCAACTGGCTGTCGTCAGGCGGAGTAGGCAGCAGACGCTGACCTATTCGCTTGACGAGTTCCAACCAGAACCCCAGCGCGGAGCGAATACAGGTCTCCGCGTAAAACGCAGTTTGGTGGGGCAAGCAAAGCAATGTCTGCAAGTCTTGTTTCAGCACGGCGACTTCTTGCGGATGTTTTCCCAGCCTGGCAATTTCACCCCAGATATTACGCTCGGCAATTGTAATATTTTCCGGTGAAACGGGCCGCAATCGGGCGACAAGAGCAACGATGCGGTCAATGCTGGGCTGGTTGGCGTTCATAGATAATTGGAATGACTGAATCTAACCTATAGTTGCGCATCCTAATATCGAAAGTCTCTTTCGGGCCGTGCGATAACGTACACAGCGCTAAGCCACTTTCAACTCCAAAATCAAATGACTTGTGGTTTGATTTGCCGTTATGTACAGCATCGCACAGACGCACACTGTCAGCGCGTTCATACTGCACAATTCTTAAATTCGTTTTTTATATCAGGAGGCTTGTCATGCTTAAAAGAATTTTCGTACTGTTGCTCTCGACACTATTTTTGGCCAGTACTACTGCAACACTTACCGGGTGCAATACGATTGAAGGCGCTGGCAAAGATATTCAACAGGGGGGTAAGGCAATCGAAAACAAGGCGAATGAGCACAAGAACTAAATCTAATGTGCAACACCGGGTAAATAGTTCACAGCCCAATGGTAAGTGCAAAAACATCCGATGCGGTATAAATTAACATTCTTTCCATTATCCCCAAAAGCTGAGGGCGGCATAGTAGCCCCTTCAAGGTGAGGGAGTTCGCCATCATTTGGCTTAAGTTAGTACCATTCGGTAGCGTCCCCTTATGTCCAGCGCAAATACAATCTGAGTAACAGGTGATAGCGTAAGTCTACTTTCAGTTACGCCGTAAACCAGTTTTGGATAACCAGCTCGTTATATATCGCAAAGTCCGCCACATTACGCGTGACGAAGGTAAATTGTTAGCGCAAAACACACAAATCAACAAGATCTGCATAATATTGCGCAACCTTAGAATGACGGTAATTTATTGCGTGCGCTCCGAAATCACAATGGTCGAACGTTTGCCGCCGACGGTAACCGCCACCTGCATCGGAAAGGCTCCATCCGGTACTGCGGACGCGACAAAAGTTTTGGTTTCCGGATTAAACTTCAACCAACTTGGCAGAGGTTGGCCGCTAACAGTCGTCACGCTGTTAACTGCGTTGTTGCCAGTTTCCGCATCGGTCACTTGGGCGGGTAGCGGGAAGCTGAAGCCGCTGCCAGCCGTTGCCATTTCCTTTGGTACCGAAACAGTGATGAAACCGGTTTGTTGTATTGAGGCTTGACGTACCAGCGATACCGATATTCCGTTGTCGTCAACAGCAGCAGTTCTCGTTGTCCCGCTGCTACCAGCGGCACCTGCTGCTGGTGCTGCCGGAGCAGGTGTTGGTTCAGATGCTGGTGGGAGAGGCGGTGCGACTGGCGGAAGCGCAGGTGGTGGCGGTCCTACTACTGGTGGTGCCGCAGGATTAATTGTCAAGGTGCCGTTTACAAAAGCAATCTGATAATTACCGTTACTTAGCCCCTGGGGGGCAATCGCATAACTACCTGCATTCGTTGCACCCTGACTGCTACCGCTGTAATTCAGCGAACCACTAAGTACTGTTTGCGTTTCATTATTGACAAAGCCTGTGTAAATCACGCCGTTGCCACCGCTATAAGAAACGCCATTGCTGATCTTGTTCGCATCGTTAGCCGTAACAATCAAAGGTGCTTTGCCCACTGTGACCGTTCCCGAGCCGCCGGTAACGGTATAGTTGCTACTGCTAAGAGTCAGGCTTGTCAGGTTGGAAAGGCTTCTACTCCCGGCGTTTGCGCTGGCTAGCGTTCCTGTGCCACTCACCGTCACCGTGTTGCCGTTGACCGTGTTGCTCACTGACAACAGTGACCCCGCGATTGAAGTCGAACCATTGTAGGTCGTGGTGCCGGTTAAAGTCACGGGTAACGCCGTGATCGACCAATTTACCGCAGTTCCGGCAGCCAGCGTATAGCCGCTGTTGCCCAGCGTGATGCCGCTACCGTACGACACGCTGTAGGTGTTGACGTTAGAGGTTGAAGTTGGTGCGCCGCTCCAGACTATCGTTCCGGTTGGCGAGGCATCGGTTATCTGTGTGCCGGAGCCGTAGGTGGCAGTGGTGTAGTAGCCGTAGGTAAAGCTCGGCGTACTGCCGTAGATGCTGCTACCGGCTAGCAGGTCGAGATAGATTTGTGTGGGAGGAGCCACGCAAGCGGCAGACCAGGCTAGGCAGGGATAGCCTTGGTTTACCGAAGAAACAATCTTCCAAACTGGCTTGGTAAAGTCCCAGCCGGGATTGGCATTGCCGTTGGCGGATGTAGCCGAGGTAAAATTGGCTTGAGTCTGCATTTGCGCGGTGGTCATGCCCGTGCCGCCCGCAGAGGTGGTCTGGCCTGAAGTCGTCTTGTCCCAGAAGCTGTTGGTGATCGTGCCTTGGGTGTTTGTTCCAACCAGACCGCCGACGTTGCTGCCCCCGCTCACGTGACCCGTGGCGTAGCTATCGTTGATCGTGCTGGCGAAATTATATGCAAACATTCCAACCAGACCGCCGATGTTGCTCCCGCCCCCGCTATCGTTCACGCTGCCCGTGGCGTAGCAATTGTTGATCGTGCCGTCACCGATTCCAACCAGTCCGCCTATGTTGCCCCCGTTCCCGCTCACGCTGCCCGTGGCGTAGCTGTTGCTGATACTGCCTTCGCCCGTACCCGCCAGCCCGCCGACGTTGCCGCTCCCGGTCACGCTGCCGCCAACTATCCCCACGTTGCGAATGATCGAGCTAGTTTGGGCAGCATATCCAAACAACCCGACATTATTTGTCGACGGTCGGTTGATCGTAAGACCGCTGACGGTGTGGCCCAGACCGTCGAAAACGCCTGTAAAGTTGGCTGCGGCTGTTCCGATCGGCGTGAAGCCAGCGTTCCCGTTCCATGTACTCATGCTGGGTGACGAATCGACAATGTTTGCGCCGAGTACATAATTTCCGCCAAGGCTGGCCGTCGCCGCCATCCCTTGCAAAGTCATCGTGGCCGGTGCACTTGTCGCGTCTCCCGCGACACCAAGGCTGGTGATGACTTTGTAGTTGACCACGGAACCGTCTGAACCCAACTTGGTGCTGAAGTTATTCCCTGCCATCAGGTTGACGGGGGTATTTACGTTATAAGTGGCGGTGTTGCTTGCGTTTACCGCCCCCTGTCCGTAGTACAGGGCCAATGCACCAGTCGTGCCACTCGCGGTGATGGTTTTGTTGATGTTGATACTGCCATAGGCATTCAGGGTCAGGCTGGTGTTAGCGCTCCAACTTACCGGATCATTCACATTGATGTTGCCGGACGTACCCGTCGAAACGTTAGCGTACACATTCGTTGATGAATTGGTGCCGGTGGCTGTTTGTATGGTGACACTGTTGCTGCCCAGCAAGGTTCCCAATGCGCTACCTGTAATATCCCCGCCTGTAGCAGCTATGTTGAAGTCCACCGGATCAAGCAGCCAAGAGCCGGTCAGCCCCATTGTTGCGGCGGTGGTGATAGTGGCATCGTTGCCGATTTTCAGGCTGTGACCGGAGGTTTCGATGGTGCCGCCGTTTCCCCTCCCTAAGTCGCCCCCGCTTGCGGGGGGGACAGAAGCGGTGCCGCCTTGCGCGCTGATGCTGCCGTCAATAGTGGTCAAACTATTCGGGTTTGCGAGGTTGGAAATAATGGAGATGGTGCCGCCGTTGCCGGAACTATTCGGTGCGGCATCGGCATTGATGATGCCGGTTTGGTTGATGGTGTCAGAGGCGGAAAGCCGGATCACACCGCCATTGTTGACAAGGCCAGTGGCGACCAGCGCACCGCTGTTGTGTACCACGCCGCCTTGTAGGTGATCTAGTGCCTGCGCCGAGAGGATAATGAGTCCGCCGGGAGCTTGCACCGCTTTGTTGTTTTCGACTAATGCCTTGATGGTCGCCGGGGTTACCGCAATATTGGCCAGTGTATTGTTGCCATCGAACTGCAAGGTATAGCTTTCACCAGCTGCGAGAGCAACCGTGCCCATCTGCGCGACGATTACGCCGTTGTTCCTGACTTCCGGTGCAAGCAGGGCGATGTAACCGCCGAGCGAAGCGGTAAGATTGCCGTCATTCACAATACTGCCAGTTGCGCCGTTTCTATTGAACACGTAATTCCCCGCCATAAAATCGGCATCGGAAATGCTGTGTGTGGTGGCGACAAGGCCGCCGACATCAACACTCGCGCTTGGCGCAAAATACATGCCGTTGGGATTAGTGAAGAATACTTGGCCGTTGGCGTTAAGGTGACCGTAAATCTGGCTGGGATTGCTATCCAGCACACGGTTGAGCGTGACGCTGCTGCTCGACGGCTGATTGAAGTTCACCGTGGCGGCACTGCCGACGTTAAATGTTTGCCAGTTGATACCGGCGCGATTGCTGCTTTGGTTGATGTTCAGCGTAGAGCCGTTTTGGGTGATATTAGCCTGACCGGCGACGAGTTTCCCGCCTGTGGGTAGTTGGGTTGGTGCAGGAGCAGCGTGGGCGAGACCGATGGAAGCAATAGAAGCGAACAGTATTTTTACCTCAAAGCCCGTACAAGAACCTTTTGTCCCGGCACAGGTAGGAGCGAGCTTGCTCGCGAATGACTTTTGCAAATTCACCAGCAAGCTGGCTCCTACAATACCGACAGTGCCTGATTGCTTGCCGCGACCTTTGGTTATTTCAGAGACAGCAACCCAAGTACGGTTAACTTCATTCCAAATCATTCGGAAAATTTTGTTCATGGTTGTTCCTTGGAATTAGGCTTGAGTACGAAATCAACCCTACGATTTTCATGGAAGCATTGTTCTTGATGGCAGGTAAGCCGTGGTCGAGTTTTACCCAGACTTAGCACTTTTATTTGGGATGCCAGAGTCCCCATTAACTCCAAATTCATTTGAACGACGCGTGCGCGTTTATCAGCCAATACCAAGTTGTATTTGTGGCTGCCGCGCTCATCTGTATTGCCTTCCAATACAACAACTTCATTTTTGTGATTTTTAAGAAACCCGGCCAGTTGTATTAGCTCATTTTGGTACTCGGGTAGAACAGCAAACGATTTGAAATTAAAGTAGACGCTCTTATTCGGAATATTTTCCGCATTCACATTTGCCAATGCTTGAGATAGCGGTGGTTGTGCCTGTGCGGTAACTTCGGCTACGGTGTCAGTCGGGGGCGATTCAATGCTGGCCACGTTGGTCTGGCTGTTGTTTGTTTCGTTGGACGAACTCGAAGCAGTACTGCTTTCCGAGTTGCTTCCTCCTCCCGAGAACGGAATAGTAGCCCACAGCCATAACCGATCCCGTACAAAGGAGCCATCCTGATCGGTGCCGGTGGCAGTTGGATTGGGGTTGTCACCAATACGGCGCGAATAGCTTGCTTTAAGCGTAACGTTGCCAGATTGCCAAGCCAGCGATAGACCAGCGCCTTTGAGGCTGTAGTCGTTTAGTGCAGCGGCACCGGCAAACCCGTTATCCTTGTTGATGATGATGCGGCCATAGTCATAGAAAGCGGCGAAGTTGAAGCTCAGGGGGAGCTTCCAGCGCAGTTCGAGATTGGCCAGTTCGCCTTCGGAACCAC
This sequence comes from Gallionellaceae bacterium, assembly GCA_003151655.1. Classification (GTDB taxonomy): domain Bacteria; phylum Pseudomonadota; class Gammaproteobacteria; order Burkholderiales; family Gallionellaceae; genus PALSA-1006. The sequence goes on along the minus strand of PLYB01000106.1, from coordinate 18,424 downwards.
CGCCTTCGTTTGCCGGATAAGCGCGAACGCCGGTTGCGCCGCCAAGATAAATTTTCTCGGAGGAGTCAAGGTTTTTGCTGGCCTGTTGACCGGAGAGCGAACCAAACAAAGAAACGGTTTCGGTGATAACTTGTTGGCGGCTCGCCGAATAACGAAGTTTACTGTACTGGCCGGCAGTCTGCGTGGTGATGGCATCGGCGGCCTGATTGGGTGAGCCGTTCAGATTCAGGTTGCCATCCACTAATGACAAGCTAGCGCTGTTGGCTCCACCACCCCAGAGGTTGTCGAAGAGGTTACCTTCTATACCAAGAGTGAGGGTGTCGGCTTTGTAGTTGGTAGTGACCGCACCGGAGGATAAGTTGTTAAAAGTTTTGTTGTCGGCATTCACGTTCAAGTAAAGATTTTTAAGGCGCGAACGGATGATCGGGTAAGTCGCTTCCACACCGACGGTATCGGATGTACCGTTGGCATCAAGGGAGACGAACTCGGGAGCGACCAGTTTGTAATTGAGTGCCGAGGCATTGATTCCTGTGCGCCAGCCATCCGAACCAATCGGGACGTTGCCATCCAGCCGCAAATAATCGCTGCCTTGTGTGTGGATGACGTTGGCAGTGACCAGATCGCCGTATTTGAAAGGGCTGTTGAGATTAAGGTTGGCGGTGACGCGATTGCTGCCGGTAGAGCGTGCCCCGGTATTGTCCAGCCATACTTCGCCCAAAGCTAGCGGCTCGTTACCGAGTTTCAGGTTTACGTCGGTTTCGTTTCCTTTGCTACCTTCGCTCAAAATTCCTTCAACGGTAACGCCCGGCAGATCGTCAGCGAGCAATAAGGCGCGGTCGAGCCGGTCGGCGTTGAGCGGTTCGCCTACCTTTTGTTGGGCTTCGAATATCCGCATGATTTGATTGCGGCTGATACGCGGTGGAACCTCGCCGTTAATGTGTGCGCCACCGAAAACGGCTTCGACGATCTGGATGGTGACGATACCGTCGATGATGTCCTGCTCGGGCAAATAGGCGCGCACGATCCAACCGGCTTCACGGTAGGCATTGGCGACGGCAATAGCGGCAGCCTGTAATTGGGCGAAGTCGAGGGGACGGTTGAGATACTTCTTCACGGCAGGGGTGAGTTGCGCAGCTGTAAGTAGCGTGTTGCCCGCAAAGCGGAATGTTTTGACAGTGGTGATAATGCCCGTCTTTGCTGGCATTGCAACAGGCTCGGCGGGCTTTTCAAGAATCGTCTTGTGCGGTATGTTTTGCTGCTGGTTTTGTTCTATTTGCTGGCGGATGGAGCCTGCATCAGGCAGGGGCGCTGCCAGCGTGATGAGCGGCAAACAGCCGAGACACACAATATTAAAAACGGTAAATCGCCGCATTAAAGCGGATATCATGCTTGAATCAAGGTTATAAATGTTGCGCACTCTTCGATTTACCTTAAAAGTTATGTCTAAATATTCTTCCAGACATCGAAAATGAAATTATCTAACGATTTGAGAAGTGGGGGTTATACGATATACGGACGAACTTATACGCCATATGGAATAGTCGCTTTGCGGCTGCTGTGCGGACCGGAGCAACTGCGTATAATTTGACACCATGTCAAAAGTATACTGCCCCTCAAATTTAGAAATCAGATGGTTGATCGATCCTGTTAAAGGTGACAGCGTTTCGACTGTTCCGGCAAGCGCTATTTTGGAACGGCATGATTTTCCTTTTCCGCCCGAGCTCGGTCATGGCTGGCTTGAACGCATGCCGCTGGCGGATGGAATTGCGGTGTTTCGTAGCGTACATTCTTTTCGACCGGAAGCATCCGGGCAATTGATTCCCCTGGGCGAATTCGATATTGTTTTTCCAGAGACAACGCTGATGGTGCAAACAGCACAGGGCCATGAAATATACCACCGGGAGTTCTATCCCGCCCCCACGGCAGAGTTAATTTTGAAACCGGGTTTTGACTGTTTCCGGCATACTGAGCGGGTTCGCGTTTTACCGCTGATCAATTCTTCATCGAACAGCGTAATGACTGGCATGAGCATCAGCGATACCGCATTGGCCGAACAGATGGGCGAGGATATGGCGCAACAATTGATCGCCAGTTTGGGGCTTGATATTCCGCCGCTGGTCAAGATAATGCCGATCCCGTTGCATACCTCTGCCCTGTTGCGCGCCAGTATGTCGGCGGTATTGACGGGGCCTCTGAAAAGAATGTTCGCGCAGTCGAAATTGCTCGAATACCTGTGTGCGCTGGCTACGTTTGTTATCACGCAACCTCCCGCTACGTTATCCGCTCGCCGCAGGCGTGACCGGGTGCGCGAGTTGCACGCCTACCTGATGCAACTGGAAGGGAAGCTGCCGTCGCTAGATGAACTGGGTGTACTCTTCGGGATGTCTGCACGATGGCTTAACAACGAGTTTGCAAAGGAATATGGCTTGCCAATTTGCGCCTTCATCATCGACCGCCGCCTCAATGAAGCGCACGCGGCATTGCTTGAAAGCAATTTGCCGATCAAGGCAATTTCAGAGCGGCTGTGCTATTCACACGCCAACCACTTCGCTACGGCTTTCAAGAAAAAGTTCGGCTATTCGCCCGGAAGCCTGCGGCGAGAGCGGAGGACAGAGGATTCGCCTTAATGATGCTGTTTGTCAGGCAGCCGATGAAGAACCACCGCTTCTTCGTTCAATCGGCATAGGGGGCAGTTTATATGGCTATGGATACCTTTGATGCACGCAGGGTATGAAGCAGAAGATCTGATCGGTCGGGCAAGGGAGCTTGAACGTGCGGCCATGTGCCGATTGCTGAACGCGCACGGTGAGCTACAGGAGCATTTGTTTTCACAGGCACGATCAGTACGCAATGCCGTTTTTGGGTCAAACGCAATCGTTCGTGGCCTTATCGAAATCACCAATGCTTGTCGGCAATCCTGTCTTTATTGCCCAATGCGGATCGAAAACCGGATTCAGCGCTTTCATCTCGATGAGGAAGTTATTCTGGCCTCCGTAGGGGCAATTCACGACTGTGGTATCAGGGTTGTCTTTTTACAGGGTGGGGAAGTCCCGGGAACAACGCGAACAGTAGGCACGATACTGCCAAAAATACGTACCGCCTACGACGATGCGGTAGAAATCCTGCTTTGTCTGGGCAACAAGCCCCGTGATGACTTGGCTTCTTTGCGCGATTGCGGCGCAGATAGCTATATCCTTAAACAGGAGACATCCGATCCGGATCTCCATTGGCTCTTGCGTCAATCCTCGCTGGATGAACGACTACTGTGTGTCGCTGATCTTCAAGAACTGGGCTACCGGATTGGACTGGGTTCCATCGTCGGATTGCCCGGACAAACAGTCGATTCCCTCGTTAACGACTTACTTCTGTCGGCTCGCCTCGGGGCAGATATGGTCAGCGCGTCCCCCTTCGTGCCTGCGCTGGAGACCCCTTTGGCACGGGAAGTACCGGGCGACATCGAACTGACACTCAATATGATCGCGCTATTGCGGATCATTCAACCGAATGCACTGATCCCGAGCGTCAGCGCACTTGAACAACAGTTTGGCGCAGGCGGGCAACGGCGCGGGTTCGATGCCGGGGCCAATGTGATCACGGTCAACTTCACGCCTCCCGAGAATAGAGAAAACTATACGATCTACGGTCATGACCGCTTCGTCGTACGTTTCGAGCATGCGATGGCGACATTGGCTGAAGCCGGACTGGTTCCGCAGTTGAAGCGGGTTGCATTCGGAATGCAACCATGCCAGTCCTCAAGTTAAAATGGATTTTCAGGAACACACTAATATGCACACCGATAACGATTCAATCTGGAATTTGACGGAAATGATCGAATGGCAGGCGCGACGACATCCCGCTGCTCCGGCGATAATTCTCCGTGACCGGATCATTACTCATCGCGAATTGTTCGATGCGGTGCATGCCATCGCTCGCAAATTGCTCGACAGTGGTATTAAACCGGGGCAGGCAATCGGTATGTCGATCCTGCAAACCCCGCTGCACCTGTCGGCACTATTGGCGATCGCACGTATCGGTGCCATCTCGGTACCCGCCCCCCCGGGACTCTCTGAACAACAACGGCTGCAGATTGCCCGGCAGTTCAATGTTCAGACACTCGTTTCCGGGCGCGCCGAGTTTCAACTCAAGGAATTACCATTCATTGATCTGGGACAACTTAATCTGACAGCCCCGACCACGCCGCTCGCCCCGAGCGGCAGTAGCCCTGATGATCCGTGCCGGATCGCTATCTCGTCGGGCACGAGCGGTGGCGAACCTAAAGGCGTGATGTATACCCACGGCTATCTGCGGGATCTGATCCGCGAGATGAGCAGGGTCACGCCACCGCCGCCATATTCACGGCTGATGCCGATGGATCTGAATTTCTCCGCTGGTTTCGTCAATGCGCTGTGGATATTGTCGGAGGCTGGGGCAGTCGTTTTGGGAAACTCGAATTCCCCGGGCGACATGGCCTACATGGTACGCTCCCATGCCGTGACCCATTGGGTGCTTTCCCCTGGAATGGCTGGCGAGGTGGCCAAAATGCTGGTTGACGCGGATATCCATTTTCCGTCGCTCACGCATTTGCGGATACTTGGCGCAACACCCGGCAAGCGGCTCCTCGACACGCTGTTTACCCGCTTTAGCCGCAATGTCTTCGAATGTTACGGTTGCTCGGAAATCGGTGATGTGTCGATGGCGACACCGGAAATATTGCGCTCGACACCGACGAGCGCGGGTCGCATTCTGCCTTGGCTGACGGCAGAAATCGTAGATAACGACAATCGTCCGCTCACGGCTGGGACATCCGGACGTTTGCGGATAAAAGCACGGGGACGAATCATGACTGACGGCTATTTCGGGGCTCCCGACCTGACAACGGAGCGCTTCCGGGATGGCTGGTACTATCCGCGCGACCGGGCACGCATCGACGCCGACGGTCTGTTGTATATCGAAGGCCGCGAGGATGACGTAATTAACATTGGGGGCCAAAAAATATACCCACAGGATATCGAATGCGTATTGCAATCACACCCGGCAGTACGAGAAGCAGCGGTATTCGCTTTGTGCGATGCCACGGAAGATGGCGTTCTCGCTGCCGCATTTACCCCGACCATGCCCATCTCAGTCGGAGAATTGCATACTTGGGCCCAATCTCAACTCGGGGCTCTTTGCCCGCGACAACTATTTCAAGTGAATGACTTTCCGCGCACCGCAACGGGGAAAATCAAACGCGACGAACTTCTTTTTCGGATTGAGGCAAGCCAAGCCAGTTGATCATGCTCCGTTTCTTTCAACAGGTGCGCGATGCCATAGTTGCTATGTTGCGCGGGGATAAGGCTTGAGTATGAATCTTACGTTGCCAGCCCCCCATCCCAACCTTCCCCCGCAAGCGGAGGAAGGGGCAAATGTTCGCTTCGCGAGATCACAGTAAAGTCAAGAGGTGGTTCCCAGCAATATACCTTCAACTTAACTCGACCTCGACGTTGTGCCCCCCCCTGTCGTCCACAAGTAAAATTCTTCCCTGTGGTTTTCCATTTCCATCCATGCCAGTTCCATCCAAGAGCGTACCGTCTACCGTCACGCATATCGAATGCCCGGACTGTTCACCGGCACGCCTGACGCTTATGTGATAAATGGTCTCGCGATAGCGGTAATGGATTTTGTAGGAATCCCAATGATCCGGTATGCACGGTGAAATGCGCAGTTGATCCACTTCCAGATTGATACCCAGCAGTGTTTCCACCGTCAACCGATACATCCAGCCCGCAGCCCCGGTATACCATGTCCATCCTCCGCGCCCTGTGTGCGGCGTTGCGCCGTAGATATCCGCACACATGACGTAAGGCTCAACCTTGTAGCGCGCTATCTCGCTTGGCGTACTGCCGTGATTGACGGGGTTTAGCATGGCGAACAATTCCCACGCACGGTTTGCATCTCCCATCATGGCGAAGGCCATCGTGGCCCAGATTGCGGCATGGGTATATTGACCGCCATTTTCGCGCACGCCCGGCACGTAGCCTTTGATGTAACCCGGTTCGAGGTCTGATTTATCGAAAGGGGGAGCCAACAATTGAATGATCTGCGTATCGCGTCGTACCAGTCGTTTATCCACTTCAGCCATCGCCTGTCTGGCACGGATGAGATCTCCACCGTTTGAAATGACCGCCCAGCTCTGGCTGATCGAATCAATCTGGCACTCATCATTCTGCGAGGAACCCAAGGGGGTACCATCATCGAAATAGGCGCGCCGATACCAAGCGCCGTCCCATGCATTCGCCTCGATGTTATTGCGCAACAACTCGCCCTGCTCTGCGCAAACTTCCGCGAAAGCCAAGTCGTTGCGGCTTCGTGCCAGAGTGGAAAAAAGTTGCAGATTCTCATACAGGAACCATGCCAGCCAAACGCTCTCGCCACGCCCCTCGCGCCCGACCAGATTCATGCCGTCGTTCCAGTCNNAGTCGCCGCAGCCCATCAGCGGCAATTGATGTGCGCCAAAATGCAGGCCATTTTTGATAGCGCGCACGCAATGTTCGTACAGGCTGGCCACTTCTGCCGAGCGTTGCGGTTGATCGTAATACGCTTCTTCTTCCTGACTGAGCTCGCGTCCTTCCAGAAAGTGGATGGGTTCGTCGAGTACGCCGGTATCTCCAGTCGCAGAGACGTAGCGACAGGTCGCATACGCCAGCCACAAATAATCATCGGAGAAATGAGTGCGCACGCCTTGTCCCTTGGGCGGATGCCACCAGTGTTGCACGTCACCCTGACGGAACTGGCGCTCGGCACAGCGGATTAACTGTTCGCGGGCGAGCCAGGGCGTGGCATGGATCAACGCCATGGTGTCTTGTAATTGATCGCGAAAACCGTAAGCACCGCCGGATTGATAATAACCACTGCGTCCCCACAGCCTGCAGGAAAGGGTCTGGTAAACCAGCCAGCCGTTGGTCAGCACGTCCAGCGCCGGATCCGGCGTTTCAACATGCACCGCACCCAGCGTGCGCTTCCAATAATCCCACACGGTTTCCAGAGCCTGCCGGGCGCGAATCGGCCCGCAGAAACGCTCGATATAGTGCCGCGCTTCGTCGCCGCTGGCAGCCGCGCCGAAGACGAACACGATCTCGCATTCCTGACCGGCAGCAAGTTCAAACTGGCTTTGTATCGCTGCGCAGGGATCAAGCCCCGCACCGGTCTGACCCGACAAACGCTTGCGTCCCATTGCAGCCGGTTTGGCCAGCGAGCCATTTCGGCCGATGAACTCCGTCCGATTGCCGCTTAGCGTACGTCCCGTCTCACCGAAATGATCATTGCTGACATGCGCAAAGACAACCCGATTGCCGCATTCGCGACCATACGCATTGCTGGCAAACAGCGCCCCGCTCTGCTCGTCTGTTTCAGTCACGATGTGCATCAGATTCGCGTGTCGCCACTCACCCATAACCAGCTCCCAATATCCGGTCAAAGACAATCGACGCGCACGTTTCGAGTGATTGTGCAGCTTCACCACCAGGAATTTTACCGGCGCATCCATGGCGACATAGGTGTGCAACTCCGAGGCGATACCGGCTTCCCGATGCTCGAACACGCTGTATCCAAATCCGTGCCGGCACACATAGCCGGATTGACCGTTCGCGGGCAAAGGCGTTGGTGACCAGAATGCGCCCGTCTCCTCGTCACGGATGTACAGCGCCTCGCCGGTGCTGTCGCTCACCGCGTCATTGTGCCAAGTGGTGAGACGAAATTCGTGCGCGTTTTCCACCCAGGTATATGCGCTGCCGCTCTCGCTAACCACGGTACCAATGTGCGGGCTGGCAATCACATTTACCCAGGGCGCGGGCGTACTCTGCCCGGGCTCAAGGGTGATAACGTATTCACGCCCGTCGGGTGTAAAGCCCCCCAGACCGTTGTCGAAAATCAGCTCGCGCGCTATCTGTGGACGAACCACTTCAACGCTTATTTGCAGCGAAGGCTCAAGCCGGTTCGATACTCGTTCTGATGATACGCGGCGTTCCACCGGAGCTGCAAATATCTCGGCGGTGTCGGTGAACACGATGCGTGCAATGGTCTGGAACAACACGCGGTCATCTTCCGATACTTCTTCGGCGCGCAAAACGAAGACACCTCCCGGTCTGTCGACCACTGTTGCTTCAGCACCCGCGTTGATCAGTCCCATGATCCGGTCTTGCAGCACCGCGCGGTAACCGGAAAAGTCCTCGTTCAAAATAACCAAATCCGCAGCCAACCCCTTCATTCTCCAATACGCATGGGCATGCAGCACCTGTTTTAACAGGTCAATGCGGCGCAGGTCGCCAAGACGAATCAGCACAATCGGCAGATCCCCCGATACGGCAAAGCGCCACAGCCCTGACTGTCCAAGCTTGTTACGTGCAATGACACTAGCCCCTGCGCGACGCAGCGCATTGGCGTAGATAACTGAACCGGCCAGACGACCATAGTTCTGTGCATCGGCTTCGCTGATATTGAGGTGGCGCAGTACTTCCTGACTTTGAAACCATGCCATTTCAAAGGCACGATCCACGAAGTGCCGGTCGCAGTATTTGTCCAACATCGCCAACGCCTCCTCGCGGGTATCCGCGATACCGGAGATGATCTGCACGGTGGCCGATTCATCGGGAGAGATAGTAAGGGTGCGGCGAATCGCCACGATGGGATCAAGCACCGAACCATCGGTGTTGGACAAAACAGACGGATTGTTATTGTTATCGCTATCCAACACCGCCGGGTTAGCGGCCGTTCGGCCGCGTCCGATGAATTTGGCCCGATCAGTTTCGTAAGACGGGGCATCGGCTATCGCGCCGGGCGCGGCCAACAGGTGAAACATCCACGGCACCGCCGCCCCCGGTGTACGCGGCCGTCTCGTGCAGAGTATGGCCTGACGGTCGCGCAGGATTTCAGTTTGGACGAACAGATTGCTGAAAGCGCGATGTGCCAGATCGGCATTCAACGGTGCCAGCAGAATCTCCGCATAACTGGTCACTTCGATATGACGGATGCGGGACGACTGGTTGGTCAGCGTGACACGACGAATTTCAACGTCATCCTCGGGTGAAACGCTGATTTCGGTATGGGCTTCAATCGCCTGATCGCGTCGCCGGTACTCGGCGCGCCCTTGTACGAATATCGCCTCGTAGTGATCGGCACGGCGCAGTGTCGGTTGATACCCGGTCGACCAATAACTTCCCGAATCACGGTCGCGCAAATAGATAAAAGTCCCCCAGCAATCGGTGGTGGCATCTTCGCGCCAACGGCTGATCGCCATGTCGCGCCAGCGACTGTAACCACCGCCGGCGCTGGTTGCCATGACGTGGTAATTGCCGTTGGACAGAAGATGAACCTCGGGGATAGTCGTATTCGGATCGGTAAACACGCGCATGATCGCGCCTTCTGCTGCTGCGGGCGGTCGCGCCGATGCACTCACTTCCGCCGTATGCGGATGCAAGGTCGCCCCTTGCTTGGGTACTCGCTCTTGCAGCAACAATTCCGCCGCTCTTACCAACGGGGAGGACATAAAACGGCGTTGCATCGGCCGGTTAAGCAACGCATGTTCAAAGGCCAAAAAACTCATACCCTGGTGATGTGCCATGAATGTCCGCACAATGGCGAAGCTCTTGCCCCGTGGCACGCGCGACGGTGTGTAATCAATGGCCTCGTAGAAGCCATAGCTGCCAAGAAAACCATTGGCAGCCAGAGTCTGCAAATTGCCGCACGCCTCTTTCGGCATCACGGTCAGTGCCAGTGCTGTTGCATAGGGCGCAATAACAAGATCATCTCCCAGTCCGCGCTTAAAACCCAAACCGGGCACGCCAAACGCACGATATTGATAGACCTGATCCATGTCGGTGGCGTTATAGCAGGACTCGGAAATGCCCCAGGGCACCCCACGCTGCCGTCCATACTCAATCTGACGCGACACGACGGCTTTGCAGGTCTGCGCCAATAAGGTGTTCTCAAAACTGGGCATGATCAGTTGTGGCATTAGATACTCGAACATTGAGCCGCTCCAGGAAATCAGGCTTACATTTCCGCCATGACTGGTCAGCAGACGACCGAGTGCAAACCAATGCCCCTGCGGAACCTGCCCTTGTGCAATGAGCAAAAAGCTGGCCAATCGTGCTTCGGATGCCAGCAGATCGTAACAGGACGGATCGCGGTGTCTTTCGCCCACGTCATAGCCGATACTCAACAAGCCACGCGACGTGTCGTAAAGAAACTCAAAGTCCATCTCAGCCAGCTTGCGACATCTCTGCACCAGAGCGTCGATGATGCCGATTCGTTCTGCCGCCTCTGCCAAACCGGCCTGAGCCTGCGCCAACAATGTCGGAATGTGGCTGACATCATCTGTGTTAGGTACCAACAAACTGAAGTCTGCTCGCAGCAGCTGGCATTGTTGCCTGAATGCCTGCACCCAGTAGGATAGCTCTCCATCCATCTCAGCCGGCAAGCTGGCAAACAGCTTCTCACTGCCCGCTTGAATCGTAACTAGCAGATTACTAACCGCCTCCTGTGACCGAAGCTGGGCGTTGGCTGCCAGATCAGGTCGGATTAGCGGGTGTAGTGTGTCCAGCAGAAAATCGAGTTCCTTTGCCACCTCCGTCGCTGGCAGCACGGGAAGCTGTTCGATCAATATCTGCAAGGTGTCATGCAGCCCTTGAAATGCATTGGATGCCAGCACTGGCTGGCTCTTTAACTCGATCAGCCCCACCTGCAGGGTGAGCAAGCTGCCGGCCAGATTTCCGCTGTCTACCGAAGAGACATATTGGGGATGCAGCACTTGCAGGGTTTTCGTGTCATACCAGTTGTAAAAATGACCGTGGAAGCGTTCCAGCCTTTCCATTGTCGCCAGCGTGTTTTCGAGCAGGCGCAACAATTCTCCGGCGGGGATATAACCGAAATCGTAAGCCGCCAGATCAGCCAGCAGCGCCATGCCGATGTTGGTGGGGGAGGTACGTGAAGCAATGGCTGGCGACGGATATTCCTGAAAGTTATCCGGCGGTAACCAGTTATCCTGCGGGCCGACAAAATCGGCAAAAAAGCGCCATGTACGTCGCGCCGCTAAGCGCAGGAATGCTCGCTGCTCCACGCTCAAGTCCTGTGCGGAAGCTACCAGTGGCCGACTGATCCACCAACCGACCACTGGCGACATTCCCCAGAGCAACAGGATAGGCGCACACTGGATCACATCCGATAAGCCGGTGGCTGACAATAACAATGCGGCGGCTACCGCTAACACAGGCGCGATCCACATCTCACGTACAAAGTCGGCCAGCGTGTGGCGCGCGTTGCGACTTGAGTAGGATTGCAGATGCCAGAGCAGCAAGCCGCGACGCGTGAACACCATTCTCACTCCCGAGCGCGCGATTGCATCCAGACTGATCAACGCGTCATAAGGCAACAAAACTAACGTCAGCAAAGCGAGTACGATGGGACGATTTGCCGATTTTCCGGTGATCATCCAGTGTGCGCGCCACTCACGTTCTTCAGGCTTGCGCATAAACTCGATCACGACAGCAAGCAAACCGGGCAGCAACAAAATGCACCCGATTAGCACTGTCCAAAACCACACTGGTTGTGTACCGAACAACCAACCCGCCAGCAGCAAGGCAAGCAACGAGGGGCCGACCAGACTGCGTCGAAGATTGTCCAATATCTTCCACAGCAGCAAGACTGACAAAGGATTTCGCTGCCGTTTTGCCGGTGATTCATTTTCCTTTTGCAGAACCGGCACACTCGGTAGCAGCCAGCCTGCCAGTTGCCAGTCGCCGCGTATCCAGCGGTGACGACGACTGATGTCCATGGCATAGCTGGCCGGATGCTCTTCGATAAGATCAACATCGGTGACCAGTGCCGAACGTGCATAGCCGCTTTCCAACAAGTCGTGACTGAGAATTAAATTTTCAGGGAAGCGCCCATCAACCGCCTGACGAAAAGCATCCACATCGTAAATACCTTTGCCGATGAAGGAACCCTCCCCAAAAATATCCTGATAGACATCAGAGACCTCGCGCGTGTACGGATCAATGCCCGACTCACCCGCGAACAGTTTGGTAAACCATGACTGGCATGCACTGGTCAAGCTGATGGATGCCCGTGGCTGCAAGATAGCGTAACCTTCAACCACGCGACCTTTGCGGGTGTCAAACACCGGGCGATTGAGCGGGTGCGCAAGGTTTCCTATCAGAGTGCGCGCCGCATCGCGCGGTAGTTGCGTGTCGGTATCCAGCGTGATGACGTATTTAATCGAAGCGAGGATAGATACATCACCAACGACTTCCGAGAATGAATCCTTTCCTTCTCCCCGCAACAAGGCATTGAACTGCTCCAACTTGCCGCGCTTACGCTCATATCCCATCCACACTTGTTCGTGCGGATTCCACAGGCGGGGGCGATGGAACAGATAAAAGATATTTGGCCTGTCATCGCGATAGGTTTCGTTAAGTGCAGATACCGCCGCGCGTGCATAGGCTAGCAACTTGCCGTCGTCCGGCAACATGCTCTGGGACGCATCGCGAAAATCCGTCAACAATGCGAAGAACAGATTGGGATCGCGATTGCCGAGATAACGTATCTCCATGGCATCGAGCAGATCATCAATCTCCTGCGGTTTGCTCAGCAGAGTCGGAACGACCACCATGGTTCGATGAACATCGGGAATACCTTTTGAAAAATCCAGTCTGGGCAAGCCGCGCGGAGGCAGGATTAACGTGGCACCCAAATTGACTAGCGAGACCGCCACTGCCGAGGTACCAATGATGCCGATGATCGCAAAAAACCAAAGTCGCCAGTTCGTCAACGCAAGATCGCCAAACGACAACAATACAATTGTGGTTGCCAGCGTGGTGAGCAACAGAATCGGGGTGAGATAAAGTACTAGGCAGTAATGCCGACTCACCCGGCTGATCCGTTCTTTCCAATTCAAACGATAGCCAACCGTGCGCTCCAGCAGATGACGACCATGATCGATCAAGTAGTATCCGACATGAGCCGTGCGGTCAAGCTGACCCGATTGCGCTGCTACGGCCTGCGCAAGCGCAACTGCGGCGCGTGCCACGTCCAATTCGCTGCGCGAACTGCTTCTGGCCACGTCTTCGATGACATGCCGGTAACGGTCACGTGTGGCAAAATCCTGACGGGCATACATTGCCATCGGATCATCATGCAAGGTATGTTCGACGATACTGAGCGACTCGACGTAATTCCGCCAGTCCATGGCACCGATGAAGCGCAAGCTGCCGATACTGTTTGCGATGGATATCTGGTCGGTGGCAGCGGTTCGTCCGGCGGTTGCCGAAAGTTGCGTTGCAGTCACCCCCTGCTCAAGCAACTTCTGTTCAACCCATGTTTGAACAAAAGCCATCGCGGGAGCATGCGTCTGCAGCCTTGCGTAAAATTCCTCCACAAACGGCGCGGTCAGCGGCACATCGGCATTGGCAAACTCAGCCAGCAAATTGATCAGATGTTTGGGCTTGTTTTCTACTGTCGCCAACATGCGATGTGCCCATGTAACAGCCGCATCGCGTTCCTCTCGCCGATGAGCGATACGCAGGCCAATACGTCGCAAGTTTTCCAGCAATGCCAGTTGCAACATGATCGGGAACGCCCACAACTCGCTCAGCTTCAACGGATTAACCGTCTGGTAGGCGGCAATGAATTGGGTTGCATTGTCGCTATCCACACGCCCATCCATGTGGGATATTAACTCCAGGGCCAAATCATAGATACGGGGAAACCCGTCTGACAGGCCATCAATTAACCGGGGTAACTGTCGGCTATAGCCACGGGGCAAATGACGGCGTGCCAGAGCTATCTGTTGCTCGATCAGATAGAAGTTATCGAGCAACCAAACCTCGGCAGGCACGAGCTGCTGCTCTGGCGCAGTAGCTGCAGTAACGATATTGTAGGCAGTCAGCAGAACACGCGCGTTATCGGCCAGTCGTGGCAGCAACTTGTCCGCGCCCTGATGCGGATCAATGCTATGTTGACCCGCCAATACAACCGCGTGACGCTTCAGTTGCTCAATACTAAAAAGCTCCGCGCGCAATAACTCGGTATCTTTATCCGTACCCAGTTCTTTGCGAACGCCGACAAATCCGAATTCTTTAATGACGATGAAATTCTCCTTGTACGACAGTCCGAGCCAGAGAAGGAATTAGATATTGCAACAACAAGATGTGGTCTTCGGGTGGCAGATATACAACCCAATGCCTTACAGAACTGCAGACCAACTCCATCCTGCACATGTCTGGAAATTTACAAAATTAAAGCCCGACGAATTGACCTGCCTGCAAACTTTCTTTCGAAGCAAGTCTCCGCTTGCTTGCCACAACGGTATGTGCAGTAAAGAACAGAACTGGATGCCGTACTCAGGAAACTGAAAAACAACTTACTTTCGTTCGACCGATTCTTCCTATGTTTGGTGTCGCACTGTGCCGTTGAAGTCGTGTACATATAGTTAATCTACTTGGCAGACATGAAATGTGAATGCCATAAGCGGGCGTAAGTGATCGGCTTAATCCCGATTCCAATCATTAAGGAGAACTAAAATGGATATGAATGTAGCTTGGGTATGGTTGCACATTGTCGTAGCTCTTGGATTTACGGCGCTTGTCATTGTGCAGGAGGATGCAAAACAAAAACGGATTAAACATTAGCAATAATGATTTGAATCCATTTTTATTTGTCATTTTTATTGTGGATTGAAATGAGATGAACGAATGCCTGTTTAACTTCCAGCACTTGGTTTTCTGTAGTTTGGGCTGGGGTTATGGCAGGCATTTTGTTCACGCTTATACAGATATTACTCTGGATAATTTTCTGCTTGCTTAAACTTCAATGCGCGCAATGTGCACAATTTCTTGAGCGATATCTTCCGGCGAGAGGATGAAATCGATGCACCCGCTGTCAATTGCGCTTTCCGGCATGTCCGGTTGTTTCGCTGTGCTAAGCTTCTGCGCGATGGTAATGCCGCCTACTTGTTTGATGCCGCACATTGCGGCAGCCCCGTCACCATCATAACCGGAGACAATAACTGCAATAAGCTTTCCGTCCCAGTAACGCGTCAGCGAACGCAGAAAAACCGTAATTACATCAGGCCATCCTCTGGGTTTTGATATGGGCTCCAGACGAAACTCACCATTGCGAACGTGCAAGTCACGATTTTCGGGGATAATAAATACGCGGTTAGGTTCGATTAGTAAACTTTCCGTGATTAGCTCAACCGGCATTGTTGTAAAACGTGGCAAAACCTCATGGAGGTGCGTGGGGAATTTTGTAATGTGATTAACGATGACAATCGCCACACCCATATCCGCCGGAAGATTTTGCAATAGCCGAATATAGGCATCGAGACCACCGGCCGAACCACCGACGCAAACAATAGGAAAATCTTTCACCGAAGATGCCCCTGCAACAGACTGAGCGGTGGCTGATTCATTAAACTCACAAGTTGATATTATTGGCACAAGCATAACCTTATTGATACGAATAATTTATATCGCTGAGTTGTTTCAGGTTTTAAAATCCCGCTGTAATCTGCCTATGACTCAGTTATCCATTAATTATTCTCAGCAGGACAACTACAATAGCGATCACCAATAATATATGGATAAAACCGCCCATAGTGTTAGACGTAATCAGACCTAGTAACCACAAGACGAGCATAACTACAGCAATGGTATACAGCATGATATTGACCTTTCTATTAATGACTTTCTTTGCAATCATCTGCGCAACTCAATCGAGTCGACGCAGTTGTGGCATAGCGTAGATAACAAATTATTTTTTACTTGCCAACCTCATAGCCGACAACGCCACCTATCACTGCCCCGCCAACCATTCCCACTGGCGTGCCTGCTCCTGCCAAAGCGCCGACACCTGCACCGATGACAGTACAACCCACAAGACTAAACAGCATGACTGCAATTGCCGCACTCACAGCTAGCTTTTGTATGGCGTTCATATCGAATACCTCCGTTGTTATTACGTAATATGGAAATATGTTACTTAGACAGACTCATAAATTATTCTTAATCAACCAATAAATTTCTGTGCCATGCATCTCTTATATTTGGTCGCCCGTAACGTGGCACTTTTAGTAGACTGCTCCGCCAAAACAGCTACCGTTCTCGGTGAACTTGTCGAACCGTTTTTTTCAGCTATTACAAGCCTTCTACAAGCTCAGGCCGAGCGGCTTATTTGTAATCGTTTTGCTAAAACGGCTACGAGTTATCGCAAACCACTCACTTCTTGTTGCCTTTAGCTGCGTTCTGTATGTCCTCACCTGATTTTTCAATCTGCTGCCCTGCTTTCTCTGTTGCATTGTCGACTGCCTTACCAGCCTTCTCTGCCGGCCCCGGCTCTTTCTGACAAGCAGCGAGGGTCGCAATGAGCGCACTCATGACTATGGCTGTGCTGATGATTTTTTGAAGTTTCATTATCAATACCTCCTGCTGATGGAATGAACGTATACCCTCCAACCTTCCCGAATTTGCGCATAGACAGACCAGCGAAAGTGGCAAACTAAAACTTGCAACAAACTGAATGCGATCACCCTAGCGACCACATGGCATCATGTTAATACTTTAAGAGCGCGTGGTTGCATCCTTGACTACTGCTTTTGCTTCTCCATAGACTTTTTCAGCTTTGCCGGAAATTTGTTTGCTGAGACCTTTAGCTTGCTGTTCATTGCTACCGACCAGCTTTCCAACTTCTTCCTGCACCTTGCCAGCGATGTCTTTTACCGCACCTTTTACTTGATTTTTGTTCATGACCATTCCCTTCAACTAAATTAACAGGCTTATCCCTGCAGAAAGTTCAGATTGAACGAAATGAAGTTGCGAATCTGTGTGGTATCTAACTTAGTTTGCCGTTACGAACTGGATGTCGAGGATTCGCATTTGTGTCACGAGGCCGGCATCCTGAATGGGTAATACATAGGCATCTTCCTCCGATTCGTTGTGATGCGAGTGCCACAAGCCGGGGGGCGTTACAAATACCGAACCCGTCGTCCATATCGCCTTAACGGGATCAACGATACGACCGTTTTCGTCGACTTCTCTGCCGATCAGGGTATAGGTGTCAGAACCTGTCGAAACGCAGTAATCGAGTGCCACGGAATTATGCCGGTGCGGCAACTGGACTGTGCCAGCCGGTAGTACGCAATAGAGCGACCACAGAGTCGGGGTAATTGTCTTGGTCAACTGGCAGGCGGGATTCGCAAGCAGCACACCTATTCGGTTGCGGGACGATGCCTCAGGATCTGCCCTCACCCGTTCAAGTTCCAAAATAATTCGTTCGTGAGAGAAAAAGACCGGGGAGAAAGCAGCTCTGGCAGGGATAGCGCCAAGATAGCCGAGGACGGGCGCGTCGTTGACCCAGTAAAAGGCAGTGTCAGCAGTTGCCGCATGGCGCGCCGACGCTGTCGCGGGGATGACAAAAACGTCACCCGCCGACCATTCGGTGATGCCCCATTCAGTCTCGCTCGTGCCTGCCCCCCGGATAACATAGAACATTTCCGAAGAGGCTTTTGCCGAAGTCACGATCATTTCCCCCGCGCAAATTCGTACGAAACTCGCCATCAGATTGGGCGTGCTGGCGGGGTAATTCGTCTTGAGCGTATGCGACAGATCAAGCGGGATGATTCGTGTATTGCCCGTTTCGTGTAACGAACTATCGAAAGCCTCAATGGTGATTTTCGGCATCGCAGGATTCACCGCAGACATGTATTCGTTAAATAATGCTGCGGCTCCCCATTGCAAATTATTGGTGGGAATATTTTCTTTCACGGTGTCAGGTTTTAGGGTCATATGTATAACGGATGGTTTTTTTACAACGGCGAGTTGACCTGCATGCCTATGCCGATGCGTCAATCGAAACAACGCAAACCAGTTTCTTGTTCACGAATTCCTGGATNNCCATAACCGGAGTTCTTGATGCCGCCGAACGGCAAGTCCGGTGCCGAGCCTGTTGGATGATTGATGAACACCATGCCGGTGTCTATGCGGCTCGCCACACGTTTGCCGCGCGCAACATCTTTGGTGAAGACGGCGCCTCCTAATCCGAAATCAGAATCGTTGGCAAGGGCAATTGCCTCGTCTTCGTCCTTGACCCGAAAAAGCAGCGCGACCGGGCCGAATAATTCCTCTCTGAAGGCGGGATTGTCGGGCTGAATATTCGTCAGAATCGTCGGCTGCATAAATGCGCCAGGACAAACAATCCGATTGCCGCCCATGACCAGAGTGGCTCCATGTGTTATCGCTCGTTTAACTTGAGCCAGCAATTTTATCAGGGCGGCTTCCGAGGACAGCGGGGCGAGCGTCGTGGTCTCGTCCATCGGGTCTCCCGGTTTAAATTCCGCCAGTGCTGTCTGGAGCTTGTCGAGAAAACGGTCGGCCAATTCTTCGACGACGATGAA
>PLYB01000218.1 GCA_003151655.1 Gallionellaceae bacterium | reverse complement strand
ACGCCGAAAGTGAAATGGCTCCTATGCGCCGGAAATTCACATCTGTAATGCGACAGCGCGTTTTTCAGGCGTTCGGCCACGGCATCCCGCAGTGCTTCTGGCGAGATGACTTCGACTTCACCGCTATGCTTGAGGATGTCCATCACCAGTTCGCGTGAATCGGAGTAGGGAACGCGCAATTCGTAGCTGCCGTCTTCAAGCATCCGGCTTTGCTGTTGCGGATGCCAGTGTTCATCGGCAACCCAGCGCGCCCGTTCCGGGGTGAAGCGCAGCACGGCGGTGTATTTGGGTTTGCCTGCAAAGATTCCATAGGAGCTTGAGTAATGTGCATCAAGCTGTTTTTCAGGCACATCGCGACAATGTTGTGGCAATCGCTTGGCAGAAATGATGCATTCGACGGCGAAGCTGCGTAGGGTGTTGCGGGTATGACACCATGCGTCCAGATACCAGTTGTCGCGGTAATGAATAAGTCGTTGCGGGGAAATTTCACGCTGGCTGGATTCATTGTTGCCACGCACGTGATAATTGATGTTCAGCCTGTTCCTTTGCAGCAGCGCGCCCGCTACGGTTTGAAAACATTCCAGTACAACATTGCGTCCCGTCATACGCAGGATGCGCACTCGTTTGGATATCTCATCATTGCCCAGATGTCTGGCCGCGAGGATTTGTTCGATGCGTTCTTTGACGGGTTTGATTTGTGTGTCGAGTAGGCCAGGCTGGACGTGCGCTAACAGTTGTTGGCTGGTGAGTAACGCATATAGTTCGGAGGCGCTGAACCATAGTCCGGGAAGTTCAAAGGTCTCGCCTGTGTTTAAGGCGTAATGATAGCCGTTGCATGATCGGTCATATTCAATCGGCGCATTGAAATACAGGCGCATTTCTTGAATGATGCGATTGACTGTGGCGCGCGAGCATTCGAGTTCATCTTGTAATGTCTGGCAGGATACGGCATGGCGGCGCGAGGAGATTGCCTGATGCAGCTTATAGATGCGTTGCAGGCGATCCATGGTTACCTTTCTTAGGGAAACGCAGATTAAATCCGAAAGCAATGGTTCGATACACCCAAAGGGTGCGAGAACCTCTTCGAGGCATTTTTCGTTCGTCCCGAGTGCCGCGCTTGCGCGGTGTATCGAGGGAGCGAACGAAAAATACTGTGCGTGTGCTGTTGGGGCGTATGCCCCTTACAGCCACGGCCTACCCCTTGCGGGTGCACCACGAACGGATTTAATCTGCGTTTCCTTAGAGGCCTCAATGCGAGCGCTGCGCCAAAATGCTATCAATCTCCTGAATCGGCATGGGCTTGCCGAATAAATATCCCTGAAATGCCTTGCAGCCGTAGCTGTCTAGCCGGGTGAGCTGTTCTTCGGTTTCGACCCCTTCGGCGATGATATTCAATCCGAACGCATCACCCATGGTGATGATGGCTTGCACGATAGCTTCGTCGTTTTGATCCTGCGCCAAATCCCGCACAAACGACTGATCAATCTTCAACTGGTCGAGTGGCAATTTTTTCAGATAGGAGAGCGACGAAAAACCGGTGCCGAAGTCATCCATCGAGAAACGCACGCCCATTTCCTTTAGTTGCTTCATCTTGCCGATGACCTCGTCCACATTATTCAGCATCAGACTCTCGGTCAGTTCGAGTTTTAAGCAAGCGGAATTAATGCCAGTTTCCTGCAAAACACGTTGCACTTGCGCCACAAATCCGTCCTGGGCAAATTGCACTGAACTAACATTCACAGCAATGCGCAAATTCCGGGTAGCCGGGCTCACCGACCATGCCTTGATCTGATCGCAAGCTGTTCGCAATACCCACTCGCCGATAGGTAAAATCAAACCGGTTTCTTCGGCCAATGAAATAAAATCTGCGGGGGGAATGTTGCCTTGTTCAGGATGCGTCCAACGTAATAACGCCTCGACACCGGTGATGCTATGCGAACTATCCACCTGTATTTGATAATGCAGTTGAAACTGCTCCAAGTTTATCGCCTTATGCAGTGCGTCTTCCAAATTCATCCGCACTTCCAGAACGGCCTGCATGGCAACATCGTAAAAGCGCACCGTATTGCGCCCTGCCGATTTGGCTTGGTACATGGCGATGTCGGCGTGCTTGATCAGATCCGCGACGCTCTCCTCGTGACCGCGGAACAAGACTACGCCGATACTGGGAGTGGAATGGAATTCGTAGCCCTGCAAAAAATACGACTGACTCAAGGTGGCACGTATTTTTTGAGCCATATGTTCCGCTTGAGCGGCAGATGCGGCCGCTTCTGTACTCAAGTTTTCCAGCAGAACAACGAACTCGTCCCCGCCGGGACGCGCAACAGTATCAAAATCGCCCACGCAGTTTTGCAGACGTTGTGTAACCTCGATCAGCATCAAATCGCCCAGTTCGTGGCCTTTGGTGTCGTTGAGCGATTTAAAATAATCCAGATCAATATAGATCACCGCGCCATATTGTTCGTGGCGCACGCTGGCCGCCATTGATTGCTGCAAGCGGTCGAGCAACAAACGGCGATTGGGTAGCCCGGTAAGCGGGTCATAAAATGCCAGATTGTAAATTTCTTCCTCGGCCTTTTTTTGTCTGGTAATGTCGGTAAAAGTCGCGACATAATTGATTATTTTGTCGGCGTTGTTGGTGACGGCGGTAATACCGAGCCGCTCCGGATAGAGCGTGCCATCCTTGCGCTTGTTCCAGACCTCCCCTTCCCAAAATTTGTCCCGATTCAAACTATCCCACATTTCCCGGTAAAACTCGGCATCCTGCCGTCCTGACTTCAGGATCGACGGCGATTTACCCAATACGTCGTTGGCACTGTAACCGGTAATTTTCGTGAAAGCACGATTGACCTTGAGGATGATATTTTCGCTATTGGTTACGCATATTCCTTCCTGCGTTTCGAAGGCGGTCGCGGCGATGCGCAGCTCCTTTTCCATATGTCTGCGTTCGGAAATATCGCGGCATGATCCGTACACCTGTCCATTGGGAAGCAAAGCAGCGTTTAATTCCAGAGAAATTCTTTTTCCATTTTTGGAAATCAGCCTTATCTCCATGACATGGCGCTCGTCAGTGGCCGTAATTTTCAAAAACTCTGCGCGGTACCGTTCGCGCCATTCGTCCGGCGACAGATCGAAGACCGTCATGCCATACAATTCTGCTCTGCTGTATTCCAGCATGGACATGCCAACATCGTTGACATAAGAGATGCGGCCATCTTGCGCGCAAACAAACACCGCATCGGGCGCATGCCTCAAGGTCATTTGCAGCATATCCGAGCTCTGATGCAAAGCGTCTTCTGCCAGCTTGCGCTCGATTGCAAACGAAACGTGGAATGAGATCGTTCGGGCAAGCCGTACTTCCGCCTCGGTAAATTGATGGGGCTCATTAAAATAAACCATGAACTTACCCAGCAAACGACCATGCTGCACCAGCGGCACAAAACCAAACGCGCTGATTCCTTCCGTTCTGGCTACCGGTCTGAAATAGGCAAGATCTTCGTCGGTTTCAATATCACGGATAAATATCGGCGTGGGATTCACTTCTTCCGCCGTCCACGGCGAATGCCCATCGGCGGCGGCCCGATAACTATCCGAAAGCCCACGCCACGCCCGGAAGCGCATACAAGAATTTTCATCGAACAGCAAAATGGAAACCCGGCTTGCTTTCAGCGTTTGCATGATGGCATCCATTGCCGCCTCAAATACCTGCTCAAGTGTATCTGCGGCGCTGACTGTATTGCTCAACACATAAAGAGACTCAAGTTCCTCAAAACGATGGCCTTGTTCAATCTCAGCCTGCTTGCGCTCATTGACATCCTTGCCCACCACATAAATTGCTTGTTGTCCGGCAAAAGGAATGGCGACACCGGTTGTTTCTATCCAGGTTTCGCCACCGTCCTTACGGATCAGCTTAAGCTCGACCGGCTCGACGTTTTGCTCGCCTTGTAAAATACGTGTGACGCGTTCAAATGCCACCGCCTGATAATCCGGATGAATCACCTCCAGAATCGAAGTGCCGATAAACTCTTCGGCGCTCTCCCCGCCCAGAAACTGTACGCATTCCTTGTTCAAATACCGGAACTCCCCGGCAATATGAATCAACATCGGCAAGGGTAATTTTTCGGTCAGCGCCCGGTAATACTCGGCATTTTCGTGCGCCATTGCCTCCGCCTGCTTGCGTGCCGAAATATCAGCCTGCGTCCCGATCACTCTTAGCGGCTTGCCTTCTACTGTTTGCTCCAGCGCCTTGCAGCGTATCTCCACCCATTTCCAAGTGCCGTCTTTGCACCGCATACGGCACTCATCCAAAAACAATGAGGTTTCCCCGCTGAGAAATCTGGTCAGAGACTGCTGAATGCGCGAACGGTCAAATTGATGCAGCCGCTGCTCCAACTCGGCAAAGCGATCTCCAAATTCATTTTCAGAATAGCCCAGCACGGACGTCCAACTGCTGGAGAACTGGCAAGCTCCGGTAGTTACATCCCAGTCCCATACGCCGTGCCCCGTGATGGACAACGCTAACTGGTCGAACATTCCTGATTGATACTTTGACTGTTGCGGTGTCATTAAAACTATCCCGATAGGCATCGGTTAATTATAGACCAAGATCGGCTTAATAAATCAATGGGGGTAGTGCTGAATGATGAGGCTGACTTGGTGATCCACATGATTGCATTTTGAAGATGCAAAATTACTACACCAAATCTGAAAAGCAACATGATGTGCGCTGTTCAATTGGTCGGAATTGGAACTTGCGGTACGTCGTCACGCTGCGACGAGGCTTGGCGCAATTGTGTTATCGCATGCTCTACGTGATTGCGCTGATCTTCATTCAGCGCGGCCTTGGTTTCCGCCAGCTGCGTAAGGTATTCCTCCAAGTCACGTGCAACATCACTCAGCGCCGAAATACCAAAGGTCTTGCCCGATCCGGTCAGGCTGTGCACCATACGGCACAGGGTTTGAAACCCTTGCTCATCCCACACGTCACGCGGCAACTGCTGCCACACCTGCTCCAGTTGCGCAAATTTCTCAGGCAGGTGCGCGGCATAGGCATCGCTCAGCACTTTCATTTTTGCCGCCAGCCCTCCCGAATCAGCCATTACAACGCTCCCAGATTGCTTGGACCTGATTCGACAGCGTCATTGGATCGAAAGGCTTGGGGATCACATCCACCGCACCAATTTTCTTGTAACCCGACACCTCGGAAGGTTGCACCTTGGCGGTCATGAAGACCACCGGCGTAGTAGCGAACGCGGGCAGTTCACGCAGCTTTCCCAACGTAGTCGGGCCGTCCATACCCGGCATCATCACGTCCAGCAGGATGAACTGCGGCTGAAAAGTTCCTACCTTCTCCAGTGCTTCGCTGCCGGAACTGCATACTTCCAGCGTGAATCCGCCCAGCGTTTCCAGAGCGAGTCTCGCCACCATCTGAATATCCGGCTCGTCTTCAACGTACAAGATGCGCGTCAATTTATTGCTCATTTCAGTGTCCCCTCTTTGAAGCAGATTTCAATTCTGTCCAACACGTTGCCCGCGTTGAGTGGTTTAACCACAAAGCCCGATGCACCAAGCATGATGGCCTCGCGCACCTTATGCATCTTTGATTCGACACTCACCATCATCACCTTGGCCGAGGGATCAAACTGGCGAATTTTTTCCAATGCCTGCAATCCATCCATTTTGGGCATGTTGATGTCCATCAATACCAGATCGGGGCTGTGTTGCATAAATAGATCAATAGCAGTTGCACCATCGCTGGCTTCGCCGACTATCTTGTAAACCTCGACTTTGCGATTATCCCTGATATGGTTTTCGCTGATCAGAATCATTCTCAGTGCTTCCCGCATCATAGCGTCGTCATCGACGATCAATACCCGTCTCGGAAATTTTTTCATACTACTCTTTTCCGACTAATTGCTTTATTTTTGCCAGCAACTGGGCATTATCGGTGCGTGACTTCACCAACGCCGAACTCACTTGTCGCGCATCGAGTTTCGATGTCTCATTCGCCGAAAATATCAGCACGGGAATCGGTGGTGTTGCCCCGTTTAAAATTGGCAACAGCTCCATCCCGGAGCCATCCGGCAGCGTAATATCGAGTATCGCCAGATTGTAAATATTACTTTGCAACATGCGCCGCGCCTCGGCAAGCGTGTACGCATTGTCTACCTGCGCCACCTCACCCACGATGGTACTTACCAAACCGGCAATATCTTCATCATCTTCGATATGCAACACTCTGGGATGAGTATCGGAATGATGCGCATTGGAAGCTTGCCTCATTGCCTGCTTTAACGCCGATTCCAGTTGGCTTTGATCTATCGGCTTGGTGATCCAGTCAACCACATTGAACACTTCGCTGTTCAATTCCTTGCGACCCTCTGCGGCGTTGCCGGAGACGACCAATATGGGGATGTCGGCAGTTTTGGGAGTGGCGCGCAATTTGCGAATCAGCGAAATACCATCCTGGTCGGGCAAGCCCAGATCAAGCGTCATCGCCGCGTACTCACCGTGAAACAGCATCTCTTTCGCCTGCGTGGCATCGTAAGCGATGTCCGCTGCCAGGCCGATCTGTTCCAGCATCAGGCGCAGCAACGCGGCGACATCCCGATCATCCTCGCAAATCAGAATTCGCTGGCCAGCCGCAGGAGTTTTTTGCTCCGTGACGTGCGCGACCGCAACTTCAGCGACCGGCTCATGCCAGAGAGGAAATTCGAAAAAGAATGTCGTCTGTACATTGGGTTCAGATTCAAAGCCGATACTGCCGCCCATTTGCTCAATCATCGCCTTGGTGATACTCAAACCCAAACCCGTTCCACCCTTCTTGCGCGTATCGGAAGAATCGGCTTGGGCAAATTTTTTAAAGATCTGTTCCTTGAATTCATCGGGAATGCCGGAGCCATTATCCTTAACGGATACCCGAATACGTGACTCGATACGTTCGACGGAGACCATAACCTTGCCACCCGCCGGAGAAAACTTTGCCGCATTGGATAACAGGTTGGCAAACACCTGCATCAGACGATTCGCATCTGCCTTGATCATCACATCGGGCAATGAGTTCTCCAGCTCGTAGCTCACTTTGAACTGTTCAGCATAAGCGTGATTCCCCACCAGCGCATGCTCCAGTAACGGCATCAGTTTAAATGGCTGCATATCGAATTCCATCTTGCCCGCCTCGATCTTCTCCATGTCGAGAATGTCATTGACCAGCAAGATCAACCGCTCGCTGTTCTTGTGTGCAATATCAATAAGGGGTTTGACCTTTTCTGAAAGCTCTCCCGCCACCCCGCCAACGAGCAACGCGAGCGCGCCGCGTATCGAGGTCAACGGGGTGCGCAATTCATGACTGACCGTGGAAATGAACTCGGATTTCATCCGATCCATTTTGATGCGCTCGGTGATGTCACGCGTAATCTTTGACGCGCCAATAACGACACCGGCATCATCTTTGATCGGAGAAATCGTGACTGAAATGGGGAAGATTGTCCCATTTTTCCTTTTGCGGATCGTTTCAAAATGCTCGATAGACTCACCGCGCTTTATCTTTTCGAGAATCTGCAGCTCTTCACCTGCCCGGTCCTCGGGAATAAGCAGTGACATCGGCTGCCCGATCATTTCGTGCGCGGTATAGCCAAACATTTTTACAGCGGCGGGGTTCCAACTCATGACATTGCCGTCCAAGTCTTTACTCATAATCGCATCGGTTGAGGAATCGATGATCGCGGCATACTGCGCCTTAATCCGCCTTACCGCTCTGCGCTCGCTCAAGTTATTGGCAGTGCACAGGAAGGCATATATTTCCCCGCTATCATCACGCAATGCGGTGACGGTAAGCGATACCGGAAAACGTGTGCCGTCTTTACGCACATAGGTCCACGTATTGGTATCCCCGCCCGGTAGCAAGCGCGAACGTGCGGCGAACACCGCAAAACCTGGCTCAACAGAAATTCCCTCCTCCGAGAGTTGCTTGGCCCGTTGCATTACTTCATCCGGGTCGTGGAATACCGCCGGGGTCAATTTTTCGACCAGTTCATCGGCAGAGTAGCCCAAATGAGATTCGGCGGCCTTATTGAATCGCTGAATGATGCCGTTTGTGTCTGTCGTGATAATTACATAGTCGGCAGCATTGAGAATGGCCGCCAGTAATGTTTCGTTATTACTGGAAACTTGATCCGGCTTGGTATCAATCTTATTCATGGGAGCCTCTAAAAATTCAATCGTTCTCTAGCCCGTAGGATGGGTGGAGCGTAGCGATACCCATCAATTCGGAGCGTGGCGATGGGTATCGCGTTGCTCCACCCATCCTACTTAATACCGATAAACCGCCAGTTGTTCCATCAGCGATTCCCTCATATCGTTCAATCGTCCTCAAGTGAAACAGTAGCTCGCACCACCTCTTCAAGTGAAGTCAGTCCACGCAATGCCTTTTTAAATCCGTCATAGCGCATATTATGAAATCCCTGCTGCACCGCGATACTCATGATTTCTTCGTTATCGCGTCCGCGCAAAATAGCCTCGCGTATCTGCGGCGTTACCCGGAGGAATTCGTGTATGCCCACCCGCCCGATATAGCCGGTTGTCCCGCAATGCTCACACCCCGTATTCTTGTAAAGGATCGGCATTGCAGCTCCGTCTTTCCAGTAGAAATATTGGCGCAACTCATCCGGGTCAGGCTGATATTCGGTCTTGCAGTATTCACACAGTCTGCGCAGCAGACGTTGTCCCAGTACGCCGATAATAGCGGGGGCAACAATAAATCGCTCTACGCCCATGTCCAGCAGGCGTGTGGTGGCTTGAACCGCATCGTTGGTGTGCAGCGTGGTCAGCACCAGATGCCCGGTCAGCGCGGCTTGTGCTGCGATGCGTGCCGTTTCGGCATCACGAATCTCGCCCACTAAAATAGCATCCGGATCCTGCCGCAGAACAGCGCGCAAAACTTCCTGAAAGCCCCGGCCGACTTTATCGTTGACCATTACTTGATTCAGGCTATGCACTTCGTATTCGACCGGGTCTTCGATGGTGACGATGTTAATGTCGCGCGTGTTGATGAAATTCAGCGCTGCATAAAGCGTGGTGCTTTTGCCCGAGCCGGTCGGGCCGGTTACGAACAGGATGCCCTGCGGATGCTTCAAGGCTGCTTTGAACGGGCGCAGCACTTCGGGAGAGAAATCCAGCTTGTCCAGATTCAGGACGGAAGTGCCGTTCAACGAACCCAGAATACGCATCACCATTTTCTCGCCATGCATCACCGGCAGAGAGGAGACCCGCAAGTCCAGCGTCTTCATCGGCAAGGTAAAGCTGAATCTGCCATCCTGCGGCTTGCGCCGTTCAGTGATATCAATATCAGCCAAAATTTTGTAACGCGAAACGAGCGGCAATCCCATTTCTACCGGCAGAAACAAACGATCGACCAGAACGCCGTCAATGCGGAAGCGAATAATCAATTCATTTTTCTTCGGCTCAATGTGAATATCGGAGGCTCGCTCCTTCAGTGCGAGCAGAATAATCGAATCACCAAGATCAACCATCGGCTTGGAATCAAGTAATTTCTCCAGCGCCGTCTCGCCCAGTTGCCCGTCCTGAAACACTTTCAGATCAAAAGTAGTCGCCAAGTCGCCCACGTTTTGCGCAGATTGATAATTAACCTTAATGGCCGAGTCAATCTCATCTCTGAAACAGAACACCGGGCTGACGGGAGCCATCAGCAATTTCTCCAGCGCCGCAACCATTTGCGGGTCATTTGGGGTCGCCATCCCCACCGTTACCGCGCTGCCCAAACGATAGAGCGGTATGGCACAAAACCGGGACGCAATCTCGCTGGTCAACAGTGAGACTACTTCATTCTGAAATAAGGTGTTACTCAGGTTGATGTAAGTGCTGTTCAGTTGCTTCGCTATCAACTCGCCAACGGTATCGCGATCCAGATAACTGTCCTGAATTAGCAATTGCGCAAATTCGAGTGCATCATTCTTGGCTGCTTTGATTATGCCTGCCAAAGGTGCGGGAGGAATCTCGACCTTTTCTAGCAAGCTGGAAATTAACGATTCGGTCAGCTCCATAGCTAGAGTTTCTTTCTGCGCGTGCTCAGCAATTTGCGAATATCGTCTTGTGTGACGTGCGCCTTGTGAGTGGATGTCAGTAATTTGTGCTCTTGAGCGGCTTGCTCAACCACGTACTCAAGGTCGAAACGGCGATCAACATCAGCCGCCCCGCCAAGCCCTTTCGCAGCATCCACCGTCAAACTGACGCCGCAACGACCGCAGAACACATCGCCCGCAGCAGCGACAAAACCGCAGCGGCAACGCGTTGGCTCCAATGCTTCGCCGCAGCTCCCACAAAACAAATAACCCGGCGGGTTAGGGTGGTTGCAACTCATGCTGAATGATTCGCTTTAATTTCTGCCATGTATTCTGCCCATGTCCCGCTGATTTCTTTATTCAGATCTTCGGCGGTAGTGCTCTTGAGGATGTAGTTCCATGCGCCATTGTCGATACATTCCTTCACCACTTCTATCGCATTAAGCGAGGTCAGCATGACCACCAGCGCACGGGGATTAGTCGCCTTAATCTGCTTCAACACGCTGATTCCGTCCAGCTTGGGCATGTTGATGTCAAGCATGACCAAGTCCGGCTTGAGTTGATTGTACATGCTCAGCGCCTGCTCTCCATCGCCTGTCTCGCCCACCACCTCGGCACCGAGCGAAGTGACAATCATATTAATCAGGGCGCGAATATGTACCTCGTCGTCCGCGATTAATACTCTGGCCTTACGTTTTTCCTTGCCCTTCCCCTTGTGGGACTGATGTTGCTGATGGTGCTGATGGTCGACATCGGTCAACTTTGCGGCTTTAAGTAATTCAACAACGGCGTGATGCTTGCCGCGCTCCGCCAACAGCAGTGCAGTCGAGCCATCCTTATATTTTGCATATTTGTCCGCTCCTGCCGCGAGCAGCAATTTAACCACTTCGGTATGACCATTGACGCTGGCTTTGTGTAAAGGCGACCATCCGTCGCTGCTGGTCAGATTGACATTTGCCCCTCCCGCGATCAACACACTACAGACTGACAAATGCCCCCGCGTGGCTGCTTGCATCAACGCTGTCCAGCCATGCGTACTCTGCAAATTCAGGTCGGCATGTTTGGTAATGAGCAGCTTGACGATTTCGGTATAGCCATTGAAAGCAGCCCAGTGGATGGGACTGTATCCCGATGCGTCACGGGCATGGATATTTGCGCCATGCTCAACCAGCAGTCGCGCTACTTCCTCATTCCCGTTGAATGAGGAAATCATCAACGGAGTCCAGCCGCGTTCATCGCAGGTATCTATGCTTGCCCCGCTGAGGAGGAATGCAAAGATGACTTCACGGTTACCCGATTCAGCCGATTTCAAAAAACCTTTCGGTGTGAATTTAAATCCAGCCCCTTCGATGACACGCAACTCTTTAAAATCGACGCTAGCCCATACATCCTTCTCTTCGACTTCAGCTTCCGGTTTATTGCGCGTGCGCTCGCGCGCCTCACTCAAGTAATATATCTCTTTCGCGATGTCAGCCGGAAATCCCTGACGATCATGGCGTGAACTCATCATCAACTCTTGAAAATAGGCATCGATAAGCGGAGTGTCCCACAACTCGATCAATTTATTGAAGATGTGAGGATATTGCTCTTCCAGCTTATGCGGATAGATACGCTCTACTCCGTGCAGCATTTTCTTCATCACTTCATTCATCGGGTATAACCGTAACGTTAATCGCGTACAAAAAATCGCATTCTACTTGTTTGGGGAAACCTCTACACCGGATTTTCCTGATCGAAAAAACGATGTTCAATACCGAAATGGGCAGCCAGGTGTTCGCCCAATGCCTGCACGCCGTATCGCTCGGTAGCGTGGTGTCCGGCGACAATGAAGGCGACACCGGATTCTTGTGCGACATGTACATTCTGTTCGGAAATCTCGCCGGTCAGGAAAGCGTCAACGCCCAGCGCCAGCGCTTGCTCGAAGTAGCTTTGCCCGCCGCCGCTACACCATGCGATACGGGCAATATCGGAATGCGCATTGCCGATAACCAGCGGAATGCGCTGCAAGGTTTGTTGAATGCAGGAAGTAAGTTGTTGCAAGCTCTGCGCTTGCGTCAGCACGCCGTAACTGGCGATGTCTTGTTCGCCAAAATGCCCCTGCACGCTAAAACCCAGCCGCGCGGCGAGTTGCGCGTTGTTACCCAGTTCGGGATGCGCATCCAGCGGCAAGTGATAGGCCAACAGGCTGATGTCATGCTGCAACAAATGCGCAATGCGGCGCTTTTTGATGCCCGTGATGCAGGCATCTTCGCCGCGCCAGAAATAGCCGTGATGCACGATGACCGCGTCCGCACCCCACGCCGTTGCCGCCTCCAGCACCTGTTGCGAGGCGGTCACTCCGGTGGCAATGCGCCGCACTTCGGTTCGGCCTTCGACCTGCACACCGTTCGGGTTGTAATCACGAAAGCGACTAACGGCAAGCAAGCTTCCGATATAATCACGCAACTCATTTAACTGTAACGGCATTCGATTCGTCTCCTTACTATCAGCGAGTCCATCATATCATGCGTAAATTCTGGCTTTTATTCGCCCAAGCAACCACCATTGGTCTGGCGGCTTTATTCATCATTCAAACACTCCGACCCGCGCTGCTACCCAATGCCGCCCGCAACGGCGTGGTAACCCTGTATGAAAACGCCGGTGAAAACGCCAGCCAGATACCTTCGGTTGGGTTCAGTGCGGCAGCACAGAAAGTCATGCCGGCAGTGGTCAATATTTACACCAGTAGCGAAGTCAAAACGCCGGCGCAACCTTTTATTAATGACCCCCGTTTCCGTTTCTTTTTTGGCGATCAATTCGAAGATAGCGCTCCGCAACAAAGTTCCAGTCTTGGCTCGGGCGTTATCGTCAGCCACGATGGCTACATCCTGACCAATCATCACGTCATTGAAGCGGCGGATCAAATCGAGGTTGCGCTGTCTGACGGACGCAAAGCCAAGGGTCATATCGTCGGCTCCGATCCTGAAACCGACTTGGCCGTCATCAAGATCGACCTCGGCAGCAATCTGCCCGCGATCACTTTCGGTCATGCCGAACAATCCCGCGTCGGCGATATCGTACTGGCCATCGGCAATCCGTTCGGAGTCGGGCAAACCGTTACCATGGGCATCGTCAGCGCGCTCAAACGCAATCATCTCGGCTTGAATACATTTGAGAACTTTATCCAAACCGATGCCGCCATCAACCCCGGCAACTCAGGCGGCGCGCTGGTTGATACCAACGGCAACCTGATCGGCATCAACAGCGCCATCTACTCGCCCAATGGCGGCTCACTCGGCATCGGCTTTGCCATTCCGGTCAGCACCGCCAAGAAAATTATGGAGCAGATCATCCAGAGCGGCTCGGTTGTGCGCGGCTGGATCGGCGTGGCCGTGCAAGACCTTACCCCGGAATTATTGGAGTCGTTCAAGCTGGGTGAAACACAAGGCGTGCTTATCGCCGAGGTGGTACGCGGCAGCCCGGCTGATAAAGCCGGTGTGAAACCGGGTGATATTCTGCTCAGCATTGCCGACAAGCCGCTGACCGATTCCAACATCATGCTGGAAACCATCTCCGCGCTGCCGCCCAATACAGTGACACCGCTCAAGCTGCTGCGCAACCAAAGCGAAATCACTGTGCAGGTTAAAGTGGGTAAGCGTCCGAAACCCAAGCCGCAGGAATAACGACCAATTCATTTCGAAACCAGCGTCGCAAAACGTAGGTCGGGCTTCAGCCCGACATGTCGGGTTGAAACCCGACCTACGATGTCCATATAGTGATAGTGTGCAACACTACACTAGCGGCTTTGCTCTGCCTTGTGTTGTAACGCTTTATATTTCGGCGTTAACTCATACACCGTTTTGCCGCGCAATTTAAAATATTCTTCGGCGTTGATAAAACTTTCCGAGTGCCCGGCAAATAGCAAACCGTTGCTGCGCAGTAGCGGAACGAATTTTTTTAAAATATCCAGCTGCGTTTGCCGATCAAAATAGATCATGACGTTGCGGCAAAAAATTGCATCCAACGGCGGCCTGATTCCCCAGTTGTTGTGGAGCAAATTGGCCGAACGGAAAGTAATCATCTCGCTCAATTCCGGTTTTACTCGTACAAACCCTTCCTGAAGGCCGCTTCCCCGCAAAAAGAATCGTTTAACTAACTCAGGATCGAGTTTGCTTACTCGCTCTTCCGGGTAAACCCCGGCCCGGGCAGTTTCTATTACCTTGGTATCCAAATCAGTGGCAATGATGTGCACCTTCGATGCATCCCGCCCCAGCGCGTCGATTACCGTCATCGCCATTGTGTACGGCTCTTCGCCGGTTGATGCCGCCGAGCACCACAAGGCAATACTATGGTTGCCGCGAATCGAACGAAGATGCTCTGCCAACAAAGGAAAGTGATGCGGCTCTCGGAAAAAGGCCGTCAAATTGGTGGTAAGAGAATTGGTGAAGGCCTCCCACTCGACTGGGTCCTTACTTTCCAGCAAAGCCAGATACTCTGCAAAACTACTTATGCCCGTTGCGCGTAAGCGCCGGGACAAGCGGCTATACACCAATTCCTGTTTTGAGTCGCTCAGAGATATGCCCGCATGGGCATAAATCATCTTGCGGATTCGATCAAAATCTTTAGCCGTGAAATGAAATTCGCGGCCTTCTTTTAATACCTCACCTCTAGTCATTTGCTCAGCCTATGAAAACATATTGTGTATGACTTGCTAAACTTGATTACCCATTGCTAATCAATCGCTGCAAAACTTTTTGTGCCATTTCGTGTATGGGCACAGATTCGTTAACCGCACCGATGGCTACCGCTTCTTTAGGCATGCCATACACCACACAGGTCGCCTCGTCCTGCGCGAAGTTGTAGGCGCCCGCCTGGCGCATTTCCATCATTCCTATCGCGCCATCTTTACCCATGCCCGTCAGCATTACACCTATTACATTCTTGCCGCCATGCAGGGCTACTGAGCGGAACAAAACTTCTACAGAAGGACGATGGTGATTCACTGCGGGAGTCTGACTCAACTCAGTCATGTAATTCTTACCGCTTCGTTTAAGCAACAAATGTGAATGCCCCGGTGCAATGTACGCATGTCCGGGCAAAATATGCTCATTCCCTTCGGCTTCTTTCACGGTTATTTTACATAAACTATTAAGCCGGGATGCGAACGACTTGGTGAATGCTTCCGGCATGTGCTGCGCAATCACGATCCCCGGTGCATCGGCGGGCAAGCGAATGAGGAATTCTCTGATTGCCTCCGTGCCGCCCGTCGATGCCCCTACGGCAATGATTTTTTCGGCAGTTCCGATACGCGACCCCAATGCCGGCAAAACCTCGCGGAATGCCGGCGTTCTCGAAATACGGAACTTGCTCCTGGCTTGAAAAGCAACACGGATTTTTTCCGCGATGGTATCGGCATAATCGCGCATACCCTCGGCGATACCAAATTTTGGCTTCGCCAGAAAACCGACCGCGCCGAGTTCCAATGAGCGCAGTGCAGCTTCGGATCCCTTCTCGGTCATGCTGGAAATCAGCAAAACCGGCATTGGGTGCAGGCGCATCAATTTTTCCAAAAATGTCAGCCCGTCCATATGCTGCATTTCCACATCCAGAGTCAGCACATCAGGATTCAATGTTTTGATCATCTCTTTGGCTTGCACTGGATCGGATGCAGCCACCACTGCTTGCATGTCCGGGAAAGAATTAATGACCTCAGTCAGAATGCTTCGTATAAGCGCCGAATCATCAATGATCAGAACATTGATCTTTCTGGAAGGAATTTTTGAGATTGTCATTTTTTATGATCAGTTCGCCAGTTGTTTGAATTGATATCGATCTGGAAATTGTGCCGCCATCAACACGCTGTTTTTTCCGCCTCCCCTCATTCAATGCGCGATTACGCTAACGCCTGATCACTTATTCGTGATGTCGCTGATCGGCTCGAACCACCTGTATCAATGAATATCTGCGGCCTTGGATGATCGCAACATCCACCCGGCAGTTATGATGCCCGCTTCATAAAGCAGCCACAATGGCATTGCCAGCATAAACTGCGACACGACATCCGGCGGTGTGAATATTGCACCCACTATGAATGCGCCAACGATGACGTAGGGTCGAATCTCACGCAGTTTGGCCGTGGTCACCATACCCGTCTTCACCAGCAACACCACCGCGATCGGCACTTGAAAGGCCAAACCAAAAGCGACAAACATGCCCAGCACGAAACTCAGATATTTATCAATATCGGTCATTACGGCCACGCCTTGCGGCGCGGCGGAAGTGATAAAACCAAATACGATTGGGAACACCGCAAAGTAGGCAAAGCCCATGCCGCAGAAGAACAGCATAACGCTGGCAACCAACAGCGGCAGCACCCAACGTTTTTCATGCAGATATAAACCCGGCGCAACGAAACGCCAAACCTGATACAGGATGTATGGCAAAGAAATCAGCAGCGCTGCCATCATCGCGACCTTCATCGGCACGAAAAACGGCGTAGTGACATCCGTGGCGATCATCTGCCCGCCCTTGGGCAATTTCGCCAGCAGCGGATGCGCCAGGATGCTGTAAAGATCCGCCGCCCATGGAAACAGGCAAATGAATACCAGCAAAAATGCCACAGCAGAATTGAGCAAGCGCTTACGCAGCTCTAATAAATGGGAGATAAAATTTTCGCTAGTGCTCACGGAGGGGGCTAATCAATTGGGAACTGCTGCTGGATGGGTGCGGCTTGTGGCTTCGGTTTGCTGTCGGGAGTTGCTGCCGGAACACTCCTCGGCTTGCTCTCCACGGCGGGTGCCGGTTCGGATGGTACTTCAAGCGATTGCACATGCTGATCCAGTGTTTGCACAGTTTGCTTAGTGGCCTGCTCTACCGCCATGGCCTCTTGTTCCATTTTGAGTTTGAGTTGGCGCAACTCTTCCAACTGCATGTCGCGCTCAATATCGGCGCGCACACCGTTGACATAGCGCTGCGCCCTGCCCCACAGCAACCCCAGCGTGCGCGCCACTTTGGGTAGCTTCTCGGGGCCGATGACGATCAACGCCACCACCATGATGACCACTATTTCTGAAAAGCCAATTTCAAACATGGCTTACGATCAAACCTTAGTTTGAGTCTTCTCTTTCGCTTCGCCTTCGATGATCTTGCTGTCGTGTGCGACTTGCTTGTTAGCTTCGTCGTCGCTCTTCATGCCGTCCTTGAAGCCTTTCACCGCGCCACCCAAATCACTCCCGATGTTCTTCAGCTTCTTGGTACCGAAAATCAGCACAACTACCAACAACACGATCAACCAATGCCAAATACTTAGTCCACCCATGATGCGCTCCTGTCGATTAACTACGTTTGACCATCGGCGGAATATTGCCACCGCCAATGACATGAATATGCAAATGAAATACTTCTTGTCCGCCGCCCTTGCCGCTATTGATGACGGTGCGAAAGCCATTATCCAAACCCTGCTCGCGCGCCAGCTTCGGCGCGAGCAGCAGCATCCTGCCGAGCAATGCCGCATGCGATTCATCCGCTTCCAGCAGCGAAGCCAGGTGGAGTTTTGGAATCAGCATGAAATGCACCGGTGCAGCCGGATTGATGTCGTGAAAAGCGAACACCTCGTCATCTTCATACACCTTGCGGCTCGGTATTTCGCCGCGCGCAATTTTGCAAAAAATACAGTTATCACTCATTTCCGCTGCGCCTTCTCTTCGATACCCGATGTGCCTTCGCGCCGTGCCAATTCTTTCAGTACATCGTCTGCGCTCAAGCCTTTTTGTGCCAACAACACCAGCGTATGAAACCACAGGTCGGCCACTTCATATACCAGATGCTGCTTGTCGCCATCTTTGGCAGCAAGCAGCACTTCACCCGCTTCTTCAATCACCTTTTTCAGAATGGCATCGTCACCCTTGCTGAATAATTTGGCTACATATGAAGACTCCGGCGCAGCTTGTTTGCGCGCCTCCAGTGTCTCAGTCAACCGTTGCAGAATATCGTTGCTCATTCGTTCGTCATTCCCGCGCAGGCGGGA
>PLYB01000322.1 GCA_003151655.1 Gallionellaceae bacterium | reverse complement strand
GGCGTATCGCCATACGCCCCTACGGATTATTGGTGTCTAAGGTGATAAATGGAGATGCATTTTGGACTGCGCCCGACGGCACAATCCCAGATCAACTCTCAGCCCCCACATCCTGCAACAACTGTTCCGCCGTCTCTGCCAGCAACGCAACATCCAGTGTGCCGATGCATTGTTCGGCAGCGCAGATTCCGTCGAGTACGGTGGCGCGGTCGGCTTCAACTATTTCCCAGAGATTGGTTTCATCGCCTTTTTGACGTACTTGCTGGAGTACTGCGATGGTGGCATCGAGTAGTTCAACAGCATTCAGGATTTTGGTTTCGTGCCGCACGAGTGCGGTGCGCACCACTGAAATAGCGGCGGCTAAGCGTCCGAACGAGGTGACGTTGAATCGCCCGAGGCATGCGGCCTGATAGGCGGCATGCATATCCATCGCGTAGATGTCTTTAAGGCCTTTGGTGACCGGGATGCGCAGCGTGTTTCGCTTTTTCATGCCTATGCTCTTTTCAAATCAGATTCTAGTTGCGCACGCTAATGTAAGTATTGATTCCCAGTTTCGCTTTTAATATTTTGCCCTCGGCACTTGCTTCATCTGCCGTGGCGTAAGGCCCCAACAGCACTTGTTGCAATTTATCTTTTTGGAATACGCTAAGGGATTTGCCAGTGGAGGCTAGCTTTGAGTGCAGTTTATTCATAAACTTTTTTGCGCTCTTTTCTGATTTAAACGCACCTAATTGCAGGAATACATTATCAACCACCACCGGCTTCGTTTTGACGGCAGGTGCAGCAGCAACGGCTGAGGCAATGACAGGAGCTGAAGCCGGCGCGGAGACCGGCAATGGCACTGACTTAACCGGCGAAGAGGCCACTGCTGAAAGGGTAAGCGGTGCAGCCGTGTTATCCACCGCGATGCTCTCTACCAGAACTTTGGAAGTACCGTTATTGATAATACCCAGCTTATGCGCGGCAACGTAGGATAGATCGATGATGCGATCATGCAGGAATGGACCGCGATCATTCACGCGCACGATTACCGATTTCTTGGTGGTGAGGTTGGTGATGCGCGCATAACTCGGAACAGGGAGAGTCGTGTGCGAAGCGGTCATGCCGTACATGTCATACACATCGCCGATGGAGGTGCGTTGGCCGTGGAATTTTTTGCCGTACCAGGAAGCCGTACCCTCTTCTTTGTAGCTGCCGGTAATTTGCAGCGGCGTATAGGTCTTGCCAAACCTGACGTATGGCTGGTTGGCGTAACGGTGTAATGGCTCTGCCTTGGGAATGGCATCCGGGATAGCATCCAGATTGGCAGGCACATCAGATCCGGGGCCATCACCTTCGAGATAGGCTCCCGCTCCGCTAGGTTCTTGGTGTTTGCTTGCCTGGGAAACCTGAGGAACCGGGGAAACTTGGGGAACCGGAATACTGGGCGCTACTTTAAGCGCTGCTGGTTTCGGCTGCTTGCCGCTCGGCCCGGTGGCCAGGTCTTCCACTGGCGCGGGTCTTCCTTGTTGTTGCGGAGGACTTGTACACGCAGCCAGAGCGACTGTTACGAATGCGAGCAAAGCGATTTCCCTGTTCATCGTGAGGACTCCTTAAGTTTTAACCAATTGTTTATGCGTGTGAATACTCATCAACATGCCAAATCCAAGCAGCAGGGTTAGCATAGATGTACCGCCATAGCTTACCAGTGGCAATGGCACGCCAACTACGGGCAGGATGCCGCTGACCATACCCATGTTAACGAAAGCATAGGTAAAAAATGAGAGCGTAATGCTGCCCGCCATCAACCGCGTAAAGTAAGTCGAGGCATTGGCGGTGATGACGAAACCGCGCCCGATGACAAAGATATAGATGCCCAGCAAAATTAAATTGCCGAGAAAGCCGAACTCTTCGGAGTAAACCGCAAAGATAAAGTCAGTCGTGCGCTCCGGTAAAAAATCCAAGTGGGTTTGCGTGCCGTTCAAATAACCTTTGCCCAATATGCCGCCCGAACCCACCGCGATCATGCCCTGAATGGTGTGATAGCCTTTACCCAGGGCATCTTGCGATGGATCGAGCAGCATGAGAATTCTATGACGCTGGTAGTCGTGCAGCATCGACCACAGGAATGGTGCAGCAGCGGCGGCAGCCACCGCCATACCCACCATGATGCGCCAGCTCAGCCCGGCAAGGAATAAAACATAGAATCCGCTGGCACCGATCAGCAAGGCCGTGCCCAAGTCCGGTTGGCGGGCAATCAATGCTAGCGGAATCAACAGTAACAATGCCGCTACAAAATAATTTTTCAGGGTAAGGGTGGCTTCGTTTTTTTCGAAATACCAAGCCATCATCAAAGGTACGGCGATCTTCATCAGCTCTGAAGGTTGAATCGTGGCGACGCCGATGTTCAGCCAACGTCTTGCGCCGTGACTGATGTCGCCGAACAACGCCACGCCGACCAGCAACAGCAAGCCAAAAATATATATCGGCACCGCGCTGCGCATCAAATAGTGCAACGGCATATTGGCGACGATCCACATGGCGGCGAATGCGACCAGAATGTTAACGAACTGTCCGAAAACACGCAGCAAGTTACTGTCGGTGGCCGAGTACAGCACGATCAGACTGACTAACAGCAGCAGGCCGACGCCCATTAACAGTATCGGATCCAGATGCACCATAAAGCGGCGCTGTAATTCCTTTTTATTGATCATGCGATCTCTCGAAAACGATCAGTCATGTTCGGCACCCTCTTTTTCATTATCCGACTCCAGCGGTGTGGGCACTTTTCCGAGTAAATAATAGTCCAACACTTTGCGCGCGATCGGTGCCGCAGTCGATCCGCCGTGGCCGCCATTTTCCACCAATACGGCCAGCGCGATCGTCGGCTTCTCCACGGGTGCAAAAGAAATGAACCAGGCATGGTCGCGATTGTATTCGGAAATATTATTCGCGACATACTTCTCGCCTTGTTTCATGCCGATCACCTGTGCCGTTCCGGTCTTTCCCGCCATGCGGTATGGTGCACCGGCACTGGCACCGGCGGCCGTTCCACCCGGTTGGGTAACCGCCTCCATCGCGCGTTTGACCAGATCGATGTATTCCGGTTTGATATGCATATCGTGTATCGGCTGGGGTTCCGGCTCGGGCGCGCCGGCCGGGATGCGCTTTATCTGTTTCACGAAATGGGGCTTGAAAGCGATGCCATCGTTGGCCAAGGTTGCGGTAGCCGAGGCAAGCTGTAGCGGAGTGACCAGGTTATATCCTTGTCCGATACCGGCAGAAACTGTATCTCCGGCATACCAGACCTGGTTATGCCGCTTCATCTTCCATTCTTGCGACGGCGATAAACCGGAAACCTCACCCTCCATATCCACCCCGGTCTTTTGGCCGAAACCGAACTGGGACAGGTAGCTATGTACCTTGTCTATGCCCAGTTCAGTGGCCAAGCCGTAATAATACGTATCGCAGGAAATCACGATGGACTTGAACATGTCCACACTGCCGTGCCCGCCCTGTTTCCAGTCGTGATATCGATGGCTACTGCCGGGCAGTGTGTAATAGCCGGGATCGTGGATGGTATAGCTGGGTGAGCGCCCGTAAAACAAGCCGGCAAGTGCCATGAATGGCTTGATGGTAGAGCCCGGCGGATATTGGCCGCGCAGCGCGCGATTATTCAGCGGCACATCCGGCGAGTTGTTCAGTTCGTCCCAGTTTTCACTATCGATACCGTCAATGAACAGATTCGGGTCGTAACCGGGTTTGCTGACGAAGGCCAATATGTCGCCATTGCTGGGATCGATTGCCACCAAAGCGCCGCGATATTTTCCGAATGCCTGTTCTGCCACTTCCTGCAATTTGGCATCCAGTGTCAACGTCAAGTCGTTACCCGACACGGGAGCGCTGCGCGACAACGAACGTACACCGCGCCCTCCTGCATCCACTTCAACTTGTTCGAAACCGGTGGTGCCGTGCAACTCTTTTTCATAGCTTTGCTCAAGACCGGTTTTGCCGATGTAGTCCGAGCCGAGATAGTTGGATGCGATTTCATCTTCTTCCAATTGTTCGACATCTTTGTCGTTGATGCGCCCGATATAGCCGATCAAATGCGAGGTGCCTTCACCAAAGGGATATTCACGAAACAGCCGCGCCTTGATCTCCACTCCCGGAAAGCGGTAACGCTGTGCGGCAAAACGCGCCACTTCCTCATCGCTCAAACGGTTACGAATCGGCAAGCTGTCAAAGTTGCGGCTCTCGGCCAACAATTTCTTAAAACGCTTGCGATCTTTGGGCTGAATATTCACCAGGGTGGACAATTCGTTTATCGTCGCTTCCAGATCAACCACTTTGCGCGTGGCGATCTCCAATGTGTAGCCGGAATAGTTGCGCGCCAGCACCACACCGTTTCGATCCAGAATCAGTCCGCGATTGGGTACCACGGGTATTACCGCGATGCGATTGCTCTCGGCCAAAGTCTGAAAGTATTCGTGTTTCACTACTTGCAGATACACAAAGCGCAGCAGCAAGATGAGCAACATGAGCAACACGAAGCCAAGGCTAAGCATTAGGCGCAGACGGAAATAAAAAATTTCGCGCTGATGATTTTTCAGCTCGATACGATGCTTCATAACTCGTTGGGGTCAGACCGGGGACGGCGCAAGGTTTGTAACAGCAGGGTCATGGGAATCCACATTGCGGCGGAAACTACGCAGCCGAAAAAATACTCCCACACGATAATTCCGCGCACTTGCCAATGTACTGCCGCATAAGTTGCATAACTGATTAACAGCAGCGGAAATATCTGCATGGTCTGTTGGCGCAGGTCAAACATCTGGATGCGGCGGTGCAGCACGGTTCCGCCAAACGCCAGCACGGCATACGCCAGCGCATGTTGACCGAACAGGCTCGCATCTGCCACATCGGTCAAAATCCCGACGGTCCATGCAATTCCAATACCGACACTGTACGGTTTATGGGCACACCAGTAGAGCAACACCAAGGCCACAAAGTCCGGCCTTAAGATCAAACCCCAGCCATGCCAAGGCAACCAATTCAGCAAGATCGCCACAAACAAACTAAACGCGATGAACAAGGGATTTGCGGGCAGCAAAAACTCCTGATCTTTGGGGAAATCTGCACTCATTGGGGCTTCCGCTTGCTGATGATTTTGGATTTATCGTCGCTCGCCGCTAGCGCGGGATCAGGACGCGGAGGCAATTCCTGTGAACCGGAAACAATCAACAAATAACGATGCCTGTCCACGCCTGCCATAGGCATACAGACAATGCGTGCAAAGGGATAGGCAGGATCCCGTTCGATTTTGATCACCTTGGCCACCGGCAAACCGGCAGGATAAGTGCCATCTATACCGGAGGTCACCAATACATCGCCAACCTGAATGTCTGAACTGATTGGCATGTAGCGCAGTGCGAGTTCATTGATGTCGCCGGAACCAAACACGACTGCCCTTATGCCATTGCGCAAAATTTCCACCGGCACTGCGTGATCCTTATCGGTTACCAGGGTCACTTCGGATAACCACGGATATACACGCGTGACTTGCCCGACAATACCAATATCGTCCATGACAACTTGGCCGGGCTGAACATTAGCCTTGGCACCTTTACTTACAAAGATCTTGCGCTTGAAAATATCCCGTTCAATGTAGGCGATCTCCGCCATTTGCATCGGATGATTCACCCGTTGTGCCACTTCGAGCAAATTATGCAGCTGCGTATTTTCCGCCTTCAACTCTTGCAACAAATTCAACTCTGCCGCGTCCACACTGTGTTGCTCGCGAAACCGGGCATTTTCCCCAATCAAGCGGGTTTGCGTTTCGAAATACGAGCCAACTTGGTGCCAGGCCTCGCCGGGCAATGCGGTTAAGCGCTGAAAGGGATAGACCAGAATAGAAATAACGGTACGCGTGGATTCCAGATATTGGAAACGGGCGTCCACGAATAACAGCAACAAGGAAAGAGCGACGAAGAACACCAATCGCGCAAGCGCACTTGGCCCGCGATTAAAAAAACGAAAAGAATGTGTATCGTCCAAAGAAAACTTAGTCGCTAGTGAAGATGTTGCTGTACTTGTCCATTCTGTCCAGCGCCTTGCCGGAACCACGTACCACGCAAGTCAACGGATCATCGGCGATCACCACTGGCAAACCTGTTTCTTCCATCAGCAGGCGATCGATGTCACGCAGCAATGCGCCGCCGCCGGTAAGCACCATGCCTTTGCTGGCGATATCGGCACCCAGTTCCGGAGGAGTTTGTTCCAACGCAGTCTTCACCGCGCTCACGATGCTGTTAAGCGGATCAGTGAGAGCTTCCAGAATTTCGTTGCTGGAGATAGTGAAGCTGCGCGGCACACCTTCGGCCAAGTTACGACCATTTACTTCCATCTCGCGCACTTCGCTGCCGGGGAAGGCAGAACCGATTTCTTTTTTGATTTGCTCGGCGGTTGTTTCACCGATCAGCATGCCGTAGTTACGGCGAATATAGTTGATAATGGCTTCATCGAATTTATCGCCGCCAACACGCACGGAGCCAGAATAAACCGCACCGCCAAGTGAGATCACACCCACCTCGGTGGTACCTCCACCAATATCCACCACCATCGAGCCGGTTGCATCTTCCACCGGCAGATCGGCACCGATGGCCGCGGCCATTGGCTCTTCGATCAACTCGACGCGGCGCGCACCGGCCCCGAAAGCAGATTCACGGATAGCACGACGTTCAACCTGGGTGGAGCCGCAAGGCACGCAAATCACGATGCGCGGACTGGGCGTAAAAATACTGGATTTGTGTACACGACGGATAAACTGCTTGAGCATTTGTTCGGTAACAGTAAAGTCGGCGATCACACCGTCTTTCATCGGCCGAATAGCCGTGATGTTGCCGGGTGTACGGCCCAACATCTGCTTTGCCGCAAGACCAACTTGTTGAATCACTTTTTTACCGTTAGGGCCGCCTTCCTGACGAATTGCCACCACTGAGGGTTCATTCAGTACAATGCCCTGTCCACGCGCCCAAATCAGGGTGTTTGCTGTGCCCAGGTCAATTGCCAAATCGTTGGAAAAGTATCCGTTAAAGTAATTGAACATATTTCTTGCCTTAAATTGAGAAGGGGTACGCCGCTTAAGGTGTTTATGATAACCTATTAAGCTCGTTTTGATAAAGCGTTACACTAATATGTCTTTGAATATAGCCGATGTTGAAAAAGTCGCCCGCTTGGCCCGTCTGGCGATGACCCAAGAGGAAATGCAGACTGCCCAGACGCAGTTGTCGAACATTTTCGGTTTGATTGCCGAAATGCAGGCGGTCGATACCACCGGTATCGCCCCGATGTCGCACAGTCAGGAGCTTAGCCAGCGTTTGCGCGAGGATGTCGTTACAGAAACCAATCAGCGCGAAGCTTTTCAAGCTGTAGCTCCACAAGTGGAGCATGGCTTGTACCTTGTGCCGCAGGTAATTGAATAATTAAGGGAGAAGAGAGAAGGGAGAAGAGTAAAAGCGGCGCGGAGGTTTCCCCTTCCCCCTTCCCTCTTCACCCTTCTCTCCAAACAAATGATAAACGCCACACTCAAACAACTCGGCGACGCATTGCGCGCCAAAAAAATTTCCAGCGTCGAACTGACGCAAAGCTATCTCGACCGTATCGCCAAGCTCAATCCGGCACTCAACGCTTACATCACGCTGAACCCGGAAGTCTCGCTGGCACAGGCGCGCGCGGCGGATGCCCGCTTGGCCGCAGGGAGCACCGATGCCATGACCGGCATTCCCATCGCACAAAAAGACATCTTCTGTGCCAAAGGCTGGCGCACCACTTGCGGCTCCCAGATGCTGCATAACTTTGTCTCGCCCTACGATGCACACGTCATCTCGCAATTCAACAATGCGGGCGCAGTGAATCTCGGCAAGACCAATATGGACGAGTTCGCCATGGGTTCGTCCAACGAGACTTCATATTTCGGATCAGTAAAAAATCCGTGGGATACCGCGCGCGTTCCCGGCGGCTCTTCCG
Organism: Gallionellaceae bacterium; assembly: GCA_003151655.1. Taxonomy (GTDB): domain Bacteria; phylum Pseudomonadota; class Gammaproteobacteria; order Burkholderiales; family Gallionellaceae; genus PALSA-1006. The sequence continues at coordinate 939 of PLYB01000322.1, read as the reverse complement.
GCGGTACGGCGGCTGCCGTTGCTGCGCGTTTATGCGCCGCCGCAACCGGCACCGACACCGGCGGCTCGATTCGTCAACCTGCCGCACTGTGCGGCATTTCCGGCCTGAAGCCGACCTATGGTGTGGTGTCGCGTTACGGCATGATCGCTTTCGCCTCCAGCCTCGATCAGGCCGGCCCGATGGCGCGCAGTGCAGAAGACTTGGCGCTGCTGCTCAATACCATGGCCGGTTTCGATGAGCGCGATTCCACTTGTTTGCAACGTGAAAAAGAGGATTACGCCCGCGACTTGGCGCAACCGTTAAACGGTCTGCGTATCGGTCTACCGAAAGAGTTCTTCGCCGAAGGACTGAGCAGCGACGTGGCAGAAGCAGTTGAAGCATCCATCGCCGAATACAAAAAACTCGGCGCGACCATCGTTGACATCAGCTTACCCAACACCAAGTTGTCCATTCCGGTGTATTACGTGCTGGCTCCGGCAGAAGCATCCAGCAACCTGTCGCGCTTCGACGGTGTGCGCTACGGTTATCGCGCCCCGGAATATTCTGATCTCGCTGACATGTACGAAAAGTCGCGCGCGCAAGGTTTCGGTGCTGAAGTTAAGCGCCGTATCATGATCGGTACTTATGTGCTGAGCCACGGCTACTACGATGCCTACTATTTGCAGGCACAAAAAATTCGCCGTCTGATCGCGCAGGACTTTGTCGAAGCATTCAAACAATGCGATGTCATCATGGGGCCNNTGCCCGGCATGTCGATCCCCTGCGGTTTCGGCGCAAATCATATGCCGGTCGGCTTGCAGATTATCGGTAATTATTTCGACGAAGCGCGCATGCTGAATGTAGCGCACCAATATCAACTGGCGACCGACTGGCACAACCACGCGCCACACGGCCTGTAAGGAAATATCATGACTTGGGAAATCGTCATCGGGCTGGAAG
>PLYB01000294.1 GCA_003151655.1 Gallionellaceae bacterium | reverse complement strand
TGAACTTCCAGCACCTGACCGATGTTCATACGCGATGGCACGCCCAGCGGGTTCAGCACGATGTCCACCGGGGTACCGTCCGCCATGTGCGGCATATCTTCCACCGGCACAATACGCGAAACCACACCCTTGTTACCATGACGACCGGCCATCTTATCGCCAGGCTGCAAGCGGCGTTTAACCGCCACATACACTTTGACCATCTTCTGCACACCGGCTTGCAACTCGTCGCCCTGTGTCAGTTTTTTCTTCTTCAATTCAAATGCGGCATCAAATTCGAGACGCTTCTGTGCCAAGCCTTCTTTAACTTGCTCCATTTGCATCGCAGTCTCGTCGCTAGCCAAACGAATGTCGAACCAGTGGTGATGTTCCAGACTGTGCAAATATTCCTTGTCCAGCTTGGTGCCCTTGGCCAATTTCTTCGGACCACCGTTAGCGACTTTGCCATGTAACAGCTTTTCCAAACGGGTGAAAATGTCGGCCTCAACGATACGCATCTGGTCAGCCAAATCTTTCTTGTAGCGACCCAGCTCATCATCAATGATCTGCTGCGCGCGCTTGTCGCGTTGCAAACCTTCGCGAGTGAACACTTGCACATCAATCACCGTACCGGAGATACCAGCCTTCACGCGCAGTGAAGTGTCTTTCACATCGGAGGCTTTTTCGCCGAAAATCGCGCGCAGCAATTTTTCTTCCGGTGTCAATTGTGTTTCGCCCTTGGGTGTGACCTTACCTACCAGCACGTCACCCACGCCGACTTCCGCACCGATATGCACAATGCCGCACTCGTCCAGACGCGCCATTTGCACTTCGGACAAGTTTGGAATGTCACGGGTAATTTCTTCCGTACCCAGCTTGGTATCGCGTGCCATCACCGTCAACTCTTCGATATGGATCGAAGTGAAGCGATCTTCCGCCACGACACGCTCGGAAATCAAAATCGAGTCTTCGTAGTTATAGCCATTCCACGGCATAAATGCGACCAGCATATTTTGCCCCAACGCCAATTCGCCCATGTCGGTCGATGCGCCGTCGGCCACCACGTCGCCGCGAGCGATCACATCGCCCACGCGTACCAGCGGACGCTGGTTGATGTTGGTGTTCTGGTTGGAGCGGGTGTANNCGTCGTTGACGCGCACCACGATACGACCGGAGTCGACGTAGTCCACACGACCACCGCGCCAAGCCTGCACCGCAGTACCCGAGTCCACCGCTACGGTACGCTCGATACCGGTACCGACCAGCGCCTTTTCAGCACGTAGCACGGGAACTGCCTGACGTTGCATGTTGGCACCCATCAAGGCACGGTTCGCGTCGTCATGCTCCAGAAACGGAATCAATGAAGCAGCCACCGACACGACCTGTGCCGGAGCCACGTCCATGTATTCGATATTGTCAGGTTCGGCCAGCACGAATTCATTGTGCTGACGAGACGAGACGATGTCATTGGTGAACTTGCCCTTGTTATCCAGATCAGCGTTTGCCTGAGCGATGGTGAACTTGCCTTCTTCGATGGCAGACAGATATTCAACATCATCAGTGGCGCGGCCCTTCACAACCTTACGGTACGGAGTCTCGATAAAACCATACTCGTTAGTGCGCGCATACAACGCCAACGAGTTGATCAGACCGATGTTTGGACCTTCCGGTGTCTCGATCGGGCACACACGACCATAATGGGTCGGATGCACGTCACGTACTTCAAAGCCGGCACGTTCGCGCGTCAATCCGCCTGGTCCCAAAGCGGAGATACGACGCTTGTGCGTCACTTCCGCCAGCGGGTTGGTTTGATCCATAAACTGCGACAATTGCGACGAACCGAAGAATTCTTTCACCGCTGCCGAGATCGGCTTGGCGTTGATCAAATCATGCGGCATCAAATTATCCGCTTCGGCTTGACCCAAACGTTCTTTCACTGCGCGTTCAACACGAGCCAAACCGGTACGGAATTGATTCTCGGCCAATTCGCCCACGGCGCGCACACGACGGTTACCCAGGTGATCAATGTCGTCGATCTCACCGCGACCATTGCGCAACTCAACCAGAATCTTGATCACGGCTTCGATGTCGTCATTGGACAGAGTCACGCTACCGGTCAACTCTTCGCGGCCGACACGACGGTTGAATTTCATACGTCCGACGACGGACAAGTCATAACGCTCTTCCGAGAAGAACAGACCGTTGAACAACGCCTCAACGGCATCTTCAGTTGGCGGCTCGCCGGGGCGCATCATGCGATAAATTGCAACGCGGGCGGTCCATTGATCCGTGGTTTCATCGGTGCGCAAGGTGTTCGACATAAACGCGCCCTGATCCAGATCGTTGGTGTAAAGGGTATGAATCTTGGTAATGCCAGCTGTTTGCAACTTGGCCAGCAAAGTATCGGTGATTTCATCGTTGGCATTGGCAATAACTTCGCCGCTGTCGGTATCGATCACGTTATGCGCGAGCACACGACCGACCACGAAATCTTCAGCCACGGTCAGCTTATCAATACCGGCTTCTTGTATTTCGCGGATATGGCGCACAGTGATGCGCTTATCTTTGGCCACGATGAGCTTGCCGCCCTTGCCTTCGATATCAAAGCGCGCGATTTCACCGCGCAGACGCTCCGGCAACACTTCAAACTGAATCCCTTTCTTGGTGAAATGGAAAGTATCGTTCTCAAAGAATGCGGCCAGAATTTCTTCCGGTGTGTAGCCCAGCGACTTCAGCAGGATAGTCACCGGCATCTTGCGGCGACGGTCGATACGGAAATACACGTAATCTTTGGCATCGAACTCAAAGTCCAGCCAAGAACCACGGTAAGGAATCACCCGTGCCGAGAACAGCAACTTGCCGGAGCTATGTGTTTTACCGCGATCATGCTCGAAGAACACGCCGGGAGAACGGTGCAGCTGCGACACGATAACGCGCTCGGTACCGTTAATCACGAAAGAACCGGTGTGCGTCATCAGGGGAATTTCGCCCATGTAGACTTCCTGCTCTTTGACTTCCTTAACGGTCGGCTTGGAGGCTTCTTTGTCGAGAATAGTCAGGCGCACACGGGCGCGCAACGGAGACGCATAAGTCAAACCGCGCTGCTGGCATTCGCGCACATCGAACGGCGGCAAACCCAAGGTGTAGCTGACAAAATCCAAACGTGCGAATTTTGTATGACTTTCGATGGGAAAAATGGAATTGAAAGCGGCTTGCAAGCCCTCGTTTTTGCGTTGCTCGGGAGCAACCCAAGCCTGCAAGAACGCGCTATAAGACTCCAATTGCGTGGAAAGCAAAAACGGCACCGGCAATGCACCGACCCGTTTTGCAAAACTTTTACGAATACGTTTTTTTTCAGTAAAAGAATAACTCATGACATCTCCGCAACATGAAAAGACAAAGGACAAAAAGCGCGTTACACGCTCACTAACCATTGGCTTCTACAACAACAAAACCTACCTGACTTGCGTCAGCTTTTTAGAAGCGACAAAAGGCTGACGGCGCGCCGTCAGCCTTTACACACTAGCAATGCTTATTTGACTTCAGCTGATGCGCCCGCTTCGATCAACTGCTTGCAGATTGCATCCGCGTCGGCTTTGTTGACGCCTTCTTTAACATTCTTAGGTGCGCCGTCTACCAAGTCCTTGGCTTCTTTCAAGCCCAAACCGGTAATAGCACGAACAACCTTGATCACGTTAACCTTAGCGTCACCGGCAGCCTTCAGCACCACGGTGAATTCAGTCTGCTCAGCAGCAGCAGCTGGGGCAGCGCCCGCAGCAGCGGGTCCTGCCATTGCAGCAGCGGACACGCCGAACTTTTCTTCAACAGCCTTTACCAATTCATTGAGTTCCAACACCGACATACCATCCAGTGCTGCCAAAAATGCGTCTTTATCGAATGCCATTTTGTTATTCCTAAATTAAGAGTTTGAAATAGTTCAAGCTGCGGCAACAGCTTCGGCGGGAGCCGACTTCTGTTCTGCCACAGCGCTGAGTACGCGCGCCAAGCTCGAAACTGGCGATTGCAACAGACCCAACAGTTGTGCCAATAGCACTTCTTTGCTTGGTACGGTTGCCAGCGCACTTACCGCCGCCTTATCCATAACCTTGCCGTTGTACAAGCCCGCTTTAATCACCAACTTTTCGTTAATCTTGGCGAAGTCATACACGACTTTCGCAGCGGCAACAGGATCGGCGCTGATGCTGTACATCAGCGGCCCGACCATTTGGTCTGCCAACGCTTCGAACGCAGTGCCTTGTACCGCGCGACGTGCCAAGGTGTTTTTCAACACATGGAAATACACACCCGCGTTACGCGCACTTGCACGCAACTTGGTGATGTCGCTCACTGCGATACCACGGAACTCTGCCAGAACGATAGTCTGAGCCTGAGCCACTTGCGCGCTCACCTCGGCTACTACTGCTTGCTTTTCTTGCAGATTAAGACCCAAAGCCTTCCTCCATTTTCAATCGAGACCCCTACTGGCATCCCCTCATTATCAACCGCGTCCTCAAGACAGGAATATAAACATCCCCTGCTCGCGGGCACACCATCTACGTGGGTCAACGAGTTTCTTCGCCAATTAAACCTTCAGCCAACAACGCCTCCGATACCAACGGTCTTGGATAATCTGCCAATATTGCCAGCAGTCCAATGTTCCAATCGGCATGACGGTGTTGCTGTCATGCCGAAAGAATTTTCAAATTAAGCCCCTCTCTCTAACTCTCTCCCGCAAGCGGGAGAGAGGACAAACGAGAAAAGCAATTTTTAACTCAGGCAGCCAGACTGGCCTGCTCGACGCGAATACCGACACCCATGGTGCTGGAAAGCGCGATCTTTTTCAGATATACGCCCTTGGAGGCAGCTGGTTTAGCCTTGTTCAGCGCATCAACCAATGCCAGCAGATTCTCACGCAATGCCTCCGGTGCGAATGACGCGCGACCGATAGTGCATTGAACGATACCGTTCTTGTCAGTACGATACTGTACTTGACCCGCCTTGGCGTTGCGTACCGCACCGGCTACGTCAGCAGCCACAGTACCCACCTTGGGGTTAGGCATCAAACCGCGCGGACCAAGGATCTGACCCAACTGACCAACAATACGCATCGCATCCGGAGAGGCGATCACCACATCAAAGTCCATCTTGCCAGCCTTGATGCTTTCGGCCA
>PLYB01000082.1 GCA_003151655.1 Gallionellaceae bacterium | reverse complement strand
TGGAAATGCTGGAACACGTTCCCGATCCCGCTGGTGTGGTCGAGGCCTGTGCCCAGCTGGTGAAACCGAACGGCCACCTATTTTTCTCCACCCTGAATCGCAATCCGAAATCGTACCTTTTCGCCATCCTCGGCGCAGAATACGCGCTGAACATGCTGCCGCGCGGCACTCACGAGTACGCAAAATTCATCAAACCTTCCGAGTTAGCGCAGTGGTGCAGAAACGCGGGGCTGAACGTAACTGACATCACCGGCATGAGTTACAGTCCGCTGAACAAGAGTTATTCCCTTGGCAAAGATGCCGATGTCAATTATTTAATTAGCTGCCGTCGTGATTAGAGCTGTTCTTTTTGACCTCGACGGTACTTTTGCCGACACCGCCGCCGATCTCGGTGCCGCGCTTAACCATGTGCTCTCGCTAAACAATCTGCCAGCTCTGTCGCTGGAAAAGATACGTCTGCAAGCCTCGCACGGAACAGTTGGCCTGCTCGGACTCGGCTTCGGCATCACGCCGGATGATCCCCGCTTCGCCGAACTGCGCACCGAATTTCTTGCACATTACACCGCACATATCTGCGACCACACCAAGCTATTCACCGGCATGGACGAATTGGTTGCCACTATCGAACAACGTGGTCTACCCTGGGGTATCGTCACCAACAAACCGCATCGTTTCACCGTACCACTGATGCAAGCACTGGGTTATGCGAACCGGGCCGGTTGCATGGTAAGCGGCGATACTTGCGCCCACGCCAAACCGCACCCTATGCCCATGCTGCACGCCGCCAAACTGCTGAATATCAAACCCGAGTATTGCCTGTATCTGGGCGACGACAAGCGCGACATGGAAGCCGCCAACGCGGCAAATATGCACGGCATCATTGCCGAATACGGATATATTGACCCGCTGGCTGCGCTCGACTCCTGGCATGCGACAGGCCGCGTACAGACTCCGCTCGAGTTGCTGCGTTTCATATAAAGCATAATCAGCGGTATTATTCTTAGACTACAACAAAAATATTTTGGGCTGGGCATGAACGACGAAACAAAATTAACGGGAGACACGCTGCATCAAGTTGCGCCCACTCCCGAAGGCATGCAAGAGATACTCAACAAAGTTATCTATGCGCATCAACAAGCGCTAACTCTGTTGCAGCAAACTGAAATCGCTTACGGACGCCTGATTCCCCACCAGTTGCTCAATCTGCTCGATGTAAAAAGCATCGTCGATGTCAAACTCGGCGATCAGGTCGAACGCAAAATGACCATCATGTTTTCTGACATCCGGGATTTCACCCCCTTGTCCGAGTCGATGACCCCGGCTGAAAATTTTGATTTTATCAACTCCTACCTCAGCCAGATGGAGCCGGTGATCAGCAAACATCGCGGCATCATCGACAAATACATCGGCGATAACATCATGGCGTTATTCGCGCACGGTGCCGACGATGCGATCAACGGGGCGATTGCCATGCTGGAACGTCTGGTGCACTACAATGCGGGACGTCTGCGTGCCGGCTATATCCCCATAGACATCGGCATCGGTTTAAATACCGGCCGAGTAATGATCGGCACGGTAGGCGGAACAAACCGCATGGACAGCACTGTGATCGGCGATGCAGTTAACCTGACCGCGCGGTTGGAAGAAGCCACCAAAACCTATCACGCGCCGCTCATCATCAGCCAGAATACGCTGTATGACCTGAGCAACCCGACCAGATACCACATCCGCCTGCTTGATCGCATCCGGGTGAAAGGAAAATTGCAACCGCTATCAATCTACGAAGTTTACGATAACGACCCGCCAGAATTACGCAATGGAAAAGTAGCTTGCCAACCGCTGTTCGACGAGGCAATTGCCTATTACCATTTAAAAGAAATTCCGCGCGCCATCGAGCTGCTAAAAAAATGTGTCGAGATAACACCGAGCGATTTTCCCGCACATATATATCTTGAACGCTGCAACGAATACCTCGCAACCGGACAACATTTTAGCACCGGAGAATTTGATATCGGGCTGACTTGGAGCGATGAATTTCTTCACAAGCTCGAACCACTCGACACATCACATCGCCAATTGCTCGACAAGATCAACCTGCTTATCGCCCAAATCAAACAAGGCAACACCAACAATTTCTTAGACATCTTTGCATTTCTGGACGAACATACCAAAACCATCTTCCCGATTGAAGATGAGTTGATGCGCCAGCACAAGTACCCTTTTACCGAAAGCCACCAGCAAGAGCACAAACGTTTCATCGAAAACTACCAAGAACTGGAAAAGAAATCATTGTCCGGTATGGACGATCCCCTCTACATCGCGTTCCGTACCGAGTTACTGCTGCTGGACTGGTTCTCTTCACACGCCACCAAGGCAGATCGCCATCTCGTGCGCTTTCTGCAAAACAGCAAAGCGATTTAACACGGGCCTGCCACCACCTGTTACAATGTGCCCCACTACTGCGCATCACGGTACGCATTAAGTTTTATTCCGTGACGAGCAAGTCAAAAGCTTGCACAGTAAGTTGTAAAGCATTTCGAAACGGGGGCGACCTGGCTTCGACGTGG
>PLYB01000354.1:13068-16192 GCA_003151655.1 Gallionellaceae bacterium | reverse complement strand
GCTTTGCCGGGGGTAACTTAATTTTGAACATTGGGCATCCAAACAGCTACCCCACTAACTCGCCCCCAGCCAGCTATAATGCGCGCCCGGATTTTCTGCTGCGCCGATATGCGACCTTCCCATTCTGACTCCCAAAGCTTTTCCTCTTCATCCCGAGCCGACTGGCGCACGGTGCGTATGCTGTTGCCGTATTTGCTGGAGTTCAAGTGGCGCGTGACGGTGGTGGTGGTTCTGCTGGTGCTGGCCAAGCTGACCAGTGTCGCGATTCCGTTGGTGTTGAAAGAAATCGTTGATGCGATGAGCCAGCCCAAGGCAATGCTGGCTGTGCCGGTGATGCTGGTGTTCGGCTACGGCTTGTTGCGTTTGTTCAGCACCCTGTTCGGTGAAATACGCGATGCGGTTTTCGCCAAGGTGACGCAGCGCTCCATTCGCCGCGTGGCAATTCAGGTGTTTGCGCATCTGCATAATCTGAGCCTGCGCTTCCATCTTGAACGTCAGACCGGCGGTGTGTCGCGCGATATTGAGCGCGGTACGCGCGGCATCAGTTTTCTGCTGACTTTTTTGTTGTTCAATATTCTGCCGACCTTGCTGGAGATCGGGCTGGTTGCAGCGATCTTATTTGTCAAATATAGCCCGTGGTTTGCCATCATCACTTTCGTCACGCTGATGATTTATATCGCGTTCACTTTGTTCATCACCGAGTGGCGCATGGTTTATCGCCGCACCATGAACGACATGGACTCGAAAGCCAACACGCGCGCCATCGACAGTTTGATCAATTACGAAACGGTGAAGTATTTCGGCAACGAAAAATACGAAGTGGCGCGCTACGACGAGCAGATGAGCAAGTGGGAAGTCTCTGCGGTGCAGAACCAGACTTCGCTGGCGGCGCTGAATGCCGGACAAAGTGCGATCATCGCGGTGGGGATCACGTTGCTCATGCTGTTGGCGGCGGACGAGGTAGCGCAAGGCAAGATGACCGTGGGCGATCTCGTGCTGGTTAATGTGTTCATGTTGCAGCTTTATATGCCGCTGCATTTTCTGGGTTTCGTTTATCGCGAAATTAAAAATGCACTGGCGGATATGGAGCGCATGTTCAAGTTGCTGAATGAGAATCGCGAGGTGGAAGACTCACCCAATGCGCAGCCGCTCAAATTGAACAACGGATGCGTCGAATTCAAAAATGTAGCATTCAGTTACGACCCCGAGCGGCAGATACTGTCCGACGTTAGCTTCGAGATTCCACCGGGCAACACTATTGCTGTGGTCGGTGCGAGCGGAGCGGGTAAGTCCACACTCTCACGCCTGCTGTTTCGCTTCTATGACGTGGGCTCCGGCGCTATTGTTATTGACGGACAGGATATTCGTGCGGTGACGCAAGCTAGCCTGCGCGCCAGCATCGGCATCGTGCCGCAAGATACCGTGCTGTTCAATGACAGCATCTATTACAACATTGCATACGGGCGACCTGACGCGAGCCGTGAGGAAGTGTTGCAGGCCGCGCAGTCGGCGCATATTCATGACTTTATTGAGTCGTTGCCGCAGGGCTATGACACGATGGTTGGCGAACGGGGCTTGAAACTTTCCGGCGGCGAGAAGCAGCGCGTGGCGATTGCACGGGCGATATTAAAACGCCCGGCGATTTTGATTTTTGATGAGGCGACTTCGGCGCTCGACTCAAAATCGGAAAAAGCGATTCAGGATGAATTGCGTAACGTCGCCCGCGACCGCACTACGCTGGTCATTGCGCATCGGCTCTCTACCATTGTGGACGCGCATCAGATTTTGGTGATGGATAAAGGCAGCATTATCGAGCGTGGAACTCATCGTGAATTACTGGGTCTACACAAGGTGTACGCGCAGATGTGGGCATTGCAACAGCAAGAAGAACATTAATGTTTTTAGTTTGCGCCTTGATTTATTTGAATTTTGATGTATGCTATGCATAAGTTAACACAACCATCAGATGTGCCATGAAAAAATATATTTTTGTTTTGATGTCGTTGAGCCTGAGTCTGTCGGCCTATGCCGAAGGAGCGGATGTCGTTGCGTCTATTCCTCAGGCCGTAGAGACACCTAAACAGCAAGATAAGGAACTCACCGAGGCGGTTTTTCAGCTAACCTCTACCCCCAGATTACAGTCAGCTATTGCTTTGATTTATGATGAGCAGGGCAAGCGTCCGCTATATACGAAAAATGCTGAAAATGTCGCACCTATCGCGTCTATCACCAAGTTGATGACGGCAATGGTGGTGTTGGATGCGAAGCTGCCGATGGATGAAAAGATTACTATCTGCAACGATGATGCCGATCACCTTAAGGGAACGCGTTCACGCGTGCGTGCCGGTTTGACGCTGACTCGCGGAGAATTGCTCAAGTTGGCGTTGATGGCATCGGAAAATAGAGCTGCGGCAGCGTTGGCACGTACTTACCCCGGTGGCACGGTTGCAGCAGTTGCACGGATGAATGCCAAGGCGCAAGAGCTGGGCATGCATTCCACCCGATTTTTCGACCCAACCGGTTTGAACTTCAACAATGTTTCGACTGCTCAAGACTTGGTGCTGATGGTTGGGGCTGCTCAATATTACGAGCCGATTCATCGCTTCACGACATCTTCTTCGCATACCGTGCAGCTTGCTAAACATCGCCCGATGCAGTTTCATAACACCAATCCGCTGGTGAAAAATGCCTCGTGGAATATCGGTATCAGCAAGACCGGTTACATCAGCGAAGCAGGACGCTGTCTGGTAATGAAAGCCACCATTTCAAATCGCCCGGTGATTATCGTGCTGCTGGATTCATGGGGTAAACGTACCCGTGTGGGCGATGCGAACCGCATCAAGAAATGGATGGAGAGCGCATCGGATCGTTCATCTCGTAATCGTCGCGGTTGATCGCAGTTACTGAGCATTAAATAATTAAAGGGGGCTGCGCAAGCCCCTTTTGTTCGTCCGGGTTCACGTCCGGGTTCATGATTGGCTTGGTAATAAGAGCCTTTTGAATTCAAATCCCTGTCGTGGCAGCCAGCCAACTTGCCGTACCGACAACCGCTTAGTGTTCTTCTGCTTGCCATACCGCAACAAAGTGTCGTAGAATTCGCGCCCTTTGGCTTCGACCAAACATA
>PLYB01000354.1:0-13033 GCA_003151655.1 Gallionellaceae bacterium | reverse complement strand
CGCGCAATCGTCGCGATGGTCGTTTTATCGAGCGAGTAGGCTTCTACAATCCTTTGGCTGCTGAAGGCCAAGAGGGGTTGCGTCTGGAGTTGGGACGTGTTGCTCATTGGCAAGAAAAGGNNGCCAAGCTGGTTAAGCGCGCTGGTGCAGCAGCAACAGTCTGACGCACTAGACCCCATGGTCGTCATGGGGCGTATCGTCGGAGCGCAGGGGATTCTCGGCTGGGTGAAAGTGCAAACTTTCACCGAGTATCTGGATGGACTGCTCGACTACGATGAATGGTATGTCGGCAACGACAAGCAGCCGTGGCGCAAGATCAGCGTGCTGGAAGCCAATGTGCACGGCAAAATTCTGGTGGCGAAGCTGCCCGGAATTGTTGACCGCACCGCCGCCGAACAATGCAAGGGACTGTTGGTTGCGGTACATCGCGACAGCTTGCCCAAGCACGAGCCGGGCGAGTATTACTGGTCTGATCTGATCGGCATGCAGGTGGTCAATCTGTCTGACGAAGTGCTGGGTATTGTCGATACCTTGCTGGAAACCGGCGCGAACGATGTGCTGAGTGTGCGCGATGCGCAGGGCAAAGAGTTGTTGATTCCCTTCATTGCCAGTGTGATTCAGCAGGTGAGTGTGGATGAAAAAGTGATACGCGTGGATTGGCAGGCGGATTATCTGAAATGAGATTTGATGTTGTCACGCTGTTCCCCGAGATGTTCGATGCGGTCACGAAATACGGGGTGACACGACGGGCGGCGGAACAGAATAAGTTTCAGTTGCAGACGTGGAATCCGCGCGAATTTACCACTGACAATCATCGCACGGTGGATGATCGGCCTTACGGTGGCGGTCCTGGTATGGTGATGTTGGTGGAGCCATTAGCGCAGGCGATTAGCGCGGCGAAAGCAGCGCAGGTCGCCAGTGGCATAACGAAGAGTCGCGTGATTCACTTGTCGCCGCAAGGTCGTCCACTCACCCATGCGGTGGTGAAGGAATTGCAGGCGCGCGACGAAGGTTTGATATTGCTGGCGAGTCGTTACGAGGGCGTGGATGAGCGCCTGATTCGGCAGTATGTGGATGAAGAGCTTTCCATCGGTGATTATGTGTTGTCCGGTGGCGAGTTGGCAGCGATGGTGTTGATAGACAGTTTGGTGCGGCAGCTCCCCGGAGTATTGGGTGATGCCGACTCGGCAGAGCAAGATTCTTTTGTGAACGGCCTGCTGGATTGTCCGCACTACACGCGCCCGGAAGTTTATGACGGCGAGGGTATCCCGGAGATATTGATGTCGGGGCATCACGCTGAAATAGAGAAGTGGCGATTGAAGCAGTCATTAGGTCGGACTGCGGAACGTCGCCCGGATTTACTGGCAACACGCCAGTTTACAAAACAGGAAGCTCGGCTACTGGCAGAGTACCAGCAGGAACAAGCGTCCGTACAACAAGAGGAATCAAAATGAATCTAATCGGAATACTTGAAAAAGAAGAAATTGCCCGTCTGGGTAAGACTATCCCTAATTTTGCACCCGGCGACACCGTGATCGTTAACGTGAACGTGGTTGAAGGTGAGCGCAAGCGTACCCAGTCTTTTGAAGGCGTGGTGATCGCCAAGCGTAACAAGGGTCTGAACTCTTCGTTCATCGTGCGTAAAGTATCGTCCGGCGAAGGTGTCGAGCGTACTTTCCAAACTTACTCACCATCCATCGACAGCATCGAAGTGAAGCGTCGCGGTGATGTGCGTCGTGCCAAACTGTACTACTTGCGTGATCGTTCCGGCAAGTCGGCACGTATTAAAGAAAAGCTGGCTCCGCGCAAGGTCGTGGTGGCTGCCGCTTAAGTCTTTAAGCACGTGGTTAAACAAAGGGGAGCTTCGGCTCCCCTTTGTCATTGTTGGGATATGATGCGCATCTGACTGTAGCTAGACTGTGATTTATTATCATGCCGTTTGGAATGAGCAATAAAATGAAACTGCCAGCCTCTTATCAAGCCGTGTTGCGCACTCCTTTCGGAGTGGTGGGTATCCATTGCGCGGATGATGCATTGACTGGCATTACTTTTCTTGAGCGCGGCATTGTGGAGCAGCCGCCCCGCGATGCTTTTGCTCAAGAAGTCTGTGCGCAGTTGCAGGCGTATTTTGATGCTGCCGATTTTCAATTCGACTTGCCGCTTAAGTTGTCGGCTACGATGCATCAAATGAAAGTGTGGCAAGCCATGCGCGATATTCCGTGTGGGCAAGTGCAAACTTACGGCAATTTGGCTGCATTGTTACATTCCAGTCCGCGCGCGGTTGGACAGGCTTGCGGCAACAACCCCATTCCCATTGTTATTCCGTGTCATCGCGTGGTGAGCAAAGCGGGGCTGGGTGGTTTTATGCATAGCACGGATAATTCAATCCTCGATATTAAACGCTGGCTGCTGGCACATGAACAACGCTGATTTGCTCGACGAGTTTTGTGATGCGCTGTGGCTGGAGGATGGACTCTCGCGCAACACGCTGGAAAGTTACCGGCGCGATCTGAGCAAATTCGCCGACTGGTTGCAGACGCAGCGCGGCGTTCCCATGCTGGAAACCTCACACGCCGACATACAAGATTTTCTGGCGCATCTGTACACGCAGCAGAAAGCCAAGGCGACCAGTACCAGTCGTGCCATCTCCAGTCTTAAACGCTTGTTCCGCTATTGGCTAAGACAAAACAAAATTACCATCGATCCGACCTTGCAGATCGCTACCCCTAAACTGCCGCGCACTTTACCCAAGAGTCTCACCGAAGAGGATGTCGAGTTGCTGCTAAATGCGCCGGATGTGAACACGCCGCTGGGGATGCGCGACCGCACCATGTTCGAAGTGTTATATGCCACCGGACTGCGTGTGTCCGAATTGGTCGATTTGAGTGTGGCGCAAGTCAGTCTCGATATGGGCGTGGTACGAGTGATGGGTAAGGGTAGTAAAGAGCGCATTGTGCCATTGGGTGAAGAAGCACAAGATTGGTTGCAGAAATATTTGCAGGAAATGCGACCCGCATTGTTGTCGGGTCGATTGAGCGATGCTATGTTCGTCACCCAGCGCGGCGAAGGCATGACGCGGCAGATGTTTTGGTATCTCATCAAGAAACATGCAAAACACGGCGGTATGCATAAACCCTTGTCTCCGCATACCTTGCGCCATGCCTTTGCCACCCACTTGCTCAATCACGGCGCAGACTTGCGCGTGGTGCAAATGCTGCTGGGGCACTCGGATATTTCAACGACGCAAATTTATACCCATGTGGCGCGTGAGCGGTTAAAAGCGCTGCATAGCAAACATCATCCGCGCGGGTAATGCCGGAATTTGGCGGAAACTGGCCACTGCGCTTGTTGAATTGTGCGCTTTAACCGATAATGCCATTGCCCTGAACGCCACGTTTTATGGGCTTGAACAACGGGCAGCGTGCCCAAGTTATCCTGGTGATAGGACGTTTCTTTGAATATTGATTTCCAACGTGCGGTTGATCGTATTGCAGGTGTGCCGATTTGCGCGCTCTTCTCCGGGTTCGAACGCTGCCGCAATTTCTTGTTTGGCTCTCCTGTTTATGCAACGCCACCCAAGCGGATTCTCATCATTCTGCTTTCTGAGATGGGTAGTTTGGTGTTGGCGCAGCCGATGTTTGCTAAGCTCAAACAACAATATCCCGATGCCTCGCTGCATATCCTGATGTTTGCCAAAAACCGTGAAGTGCTCGATTTGCTGGGTGTGATGCCGAAGGAGCATGTGATCACTATCAGCGACAAATCGCTGGGTGCCTTGCTGTCGGACATGAAGAGCGCGATAAGCGTCATGCGTGCGCTGAAGTTCGATGTGGTGATCGATTGCGAATTGTTCACGCGCGTGAGCAGCATCTTCGCCTACCTTTCCGGTGCGCCGATCCGGGTGGGATTTTACCCGCATACGCAGGAGGGCTTGTATCGCGGAGAGTTCATTAACCGTCCGGTGATGTACAACCCGTACCGCCATTTATCGCAACAGTTTTTAACTATGGTAGCGGCGATCCCGCCGAGCGGTAGACCGGTTGCGAAAGCCGTTGCCGCCGAGTTGTCGGCGCCGCCATTGCTAGAATTCGCCGAGGGTGAGTTACAGCAAGTCGGTGCAAAGCTGCATGCAGATTTTCCGGTATTGGGTGGAAAGAAATTAGTACTGGTCTATCCCGATGGTGGCATCTTGCCGATTCGCGCCTGGCCACCGAAATGTTATAAAACGTTGTGCGCGGCGCTGTTGCAAGAGGGCTATGCCGTGGCGCTGATCGGCTTGCCGGATGCCAAGCCGCTGGCGCAGCAGATCGTGGATCACTGCGCGCATCCCCATTGCATCGATCTCACCGGCTACACCAAATCGGTACGCCATCTGTTGGCGATCTTTAATCATGCGAGTCTGCTGATTACCAATGACGGCGGGCCGGGGCAATTCTCCGCGCTGACGCGTTTGCCGACGCTAGTGTTTTTCGGGCCGGAGACCCCCGCGCTCTATAGCCCGCTCGCACCCAATATTCATTGCCTGTACACCTCGTTATCCTGTTCGCCGTGTCTCACCGCTTACAATCATCGCAACTCACCGTGCGATGGCGATAATCAATGTTTGAAACAAATCACGCCGGAGCTGGTGTTGGGCAAAGCGCGCGAATTGTTGAATCCGGTACTCGGCGCATGAGAACTGGTTTTGATCTGCGAGGCAAATTTATGGCCTCATTTCGAGGAATATTTTCGCTACGTTTTTTGAAATTCGGCACGGTCGGTGTTTCGGGTCTAGTCATCAATCAAGGCGTGCTGTATGTTGCTCAGGAATACATATTTCATGTGTCGCATGTGCCGGGCGAGGTGAATTGGCTGGGGCTCAACCTGTCGCTCGGCTTGGCGATCTTTTTTGCCACGTTGAACAATTTTTTCTGGAATCGTTTGTGGACATGGGCAGACCGCAAGCAACATCACCACAGCCCATTTCTTGNNTCTGGAATCGTTTGTGGACATGGGCTGATCGCAAGCAATACATGGATCGTCCGTGGCTTGTTCAATTCGGGCAGTACACGCTCTCCTGTAGCCTCAGCATCGTGCTACAAGCGGTGTTCACCAATTTAATGGCACCGCACGTTTATTACCTCGTGGCCAATTTTATTGCCATCGTGTTCACCAGTGTCCTCAATTTTGTGTTGAACGACATTTGGACATTCGGTCGTGCAAAACTATTGCCTGCCTCGAAGTCGCAGGAAAAGCCGTCCGACGATGCTCAATAAAATAATCCCATCACCGTTTGTAGGCTATGTGCTGGCCACATTCTTGGCAGTGTTCACGTATTTCTACGGCTTGGATGGTTTGCATATCCCCACCAATGGCGACGAATTGCCTTACGCGCATATCACTCGTCTTACGGCCGACAGCGGACATCTGCTGCCACTGCAATCGCAATTGCATGAGATGCGCAATACCAAGCCGCCGCTGCTGTTCTGGCAGGGCATCGCTTCGACGAATTGGGGGCAATCGTGGTCGTTATGGAATCTGCGCTATCCGAGTGTGATCTATACCTTGCTAACTGCGCTGTTGGTTTTTTTATTGGCAAGTAAGCTGGCACAATTGCAAACGGTAGAAGGTAATCCGACACCAACTGAAACCGGCTTTATCGCGGCACTGACTTTTCTCGCTTTCTATAGCACCTATCGTTTTGGCCGCCCGTTTTTGATTAATCCGGCCGAAGTATTCTGGTTCTTTCTGCCATTTTTTTCGCTGTTGTATTGGCGCGCTTTCGCCTTCGATTCGAAGATAAGCGTCCCGCTGATTCTGGGCGCTGAAGTCGGTATTGGTCTGTTGTACAAATCCTTTGCACTGGTGGTGCCGGTGGGGCTTGCACTGGCGTGGTGGTATCTGCATCAGCGCGACTATCGTTGGAAAGCATTCATGCAAAAAGATGCATGGAAGATCGTCATTGTCGGCGCACTGTCGTTGTCGATGTTCGGCTTGTGGTTTGTGTTTGACCCCGATCCGTCGGCGGTGTGGAACGAGTTTATTATCGGTGAGAACGCCGGGAAATTCGACCCGCATGGCGGTAGTTATTTCGCGAATTTGTTATGGGGCGGCAGCAGTGTCTGGGCGTTACTGTTGGGCTATCCGATGAATGCGGGACTGTTGGCATTTCCGGTGTTCGCCGTTTTTTTGATCTCATATAGACGCCGTTTGCGGCTGAGTGATTCAGAAAAAATGTTGTGGATATGGATGATCGTTCTGTTCGTGGTATTTACCTTGCCCAGCCAACGCACCGCGCGCTATCTGCTGGAGGCGATGCCGGGCTTGGCGGTGTTATGTGCGCTCAATTGGCAGCGCATTAATCGCGGCTATTTTGTGGCGAGCCTGTTATTGTCGGGCTGCGTGCTTGCCCTGCTGGCGTTTTTGTCGTGGCGCTTGCAGATGGAGATGCCGGGCAGCGGGGTATATTCGACAGCCTATTGGATATTGTTGTTCGTTGCGTCGGCACTCACCCTGATTGCAATTGCTTGGGCACGCTATACCAGAGCGCTGGTTAATGTGGTCGTGCTATTGGTGATGCTGGCGCTAGCCGCTTTTTTGCAACCGCTCGATGGCGATGCGGGAAACTTT
This sequence comes from Gallionellaceae bacterium, assembly GCA_003151655.1. Classification (GTDB taxonomy): domain Bacteria; phylum Pseudomonadota; class Gammaproteobacteria; order Burkholderiales; family Gallionellaceae; genus PALSA-1006. The sequence goes on along the minus strand of PLYB01000354.1, from coordinate 6,424 downwards.
AGTACGCAAGCGCAACGCTATGCGGCAGGTAAAGACGTGTGGACACCGTGTAATTTCAGAGCGGTGGATGAGGGTTATCGTTTCCTGTTGCCGGGCGCTCATGTGCATGGCTACTTGTCCGACTCAACTTCGAGTTTGAGCATCGCTGAGTTATCCGGCAAATATAATCTGTTCGCAGTGCAAGTGCCGTTGCAGGAAAAATGCGAAGGCTGCAACATCATCGGTCAGCGCTTGGAGATGCGTAGCCGCCACAGCCCGGAGGAAATCCGCCGCATTTTGAGCGGTGAGGTATTCCAGCTACTGTTTACCAAAGAGCTGTTGCTTGAAGTGCCGCTGGTAATCCCCGCGACACCAGTGGTAGAAGGATGCCGCTGATGTCGAGCGGGCGCGCCTTGCCTCGGAAAATTTTGCTGGCGTTGATTGCTGTCGCGTTCGGCTTGGCTTTTTACAAGGCGGCGAACTTTCCTGATGCAGCCCCGTTTCAAACTCCGCTGCCTGCCGTTTCATCTTCAGCCGCACCCCGTTTTGAAACTCATTTCGTCTCCTCGAAATTATTCACCCAAGTGCATGCCTCATCCGCTATCGAATTGAAAGACGGACGCATTCGCGCCTTCTGGTTTTCGGGCAGTCGCGAGGGCGCAAAAGATGTTGCTATCCACAGCGCCGTGTTCGATCCGGTGCAGGCGCGCTGGGGTAACGAAGAAATCACCATGACGCGAGAGCAGACGCAGCATGCGTTGCATCGTTATGTCGCCAAGCTTGGCAATCCGGTGGTGGGGCGTGCAGCGGACGGCAGCTTGCGCATGTATTACGTCACCGTATCGCTGGGCGGTTGGGCGGGAAGTTCGATCACCACGATGTCCTCAAATGATGAAGGTGCGAGCTGGAGTGAGCCGCGCCGCTTGGTGGCTTCTCCGTTTATCAACATCAGTACCCTAGTGAAAGGCGCGCCATTTTTGTATAGCGACGGTACTATGGGCTTGCCGGTGTATCACGAGTTCATCAGCAAATTTGGCGAGATGCTGAGGATCGATAAAAACGGTGCGGTGCTGGACCAGCAGCGCCTTGCGGCAGGCGGGCAGGGAACATTGCAACCGGTGATATTGATGCAAAATGTACAAACGGCCAAAGTGTTGATGCGCTACGCGGGCGCTGCCGAGCCGCACCGCGTCGTCAGCGTGAGCACGCAAGATGCCGGGCAACATTGGTCGCCACCGGAAAAATCCACCCTGCGTAATCCCGATGCTGCCGTGACTGGCGTGACGCTGCCGGATGGGCGCATGCTCGCCGTGCTGAACGATCTTGAGCATGGCCGCGAAGCGCTGTCGCTAATGATCTCGGCAGACGGCGGCAACACATGGCACGAAGTGCAACGTCTGGAAGATCAACTCGCCGCCAGCGCGCAAGCAGACGAAGCGCATTTCACCAACAATGTGCAGGCGCTGGTGCGGCAAAGCGATGCCGCAACGTCAGAACACCTTGCCGAATATATCGAATCGACCAAACGCACCGTTTGCAACGATGGTAAATGCCGCTACGAATTCTCCTATCCTTATTTAATCCAGACACAACACGGCGACTTTCATCTCGTCTACACCTGGAACCGAACATTCATCAAACACCTCTGGTTCAACCGGACGTGGTTAGATCAACGCTTGGAAAAGTCTGCCCATGATGCACTTCACTGACCTTGCCGGCTTGGCGGGAGTCGTCCTCGCAATCGTGGCGCTTGCGTTGCGCGTGCCCGTCTTTGCGCGCTTGCAACTCAAACTAAAAATAGGCTTGGTAGTCGGGCTACTCATTGCGCTGGCGATACCATTCGGAGGTTTGTCCTCAGTTGAATTCATGCGCGGAATCACAGGAGACTTGAGCATCACAACACTGGTGTTGCTGGCGATTACATTTAAAGTCCCCTCTCCCTCAAGCGGGAGAGGAGCGTTGCTGGTGTTCATCACCTTCGCAGCCATCGCCCTCTACCCCCTCGCCCTAGGCATCAGCACCTTCGATCCCTATCGCTTGGGCTTCGGCAATCTTTGGTTTATCGCCGGGTTGCTGCTGGTTGCGTTGGCCGCATGGTTCCGCCAATACGCACTCATTGCCTTGAGCATCTCACTTGCCGTGCTGGCATGGAGTGTCGGCTGGTATGAATCGAACAACCTGTGGAATTATCTGATTGACCCGTGGCTGGCAGTTTTCGCGCTGGTGGCGCTGGTTAAAAAGAGTATCAGCTTCGCATCTCGCTCGAAATCGGCCTGATCCCGTGATTCTCTTTTAGTCAGTAATCGTTCGCAATTTGGCTAAGGCTTCTTCCACGATAAAATCTGGTGCTACTTCAATTTTCTTGGCGTGACGCGCCACTAAGTCCAGCGTACGTACCGCGCTTACCAACACGACACCTTGCGTTTCAGTACCGCTCCCCATCAGTGAAACAGCGAATCCGGCGAAGCGTGCCAAGTTGCCGCCTTGCGTAATGGGAGCCACCAAGACTGTGCCGAGTTGGTTGAAGGGGCGAGTGGAAAGCACCAGCGCAGGACGCATGTCGCCTTGCAATTCCTTGCCCAGAACCGGATTCAAGCTGACACGAACAATATCGCCCCGTTCAAAAGTACTGTGTCGACCTACCATATCTCGTTTCCCGTGGCGCGGTTGTCTTGCCATTCCTGCACATCTTTGGGCAACGGCGCTTTTGCATCGCATTGTGCGAGCAACTCATCCAAGCTGTATTTTTTTGCACGTGGCCTGACCAGCAAGCCATCAGCTGTCTGTTCCAAAATAACGCATTGCCCCGCGCTCAAATGTAAGGATTCGCGCACCGGCTTGGGAATGACCAAACCGACACTGTTGCCAAAGTTTCGAAGTACCGTTTCCATAATTGCCTCCGGCTATTGAGAGATTCGAAATGGACTATACGGCTAGGCGGAAAGCGATGTCAAACTTAATTTGACACATGAGATGCTCTAGCCACCGCTTCGTTGGAAACGGCCCCGGGTTTTTCCTTATAGCTAATGTGGGAATTTGCTGATAGATTGCCTGTCCTATGCAGTATCTATCGAGTCGGGCCAATTCCAAAATGAGTAAACCTTCTTTGTTGCCGCTGGAAACGATTACGCACCGCATTTTATTGCTGCGCGAGCAAAAGGTTTTGCTGGATGCCGATTTGGCTGCGCTTTACGGTGTGGAAACCAAGGTGCTGCTACAGGCGGTCAAGCGTAACCTAGAACGCTTTCCGGAAGATTTCATGTTTCAACTTACCAATCAGGAGTTTAACGTCTTGAGGTCACAATCTGTGACCTCAAGTTCGGGGGCTTTGGAAACGCTACGATGGGGTGGCAGGCGAACCGCGCCGTATGCGTTTACCGAGCAGGGAGTGGCGATGCTGTCTTCGATACTGAGCAGCCCGCAAGCCGTGCAGGTTAATATTGCGATCATGCGGGCATTCGTAAAGCTGCGAGAGTTGGCCATGACGCATCACGATCTGGCCAAACAGCTCAACGCGCTGGAAGAAAAGACCGAATTAATTTCCATGCAACACGATTCCTTTGCACGCAACACGCGCGTCCAACTCAAGCAAGTCTTCGATGCCATCCGGGAATTGATGACCCCGCCCGAGCCGCAAAAGAAACGACCTATCGGATTTATAACTGGCGAAGAAAAGCCGGTAAACCTCCGTCTGCCTGCATCTGATCAAGGCGGTGCACAGGGGGAAGGGGTGGTGTGAGTGTAGGCTGGCGGTGAGCTTGCGAACCCCAGCGATTTAAATACCAAAGCTGGGATTCGTTTTTCACCCCAGCATACCGGACCGGTTTGCAGTCTGAGCTTGACGATTAGGCATGATGTAGCGAATTGCATAGTAGGAGGTTGAAAACAGGGTGAATGCGTTAGTGCTAGACGTACCCCGTGTTTTTCAGCATCAGCGAGCCTTCAATCGTTTTTCAACGAGGCCAATCAAGTCGCCAGCTGGAATGTTCAGCGCGTCGGCGAGACTAAAAATCGTTGCAAGTGCCGGACCTTTTTCGGCACGCTCAAGAGCGCTAATATGGCTGCGCTCTGTTCCTGCACGTTCGGCGAGTTGGTCTTGTGTAAGCGCATTTTGCAATCGCAATTCCTGCATTACTTCGCCAAATATTTTCGTCGATAATTTTTTGTCCTTCATGGTGCGCAAGGTTTGCTTAAACACCATGACTTGTCTGCATACGGTTGTATGCACTACACTGTCAACTTAGCATTACGCATTACTTAATTGAGATGCCGAAGAGCGTAGCAAAAGCAGGGGCGAGGGGCGGGTAGCGGCAATGAAGTTGAACGCAACCTACGGAAGCTGAGTTCCAGTAAGAATCATGCGATGCGCAATAACGTAATACAGAAACAGATTCAATTGCAGCTCAACTTTAAAGGGGTGAAAGAATGAAAAAAATCATTGTCTCAATAGCGCTATCTACCGCTTTAGCTGGTTGCCTTGGTGGCGGATCGACTTCACCAGCGTCAACCTCAGCAGCATCGTCAACCCCAGCAACCACAACTCAAAATACACCTTTATCTATAGATGTAACTACTGCAAATGCAAATGCCATAAATAATGGGGGTACTGCCTCTTACACAATTTCTGGTAGTTATGGCACAACCCGATTATCAGGAAGTGGGACGGCTACAACTGGAGCTCCAACATCAGTAGTACTGAATGGCATTGCATTATTAAAATCAACATCAGTAATTAGCGAAACACTAACCCAAACAACTTCAAGTGGCTATACGCAAACCACCACAAATTCTGTTACCGGCAACGCTTACTACAACTCCAGCAACTATTATGCGTCTATCTACGACGATGGCTCATCATGGGAAGTCATGTCTGCAAACTACACATTGCCGACCACAATCAAAGCAGGCGATACAGGTAATTTCGGAGATTCGATTACCTACACGAATAGCAGCAAGACAACAATAAAAGGAACATCAAAGTATTCATGGTCTGTAGCATCTGATACCGCCACATCTTTGCTATTAACGCGATACATAGACTTCTACGACACAAGCAATGTTAGGCTTTATCGCGGTACGACCGTTTGGAGGGAAAATACTAATGGAACAGAAAAAACGGTTTCCACAAACTACCTCGACTTGCCTGCAACCGGAAGCCAAACAAATTTAACTCGAACATTTCAGTAAGCCATACAAATACCAACGAAGCCAATTGCAGAAAGAATAGGATAAGCAAGGTGTAATCATGCGTGCAGCACATACTCAATTCGACATCAGCGCTATTCAAGCTTCTTGGCAGGCTTTCGACACCATAGCGCACCTGCGTCCTATTCACTCCGAGGATGAATATGATCGCACGGTGGCGCTAATGGATTCTCTGTTGGATGAGGCAGGGGATAACGAGGATCATCCGCTGTCCAGTCTGCTTGATTTGGTGAGTGAGCTGGTTTCGAAGTACGATCAAGAACATTACCCCATCAATCCAGCGAAACCAAAAGATGTGCTGCGCTTTTTGATGGATGATCGCGGGCTGAAGCAAGAAGACCTGTCGGCCATCGTTCCGCAGAGCAATCTGTCGGCAATCCTGTCCGGGAAACGGAAAATTAGCGCGACCTTGGCGGGCAAGTTGGGTAAATATTTCGGAATTAGCCCCGCTATGTTTTTGCCGGGCTAATCAGCTTTTCAATTACGGAAAATCTTAAGAATCGAGTAGTAGCTTTATTTGCAATTAATCCGCAAAGTTAATTAGTGGCGTATCAAAATCTTCCGCGATGTAAAGCACATCACCTTTGGCCGAGCCGGGCTTGCGACGGATGGATGCGTCAACGGACGCCCGCTTGAATTTATCTTCTGCTGCATCGGAGACCGCTTTAACTTCCAGATTCTTAGGCGAGTGTTTAAGGTGCGCTATCGGATTGCCCAGAGTAATTTTGCATTGTTTCGACATTTGGGTTTACCAGCGTCTATTTCGCTTGTCCGCGCTCAATACTAATCCCCACCATCCTGCTCCCGCGTATCGCTTGTAGTTTCGCCACGCTGACTTTTACCCACGGTGCCTTGAAGTCTTCAATCAATATCTGAGCGATGCTCTCGGCCAGCGCTTCCAATAAATTGTAATGACGGCTGGCGAGTGCTTTCTGAATATCGCGCACGATGTCGGCGTAGTTGAGGGCGTCGTCGATGTTGTCGGTCTGGCAGGCGAGGCTGCTGGGTAGCGCGATTTCAAGGTCGATTTGCAGGGTTTGCGGCACGCGCTTTTCCCATTCGTAGACGCCGATGAGTGTGTCGATCTTGAGTTCGCGTAGAAAGATGATGTCCATAGTAGTTGGCGTGCAGTTTGGTTGAAGTGTGGCATTCGAGTAAAATCCGCCGTTGGTATTTTAAGGTATTCCAGATGATGACCCTAGTTTTTGTTGTGCTTGCCTATCTGTTGGGCTCGGTTTCT
>PLYB01000203.1 GCA_003151655.1 Gallionellaceae bacterium | reverse complement strand
CCTGCGCGTGCTGCGCGATTTTGTCTGCGATGAAACGGATCGCGTTTTAATCGACTCGCGCGAAACCTATGAACGGATGATGGCGTTTGCCGGTGACTACATCGCCGCTGCCGTACCCAAGCTCAGCCACTATATCGGNNGCTATCTCATCATCGACCAGACCGAGGCGCTCACCACAGTGGATGTCAACACCGGCGGTTTTGTCGGCGGACGCACTTTTGACGACACCATTTTCAAGACCAATCTGGAAGCGGCGCAAGTGATCGCGCGCCAACTGCGCTTGCGTAATTTGGGCGGCATCATCATCTGCGACTTCATCGACATGGACAATGCGGAACATCGCGATGCCGTACTCGAAGAATTCAAAAAAATGCTCGCCAACGATCACACCCGCATCACGGTGAACGGTTTCTCCGCGCTGGGTCTGGTCGAAATGACACGCAAGCGCACGCGCGAAAGTTTGGCGCATGTGCTGTGCGAACCTTGCCCCACCTGTCAGGGAAGAGGCGAAATAAAAACGGCACAGACAGTTTGCTATGAAATTCTGCGTGAGATCGTGCGCGAAGCGCGCCAGTTCAACACCCGCGAATTTCGCATCCTTGCTTCGCAACCTGTTATCGACCTGTTCCTCGATGAAGAATCACAAAGTCTGGCGCAGCTCTCCGACTTCATCGGCAAGAACGTATCCCTGCAAGTTGAAACCACTTATTCGCAAGAGCAATACGATGTGATTTTGTCGTAGTTTCTACGATTCAAGCCAACAAACTTTCCGGCTGAACCACACTGCCCGTCACCTTCACCATTTTGTGGCGCGACTGTCCGCCGCGCAGCAATTCGACTTCGCGTTGCGGCACGTCAAATTTCTCCGCGATGAACCGCAACAGTGCTTCGTTGGCGCGCCCCTCGATAGGCGGAGCAGCCAGACGTATCTTCAATGCCGCCGTGCAGACCGCTCACTTCGGTGCGCTTCGCGCCCGGCTGCACATGCAGCACCAGCACGATGGATTCGCCTTCCCGTCGATACCAGCCCATATCAAGAAAGAAGTATCCGACTTTCCAACCACGCCACCGGCAACATTAGAATAAGTTGCAAGATCAGGAACATGATCAACACGGAAAAATCGAAGCTACCGGCGGCAGGCACCCAACGGCGAAGCGGGCGCAAGAATGGCTCGGTTACGCTGCGCAGCACCGGGGCGAACGGCGTGTTCGGGTTGGTCCATGACAGCAGCGCGCTCACAAACAATGCGCCCATCAGCAGATATATACTCAGTTTAAATAATTTGAGCGCCGTCCACGCCAATAGCGGCAACGCGTTCATCGGATAGCTGTGCAACCCCAGCGTAGCCAGCAAGTAGCCAGCCTCCACCAAACCGGCCAGTAACAAACTGGCGGTATCCAGTCCCAGCAGTGCCGGAATAAAACGCCGTGCGCGCAACACCAGAGGGTTGGTAACTAACATGATGAAATCACCGAGCGGATTGCGCAATGGCGCACGCAACCAGAGCAGGTGAAAGCGCAAGAGCAAAATGGCCGCCAGGGGCTGCAATAAAGTATCCAGTAAAAACTGTACGGCTTCGATCAACATTACGCCCCTCCCAATTCATCGCCCATTTCTTTGGAGCGCACCGCAGCAGCTTTCGCCGCAGTAATAATGTGCTGCTTCACCTGATTCTGTTCCATACTTAACAACGCACGTTCGGTCGTGCCATTTTTGGAGGTGACACGGGCGCGCAACACGCTCACATCATCCTCGCTCGCATCCGCCAACTTTGCCGCGCCGAGGAAAGTGTCGATCACCAGCCGCTTGGCATCGGCATCATTAAAGCCCAGTTCACGTGCGGCCTGCTGCATCGCCTCAATGAAGTAGAACACATACGCCGGACCGCTGCCGGAAATCGCGGTCACACCGTCCAGCATCTCCTCGTCTTGCAACCATACCGTGCTGCCAACCGCAGTGAGGATTTTTTCCGCGATTTCTTTATGCGCCACACTCACCTGCGGCCGCGCATACAAACCCGTCACGCCACTCTGGATCAACGCAGGAGTATTCGGCATGCAGCGCACGATATTTTGCGTAGCCAGCCAGCGTGCGATGTCCTGCGCGCGAATACCCGCCGCAATGGAAACGATCAATTGAGTGCCGAGCAGCGGAGCCAGTTGCGCGCATGCTTCGCGCAATTGCTGCGGCTTGATCGCCAGTACGATGATGCCGCTGCCGAGCAAGCCATGCGGTAAATTTGTAGTGGCGCGAATGTCGAACTGACGTTTCAATTTTGCGCAAGCCTCGTCACTCACCTCGACCACGCACAATTCTTCCGGCACATAGAGCCCGCCCTTGAGCAACCCGCCAATGAGTGCTGTCGCCATGTTGCCGCCGCCGATAAAAGTGATATTCATTTATTTCTCCTAATCTCTTTTTCCAAAAATCGCCGTACCAATGCGTATGATCGTAGCACCTTCTTGTATTGCCGCTGCAAAGTCGTGCGACATGCCCATCGACAGTGTATCGAGTGCCATGCCTTGCGCCGCGATTTCTTGCGACAATTCCCGCAATCGGGCGAATGGCTGGCGTTGCGTCGCTTCATCTTCCGCAGGTGCAGGTATCGCCATCAACCCCCGCAGAAGCAACTGTGGCAACTTGGCTACTTCCCGCGCCAAGTTCACCATTTCCTGCGGCGCGACACCGCTTTTGCTCTCTTCGCCGCTGACATTCACTTGCAGGCAGATATTGAGTGGCGGCAAATGCGGCGGGCGCTGTTCGGATAAGCGTTGTGCAATCTTCAAGCGCTCCACACCATGCACCCAAGTGAAATTCTCCGCAATGGCGCGTGTCTTGTTGCTTTGAATGGGGCCGATAAAATGCCAGACTATCTCCAAGTCACGCAAGGCGACTATCTTGTCCAGCGCCTCTTGCAGGTAATTCTCGCCGAATTCACGCTGCCCCGCCGCATAAGCCTCCTGTATCGCTGACGCGGGGAAAGTCTTGCTCACCGCGAGCAGCATGATGCCTGCCGGATCTCGCTCGGCGGCTTGCGCTGCCTGCATAATGGCATGGTGGACGGCTTGCAAGTTGGAAACGATTGCAGTCATAATCCCTAACGGGCGCGGCAATTGTGCGTGCCCCCAAAAATGAAACTCGTGTCGCCCGTTTCCCCCTCCCCAACCCTCCCCCGGAGGGAGAGGGGGCAAACGAATCGCTTCGCAAGTTTTCGTTAATGCTGTTGATTGGTCTCGCGGCTCGCCTGAATACGGTCGCTAAACGTAATGGGGAATTATAATGGATATCACCGAACTGCTCGCCTTCGGCGTAAAGAATAAAGCATCCGACTTGCATCTCTCTGCCGGATTGCCCCCGATGATCCGGGTGCACGGTGACATCCGCCGTATCAATCTGCCACCGATGGAACACAAAGAAGTGCATGCCATGATGTACGACATCATGAACGATCAGCAGCGCAAGCACTACGAGGAAAACAAAGAGCTCGACTTCTCTTTCGAAGTGCCCGGGTTGGCGCGTTTCCGCGTAAATGCTTTCGTACATAATCGCGGTGCCGGTGCGGTAATGCGTACCATTCCATCCAAGATTCTGTCGCTGGAAGATTTGAAAGCGCCGAAGATTTTCGAGCAACTGGCCGATTTCCCGCGCGGCATGGTGCTGGTGACCGGCCCTACCGGCTCGGGCAAATCCACCACGCTGGCCGCGATGGTGAATCATCGCAACGAAAATGAGATGGGGCACATCCTGACGGTGGAAGATCCGATCGAGTTCGTACATGAATCGAAGAAATGTCTGATCAACCAGCGCGAGGTCGGCCCGCATACACTGTCGTTCCAAAACGCTTTGCGCTCGGCGTTGCGTGAAGACCCGGACGTAATTCTGGTCGGCGAAATGCGCGA
>PLYB01000215.1 GCA_003151655.1 Gallionellaceae bacterium | reverse complement strand
ATCACCGCTATCGGCAGACCAGCAAGTGCAAGAGTTGGAGGATGCTTACGAGATCACCGCGACGGTGGTGGACTCGGCGATGCTGGAATGGTGGTTGCGAGGGTTTGGGGATGCTGTACACAGGGTAATCAAGGAAGAGCTTTAGCGGATGGAAAGCATGTTTCGCTCAAATGGCATTCGAGTTTGCGAAGGAAATTTGCTTCTGCGATGCATCAGCCCAGCCAGATTTCCTATTCGACGATTTCAAGCAGTAGATGGTGACGACGATGCTTTTGCGTTTACCGATTTCCGAGAGAGTCTGAGTAATAGACACTTTTCCAAGTGTAGTCGTGAGGCTACAGTTTATGAGGTTCTGAAATACGGTCACTAGCAGTCTTAGGTAGTCAATCTAGCTTTGTTTTTATTTGCGTCTTTGCGATTATTCTTTCCACGAAAACCTTACTTTGGAGAGAATTATGAAGATGACAAAACATGTTGCAAGCCGTAGTCAACAGCGCAACATACCAAAGCTTGCTATCACTTGGATCAAAGAGTTTGGTCATCGTGTGTACGACCATCGTGGAGGCGTGATTCGCTACTTGGATAAAGCCGCACGCAGGAAATTGGAGAAGGCGGTAGGTAATCAAGTCGTGAACAAACTGGGGCAATACTTGAATTGCTACCTTGTTGAAGATTGTGAATCTGGTATGGTAATTACCGTTGGACATCATTACGAACGGTTTCATATTGCTTAACTATGGAGATAACGTTATGGCCTTGAAAGATAAAGACGTGAAAGCTGTGCACAAAGATCCATTGGATGAGCTTATTGAAAGAACTCTCACTGCATTTGGAACGAATATGGGGGCGGCGCGAGCTGTGGCGGGCACAGGGAGAGACGAAGTCATAACACGGATGTCGGAAATGGGACTGGAAAGAAAATCAACAATTAGAAGAAGTACCCTGCGTAAATATGACGGTTACAAGCCCAGCAATCCAAAGACTCCAAATCCAGATTTAAAAACTATTTGCAAGCTGGCTCATGCCCTAAATGTTCCGCCAGCATTTTTACTCATGACACATGACGATTGGAGGCGGTTAATCAATGCGATTATTGATATGCAAAATAACGTACAAAATAGAAAGGAATCGGATTTTGTAAAAGCTTCATTAAAATCCAACAAGGTAACTGCAGGACTACAACTCACAAAAAGGCTAAATATTTATCCGGACAGTCGAGAGGGATCAGCTGACGTTGATTATCAAACATGGGAGGCCACGGAGCAGGATATAAATAGAAGAAACGATCTAAAAAGGCAGTCCATTCTTGCAATGACTGCGATTGCTCAAAATTTCGAAACTGCCGTTGTAGGAACCAATTCCACAAAACCAAGGGAAGAATTTTTGGCAATACTCACTACGTTGGCTGCCATCTTCGGTGCCAGTGTTAAGACAAATTAAGTCACCTACTTAGGAAAACAACATCATGATTAACTACCGCGAAGATACTGAATTACTCTCTGTTCTTGAAAATGCATCTATGGACGACCTGAACATATTGGTGGACATAATCACCGATGGCGGTGAGGGGCGAGTTTCTTTAGATGAAGAGGTTGCGAAGGCATTAACGACTTACATGAAGGCTGGTAAAAAATATCAGCAGCAGCATTTAAAAATGATCGCGCGTGAAATTCAGCATTTTGGGGGTAACTCCATCATCAATCTATTCCGAGGCCAGGGCGTTGAGTATCGGGAAATTGTTTGTGATGTTGCCGACCATCTCAAGACTAACTACAACGAAAAGCAGGACATCGCTTTGCTTGAGAGTGCTGTCCTGATTAAGGTAGTGGAAAAATCTCTTGAGAAAATGTCTGAAAAAGAGAGGGAAGCTTTCTTCGCCGAATTTAAGGTGCCTTACCGCATGGGCGCTGCTGATGCAGTACCGGTGGCATTAGGTCTGTTGCAAGGTGCAATTAAGCTGGGGGGGTTCAAATCTTACATGTTGGCAGCCACCGTTGCCGCTGCGGTTGCCAAGGCAATCCTCCCGGCGGCAGCAAGATTCGGAGCTGTCCAAGGCATGAATAAAGCTATAGGTGTAATGGCTGGTCCTATTGGCTGGGCAATCACAACGATATGGACTGCTTTTGACTTGGCTAGTCCTGCATACCGTGTAACTGTGCCGTGCGTTATTCAACTGGCCTATATGAGACAAAAGGCTCTGCTGGAGCAATGTCCGAATTGCAATGCTATCGTTGTTGGCGATGCGAAATTCTGCAACGAGTGCGGCCACAAATTGGCTCAATAAATTGGGGTATTCAGTAAGGAGGCAACCATGAAATCCAATGACAAAAATCAAAAAAAACTAACCGATGCGGCGATCCAAGCGCAAGCTGTAAGAGGTGCCCAAGCAATAGCCGAGTCTGCAAAGGGTACGAATCAACTCGCTGCAACAGCAAGACAATACGCTAATGCATCACACGGCAATCATCTTGCTGGGCGTGTTTTCGAGGATCTGCATGTGACAACTGCGAATGTTGATGCAGCACTAAAGGGGCTGCCACAACGTTTTGAGACAACTGCTAGCGTTGGTCTCCCCCACGACGCGGCGGACATTGTCGCAAAGGTTGGTGGGAAGACCGTAGCTTCCGCGCAAGCAAAACTATCTGGCTCGTCTACCACTTTGGTTCGCAGTATTTCCTCGCCAAAATACGACGGCATGCAAAAGATTGTGCCCTCCGATAAGACCGTAAAAGTGCGCCACATAGCGGAAGAGTTGTCGAAGGCTAGCCGCCGCCCAGATTTGTCCTTGAAGGATACTGCCAAGGCCGTTACAGATCGCGTTACGTACAAGGGGGCATCTTCTAAGCCAGTAAGCCTTGCCGAAGCGCAGCAAGCTTCTAAACAGCCGAAAGCTGTAGCTAAGGTGATGGAAAGAGAGGCCGCACAATCTGCGTATGGTGCTGCAGCATTGGTGGGAGGAGGAATGTCTGGTGTTGTAACAGCCATGCAAGGCGGAAGTGCAACGGATGTGGCGAAATCAACTATCAAAGGTGCGGCACGAGGCATTGCCTATCAGGCGACTACTATTGGTGTAAGTAAAATCGGTACTGCCGCTATAACTCAAGTCGCTAGTAAGGCAACTANNGGTTCAGGCGCGCCTGGTGCAATTGCGGGGGCTGGCATAAATGTGTGCAGCGACTTGATAGATTTGCATGATGGAAAAATCACTGGACGGGAATGCGCGACACGCGCCGCAAAGCATGGAGTAAGGGCTGGAACAACGTGGGCCGGTACTGAAGCGGGGGCATGCATTGGTGCGGTGGGTGGGCCGATTGGTATTGCAGTAGGCGCAATCCTAGGCGGGGTTTTAGGTTCCTTTGTGCCAGATTTGTTTATCTAGCAGTTGTGGGTACTGGCATTGTCTAAACCAATGCCACACATAACGCTGTGGAATTCGTGACTCTTTTGCACCAAGTACGACGCAT
>PLYB01000206.1 GCA_003151655.1 Gallionellaceae bacterium | reverse complement strand
TTTCCACTGCGGGCTGCAATTCCGAAATCGCAAGGAACGGTTCGGGAAATAGCATCAGCAGGATCGCCACGAATGCCAGCACCAACGAAATCCAGATGCCCTGATGTATCTCGCGCCCGATGTCGGCGCGCCTCCCTGCACCATGCAGGTGAGCGATGATGGGTGTCAGCGCGAGCAGAACGCTAACCAGCGTCATCAGCACGGTAGCCATGATGGAGGCGGCAATGCCGACTGCGGCAAGGTCGATGGCGGATAGCCGCCCGGCCATGGCGGTGTCGATTACGGCATTGGCCATCATCGCCAGTTGCGCGATCAGCATCGGCCAGGCCAGATTGATCAGTTCGCGGGTTGAAGAGGTTAGTTTTTGCATTTCGATGTCAGGAGTTGAGAGTCAGTGCAACGTTACAGAACGTAAAATAGAATCGCAATATAGTGTGATGCGCTTCCGGCAAGCACGAACAGATGCCAGATGCCGTGAGCATGCTTTAGTCGAGTATCAAGCACGTAGAACACGATTCCAATCGTATAGAACAATCCACCCGCCAGTAGCCAGACAAATCCGCTCGGCCCTAGCGCGTGCTGCAGTTGCACTGTGGCCAGAACTGCCACCCAGCCCATCACGACATAGATGACGACTGATAGTATCCTCGCGCCGCTCTTGAATTTTAGTTCTTGCAAAATGCCCAGTACGGCGAGACCCCAAACTACACCAAACAGCGTCCATCCCCATGGGCCGCGCAAAGCCACCAGACAGAATGGCGTGTAACTGCCTGCGATCAGTAAATAGATACTGTGATGGTCAAACTCGCGCAGGATGATTTTCGCCCTGCCGCGCAGGCTATGGTAAAGCGCAGAGGACGTGTAGAGCAATACCAGTGTTACGCCGTAAATCGATACACTCGTTATTTTCCAGGGATCGCCATCTGTTGCCGCCAGAACGATGAGTACCACCGTGCCGACGAGAGCCAGAACAGCTCCGACAAGATGGGTAATGGCATTGAACTTTTCTCCGGAATACATGTGGCAGCCCCCTTCCGGTTGTCATGCTACACCTATTGGGCAGCACAGAAATAGCTGTTGAGATGGCTTCAGTTTTACCGGCTAGTCTGCAAATATTTAAGGAAACGCAGAATAAGTCCGTTCGTGGTGAGTGTTTCCCGTTCGCTCCCTCGATACGGCTACGCCTACTCGGGATGAACGGGAAATGCCTCAAAGAGGTTCTCGCACCCTCTGGGTGTATCGAACCACAGTTTTTGGACTTATTCTGCGTTTCCTTAATACAAACGAAACTTCGCCAGCACCCGATAGTTTGCGCCATTCTCGTCCGGCGCAGATTGCAGCAGTGCAAAATTTCTCGCCTGCCACACCACTTTATTCATTTCAGGCAATGGTGAATCATCCCATTTCGCGTGACGCAGCAGCGTGACATGCGGCTTGTACTCGCGCTTTTCAAAAAGAAAGTGATGTTGGCTCAAGCACTGTTCCAGATCATGTACCAGATGCAGCAATTGAGGAGGGACAATATCGGGGGCTGCATACACGATATGGTTGTGCCCCCAATAGCGGGCAGTATCGAAGGTGAGGTCAAAAGATTTCCCCTCGACTTCTTGTGCCACCAATTTCAAGGCTTCCAGCCGATGCAGTTCTACCTCGCCAAGGAAGGCTAGCGTAACATGCAAGGTATCGCTGCGCATGGCGTGCCCGCCGCATAACTGTTGCAGACTAGTCTGCTGTGCAGCAAAATCTTTGCGCTCTGCCTGATTAGGCCACAGGGCAAAAAACACGCGGGCGGAGTTTTCTTTGAGCGGTTTATTCATCAGCAGAACAGGCTAGCCGTCGGCTGGCCCGGGCAAGTCCTCGAAGAAAAGAGCCAGTGCCTCTTGCAGATTTTCTATCGCTTCTTGTTCCGTCGCACCGCGACATTCCAGATCAAGATCGGCGAAGCGCGCGATGAAAACACCGTTTTCCTGGACAACTACATAGTTCGTGCTTTGCTTGAGTTTCTTGGTTTTCATGGCGAAAAGTATGTTGCTGTTTTAGTAATGGCACAAACCGGTCAGGTTTAATTTTTTTCGCCGCCGAGTATACCGCCAGTTACTTTTTTAATCATTCATTCCATCGCGACTTTATTTTGTCGAATTACGGCGGCTGGCCGCCCATCCGAACAGGGACAATAACGCCAGCCCGGTACCGATGAGCAGGATGCCGGTCACCTCACTGAGTTTGAAATCTTCCCCCAGCATCAGGCGTGACGAAACAATCGCTATCACCGGCGTACCAAGCACGGAAAGGCTGGCTTCCCATGCGGGCACTCTGTCCAATAGGATGATCCACAACCACCAGCACAGCGCCGTGCTGATCACGGACATGAACGCCAGTATGCCGATGTAGGTGGCGGACCAGTCGGTAGGACGCTCGGGAATTAGCAACGCCAGCGCTACCAGCGGCACGGCACCAATCAACATCTGCCATGCGGTTAGCGAGAGCAGGTCGACCTGTTGTCTGGCGCGCAGACGCTTGATGAGTACGGTGCCGGTGGCCCAGCACAATGCGGCCATGACACCGAGAAATTTGCTGAACAGACTAGTGTGCATGTTCCATGGTTCGATGATCAGCAGCAGGCCGATGAACGTACTGGCGGCAGCCAGCCATTGCTTGCCCTGAATGCGCTCGCCCAGAATCGGCCAAGCAAGCAGCAGCGTCCAGATGGGCATGGTAAAGATTAACACCGCCGTTTTGCCGGGGCCGCCTTCCACCAGCGCCCAGGTCGATAACAACATGAAGCAGGTGATTTGCGTCAGACCGATGGCGAGCGTTGGGCCCGGCGCGGCCAACTTGAGCGGCTTGCCCATCAGCTTGAGCGCCAGCAACAATGCCAGCGCTCCGCCGATACTGCGCTCCGCCGCAAAAGCGAAGGGCGGTGCAAAACTCAGCGCCTGTTTGGACAGTACCCATGCGTATCCCCAAATTACGGAGAGGATAACAAGGCCTAGCGGCAGCAGCCAGCGTTCGCGGGGGAAAATTGAGTTCATCAGTTGTTACACAGTGCGGAAATTAACGGGGCGGGCTCGATGGAGTTCCCGTGGATTGTGGAAGACATGTCGAGGCTCAATGGGTAGCGGTTTTTTGCATAGCTTACGCCAGCCTTTTCTGCCAGAACATCGCCTTGCCCATCTTGGGATCGAGTTGGTAACCGGCAAAACCGCAGGCTTGATACGCGGCTTGCGCAACGGCATTGCCTTCCAGCACTTCCAACGTGAGCTTGCAGCAACCCAGTTCGATGGCGATCTCTTCCGCCTTGGCGAGCAGCAGTTTGGAGAGGCCGCGCCCCCGGTATGGTTGGGCGACGATGAGGTCATGCACATTCAGCAACGGTCTGCAGGCGAAGGTTGAAAATCCTTCAAAACAAATCGCCATGCCAGCGGGTGCGCCCTCAACGAAAGCGAGTATGACATGCGCTGCCGGGCGCTTGCGTAGTTCTGCCACGAGATTATCTTTTACAAAATCCGCCAATTTCGCGCCGCCCCCCATATCGTCTTTGGCATATTCATTCAACAGATAAATAATGGCCGATGCGTGGGATGGCAAAGATAAATCAGCGATAACTATTTCTTGCATTTGCGGCTCTCTTGATGACATGGCTATTGTTTGAATATGACTTAGCGGAGTCTGCCACAAATTGACCGGCTTTTGTGGACAGCAAGCGAAGTCAGCATCAGCAGTCTCACCGGAGTTTGCCCTCTATTCACAACTTCACTTTATGGCAGAAGTGCCGATAATAGTGATAGATGATGGGGAAAGTTTTCGCCAAATCAACTCTGAGCAAGGAATATGAATCGACTCGTGACTTACTGCTTGCGTGCCACATTGATCGCTATACTTGGCATAGTGGTCAGTTCCTCATCCGCGCAGGCTCAGAGTGGCAACTGGCAGGTCTCCATTGGAACAGGGGTAAGTTACGCCCCTCGCTATGATGGGGATGCCGAGAACCAATTAAGACTCGTCCCTCTGCTGGACATCAACTACAACAAGGGGAAATTCTTTATCGGCGTGACGCGAGGAATAGGTTTCAATTTTTCCGAGGTGAAATATTTCCAATACGGGGTGCGAGTGCTTCTGGGGGAGGCGCGGAGTCAGGATGCCGATGCGCGCTTATACGGCATGGGCAATATCGATTATTACCCGGATGGCAGTCTTTTTTTCAGCACTCACTTGGGATTTATGTCCCTTTCCAGCAGCATTGCCAGCAGCGATTACGGCACCCATGCCAACGTAGGCGGCAATGTCGCCATTCCTCTTGGTGAGGATGACCGCTTCCGCCTGGGAGCGACTATCAACTGGGGCGACTCGATCTACAACCAGACTTATTTTGGCGTGACGGCGGCTCAAGCGACCGCATCGGGCAACGTACTTGCCCCCTACAACGCAGCCGAAGGCAAAAAAGACACGACATTAAGCGCCTCATGGGTGCATAACTTCGACAAATCATGGTTCAGCACTACCAGCGTGAGCTACAAACGGCTGGAAGGCAGCGCCCAATTGAGTCCGCTAACCCAGCGAGCCTCTATGGTCGGCGAAAGCCTGATGCTGGGTTATCGTTTCTAATTCGAGTCTCAACAGATTCGTCACCCGATGGGGCTCTGCCCTGCACCCGCTGCCAGTTGGCTGCGCATGACTTTGAGTTGGAACAGGGTGTTGCGTTCTTCCTCCGACAGCGTCGATTCAATGTAGCGAATGGTGGTCTGGTAACTCGGGATGACGTTGTACTTGAGCGCGTTGACGCGCTTCTGGGTTTTGCGTTGTTCGTTCAGCAAACGCCACAGCGCGGTTTCGGCTTCGCCCAGTTGCGCGAGCAGCATGGCAATTTCGGTCATGCGCTTGCGTGCCTCGTCGAAGCTGGCATCGGTCCACATCAAGCCGACGGGTTGCAGCGGCGAGCTCTCGACCGTCACGGTAGGGTATTCGACCCCGATGCTGCTGCGCGGCAGGATGTATACCGACAACGCGGGTTTGAGCCCCAGCACCGCCTGATGCAGTTGCGTACCGCCCATACGCATATGGGCAACGGCTAGCCAGTGATACGCGCCCTGCAATGCCTCACTCACCGTGCTGCGCAGCTCGCGGTAGCTGTGCAGGCGCTGGTGCACCAGACGCGTGAGCAATTCGCGTTTGCGTTCGAGCAGATCATGGCCGTGCTGCAAAGCCGACACCTGACGGCGCAGCGAAAGCAGCGTACTTTTGGTCGGACGAACTTTGAGACGGCCTTTCATTTCTCCTCCGTCTGCGCGCTTTGCCAATGGTGGTATTTGGCCAGATCCTCCACGCCCACGCGGGTCAGCGCCTCCGGCGGCAGTAGCGAGAGTAGCTCCCAAGCCAAGTTCAGTGTCTCGACAACACTGCGTTCCTCATCCTCGCCCTGCCCCACAAAACGCCGTTCGAAGGCATCGGCAAAGTTGAGATAATTTTGGTCACTATCCGAAAGATCTTCCGCGCCGATAATCGAAGCGAGGTTGCGCACCTCCAGCCCGCGCGCATACGAAGCATAGATTTGCCCGGCAACGCGCGCATGATCCTCGCGCGTGTGATCCTTGCCGATACCGTCCTTCATCAGGCGCGACAATGACGGCGGAATGTCCACCGGCGGGTAGACACCGAGATTGTTGAGCGTGCGGCTCAGCACCAACTGCCCTTCGGTAATGTAGCCGGTAAGATCGGGAATGGGGTGGGTAATATCGTCGCTCGGCATGCTCACCACCGGGATCATGGTGATGGAACCGGGCTTGCCGCGAATACGTCCGGCTCGTTCATAAATTTCCGCCAGATCGGAATAGAGATAGCCGGGATAGGCTTTGCGCCCCGGCACCTCGTTAC
>PLYB01000217.1 GCA_003151655.1 Gallionellaceae bacterium | reverse complement strand
TCATCGGCCAGTTGTGGTGGGCGAACCGGGAACTCGGTAAAACTGTTGATGGCAATTGGCCAATCACCAATGTGGTGCTGATGGGCATGGGTGAGCCGCTGTTGAATTTCGACAATACGGTGAGTGCCTTGCGTCTGATGCTGGATGACAACGCTTATGGTTTGTCACGCCGCCGTGTGACTGTTTCGACTTCAGGTATTGTGCCCGCGATGGACAGACTGCGTGAAGAATGTCCGGTGGCGTTGGCGGTATCGCTACATGCGCCGAACGACACGCTGCGCAATGTGCTGGTTCCGGTGAATCAAAAATATCCGCTACGGGAATTGATGGCTGCTTGCCAGCGCTATCTGGAGAAGGCTCCGCGAGATTTCGTTACCTTCGAGTACGTGATGTTGGCCGGCGTGAATGACAGCGAGAAACAGGCTCGCGAACTGATCGCGCTGGTGCGCGACATACCGTGCAAATTTAATCTCATTCCATTTAATCCCTTCCCGCAAGCACCGTATCAGCGTTCTGATATGCAGTCGGTAATGCGTTTTCGCGATGTACTGATGCAGGCTGATATAGTGACGACTATCCGTAAAGTGCGCGGCGACGATATTGCGGCCGCATGCGGACAACTGGCTGGCAAGGTTCAGGATAAGACCAAGAGAACACATAGATTGATCGAGGTGGCTCAGTGAGAATTTTCGGATTGGCTTTGATTGTTTTATGGCTCTCCGGTTGTGCCTCGGGGGGGAGCGGTCTTAGCCCCGAGCGCGCTTTGGCCAGTGCCAAAATACATACCGAACTGGCTGCCTCCTATTTTGAACGTACTCAATATTCGATAGCGTTGCAGGAAATCGAAATTGCATTGAAAGCAAATTCAAATTATGCTCCCGCCTTTAATGTGCGCGGGCAAATTCATTTTACGCTGCGCGAAGACCAGTTGGCAGAAGAGGATTTTCGCCATGCGCTGAAACTGGATGACGGGGACTCCAATACGCACAACAACTACGGTTGGTTTTTGTGCCAGAGGGGACGGGAAAGCGAATCAATCCCTCAATTTCTTGAGGCGTTGAAGAATCCGCTTTATACCTCTCCTGAAACCGCTTATGTTAATGCGGGAGTCTGTTCCAGAAAAATGGGCAAGCTGGCTGATGCGGAAGAGTATTTTCAACGTGCTTTGGTCAGGTCGGCAAATTTACCCGATGCCTTGTTTGGTTTGGCCGATGTGAGTTTTGCCAAACAGGCTTTTGTCGAAGCCAAGTCGTATTTTTTGAGGCTTTCTCAGCGAGTATCCGAGTTGTCGGCATCGCAATTGTGGTTGGCGGTTCGTATTGAAAGAAAAGTAGGGGATCGAAATTCAGAGCAGAGCTACGCTTTGCAATTGCAAAAGCGTTTCCCGGATTCGAAAGAGACTCAATTATTGCTACATGGTGAATAATGGATACACAACCAAACGATGAAGTTGCTACTCCAATAATAGATACTTCAATGGAAGCTTCGCCAGCATTGACTGTCGGCAAGATATTGAGTGAAGCTCGCATAAGTCAGGGATTAAGCGTTGCTGATGTGGCAGGACGCATTAAGTTTGCTCCCCGGCAGGTTGAAGCTTTGGAAGCCGATAATTTCGAACGTCTGCCCGAGTTGGCATTTGTGCGCGGATTTGTGCGTAGCTATGCCAGGTTGCTGCATCTTGATGAAGTGACATTATTGAATGCATTGCCGTCGACAGCGCAACAGTCGGAGCCCAATAAGAGCTTGGCTGAGGTGCCGTTTCCCGCTGCACGCAGTGTTAATGTTTTATGGCTTTCTGCGGCATTGGGTTTGCTGGTGATCTTGGGAATTGGCTTCTTCTTTTTTCATGAGAAGCCAGTGCCCGTAAAAATACCTGAAACGAAAGCGGTCGTGGATGTTCCGGTGGCAGTACCCGATGCTAATGTTTCTGTAGCCAATGCGGCAAGCTCCGTCGTGGTAAGCCCCGTTGCGATATCTGCATCGGTTCCCCCTGCTGTTGCGGTTGCTCCCGTTGTTGTGGCTGTTCCGAAAGAAAAAGTTGTCCAGAAGGAAAAAAATAAAGCCCCGATACGCCTTGTTTTTAAGGCTGAGTCTTGGGTCGATATACGGGATAAGTCTGGTAAAACTGTGTTCAAGCAAGTTAATGAGCCGGGTAGTGAGCAATGGGTTGAAGGAACCCCACCTTTTTCTCTCGTTATTGGCAACGCCAGCGGAGTACATTTGTATTACGAGGGTGATGAAATTGATCTTAAGGAATTTACCGATATAGAAGTTGCACGGTTGATTCTGGAATAACCGGCGCTTGAAAGCATGAGCCACCCTTCTATCTTGCGTTGTAAAACGCAGCAGGTGCTTGTCGGCGATATTGCCATCGGCGGTGACGCTCCTATCGTAGTGCAATCAATGACCAATACGGACACCGCTGATGCGGAAGGTACGGCACGGCAGGTGTATGAGTTGGCGCAGGCCGGCTCTGAGTTGGTACGCATTACGGTCAATACTTCCGAAGCCGCCGTGCAAGTGCCGCGTATCCGCAAAATGCTGGACGAAATGGGCTGCGATGTGCCGCTGATCGGTGACTTCCACTACAACGGGCATCGGCTGCTCACCGAATTTCCGGAATGCGCGCAGGCGCTCGCAAAATACCGTATCAATCCTGGCAATGTCGGCAAGAATCGCAAGTCTGAAGATCAGTTCGCCATGATGATCGCGGTTGCCAAACAATACGATAAACCCGTGCGTATCGGCGTCAACTGGGGGAGTCTGGATCAAGATCTCGTGGTGCGCTTGATGGACGAGAACGCCAAGCTGGCACAGCCCAAAGATGTGGCTGAAGTAACGCGTGAGGCTTTGATTGTGTCTGCACTCGAATCGGCAAAGCGTGCCGAAGAAATTGGTTTGCCGCATAACCGCATCGTTCTTTCCTGCAAAGTAAGCGAAGTGCAAGACTTGATCGCGGTATATCGCGAGCTGGCTACACGCAGTGATTATCCCTTGCATCTCGGTTTGACCGAAGCCGGGCCGGTTGATACCGGAAGCATCAAGAGTGCAATGGGTATCGGCATTCTTCTGGCCGAAGGTATCGGCGACACGATTCGCGTTTCATTGGTGGGCGAGCCGGAAGAAGAGGTCCGCGTCGCCAAGCAGATCATCGCCAACTTGCAGACCACGCCGACCGGACCCAACCTGGTTGCCTGTCCCACGTGCGGGCGGTTGGAGATCGACATGGTCCCCATGGTCAAACAAGTGGAAGCGGCGCTCGCCGAGGTGAAGCGACCACTGACGGTCAGCGTCATGGGCTGCGTCGTCAACGGCCCCGGTGAGGGCATGCACGCCGACATCGGCATCGCC